>NZ_CP066171.1:1810974-2112804 GCF_028867705.1 Thermoleophilum album | reverse complement strand
GCGTTCGACGCCCTATACTTCGCGCGCCCGCGCGAGGTCGCCTCAGTGGTCACCCAGTCGGGAACGGGACAGCGATGAAACGCACCTATCAACCAAAAAAACGTCGTCGAGCACGCACGCACGGCTTTCGAAAGCGCATGAGAACCCGCCAGGGGCGGCAGGTTCTCAAGCGCAGGCGCAGGAAGGGCCGACACAGGCTCGCTGGTTAGCGGCTTAGTGCGCAGAAAAGGCCGCTCAGGGCGACTGACGCGTAGCGCCGAGTTCGAGCGGGTGTACAGGCGTGGGCGCCGGCTCTCCGGTCGCTATGTCGTGTTGTACGCCTTCACTCGCGAGCCCCGCGACGCCCCTCCGCGGCTCGGTGTGGTAGCTGGGAAACGTGTAGGCTCAGCAGTCACCCGAAACCGGGCCAAGCGGCTGCTCCGAGAGGCTTTTCGCGCGCTTGGTGACGAAGCTCCGACTGGCGTCGATTTTGTTCTAGTCGCTCGACCAGAGCTGGGCGAAGGGATCGACGAGCTGAAGACACACCACATCGAGCAAGAGATTCGCGCACTAACCGAGAAGCTGTCGACGCATACCAAACCCGCCTCGGCACAGTGACCTCCCCCTCGACGGTAATCAGCGAACGGCAAGCGCAGGGAAAGCACCTAGCAGTACGTGCCCTTGTCGCAGTGATCCGCGCCTACCAGCGTTTCGTCTCACCAATGACAGGTCCTCGCTGCCGGTACTACCCCTCTTGCTCCGAGTACGCAGTGCAGGCACTACGCACTCACGGCGCGATTCGCGGATTCGCGCTCGCGTTGTGGAGGCTACTGCGCTGCAACCCTTTCAGCCTGGGTGGTGTCGACCACGTCCCACCCCCTCGAGCAGCCACCACGCGGATGAGGTGAGACGTCTGTAGTGGTGCCGGCTGCCAACATACTCCAGCCGCTGATAGACGCGTGCGGCGCGATTCTCAAGTTTTGGCACGGGGTTCTCGGTGACTTCCCGGGCTCGTGGGGAGTAGCGATCATCCTGATGACGTTCACCGTGAGGCTGGCGATTCTGCCCCTCACTTTCAAGGGGATCCTCGCGATGCAGCGTCTCCAGCGCCTACAGCCCGAGATAAAGCGTATTCAGGAGCGCTACAAGGACGATCGGCAGCGGATGCAGGAAGAGATGCTCCGCTTTTATCGCGAGCAACGTGTTAACCCGTTGGGCTCGTGCCTGCCGCTACTGCTGCAGATCCCGTTTTTCATCGCACTTTTCTACCTCCTTCGGTCAGACGAGTTCCGCGCAGAAATTCGTGGCAACGAGAGCTTTCTGTTCATCCCCGATCTGTCCGACAAGCTGACCGACCACCCGTGGGTGTTGGCGCTGATGATCGCGCTATACATCGGCACGCAGCTCGGCGCGAGCGCTGTCACGGCTGTCAGTGCAGATCCTGCCCAGAAGCGGATCATGTACGCCCTGCCACTCGTTTTCGCTGTGTTCATCGTGAACTTCGAGGCTGGTCTGATCCTGTACTGGGTCACGACGAACGTATGGACCGTGGGACAACAGCTGCTTGTGAGAAAGCTCTTCCCACCACCTGTTCCCGCGGCGACAGGTGTGGAGGCGGGTGCGGCTGCTGGTAGTGGTGCGTCGGCACCACCACCGCCGCCGCGGGCGAGGCGCAAGCGACGGCGCCAGAGATAGGAAGCGCGTGTGCGAGCGCGAAGCGAGCAGGGAATGTAAGTAGATAGAGAGGCAGCGTGCGATGAGGGGGAACGGTTTGGAGCGGGCGCGCAGTGTGGTGGAGCGAATCGTTGAAGAACTCGCCGAAGGTGCCACGTTGAGCGTCAACGTTTCGCCCGAAGAGATCCGGATCGGTATCGACACCACGGAGGCTGGACTTCTCATCGGCCGGCGTGGGACGACGATCGACGCTATCCAGCACTTGGCGTTCCGGGCGGCACGAATTGCAGGTGAAGAGCGACGGGTGATCGTTGATGCCAGCGGCTACCGCGAACGGCGCGAAGAGACGTTGCGGCGGATGGCCGACCGGGCTGCGAGAGAAGCGGTTCGGTTCGGGCGCGCAGTGGAGCTCGAGCCGATGCGCGCCGCGGAACGCAAGGTCGTTCACGAGCACCTTCGCGGTGTGGGTGGTGTGGAGACACGCAGCGAAGGACAGGAGCCCGATCGCCGTGTCGTCGTTGAGCCAACTGGCGCGCGGCGCAAGGTTTCGGGAAAAAGACGCCGCTCGAGACGTTGAGCACGGGTACTGTGGGGCAGCGTTTCGCGTGAAACGCTCGCCAGTGGATCGCTCGGGGAATTCCCCCGACGATTGGCTCTCGCGCCATACGAGCGACCCGCGTTTGCGCTCGCTCGTTGCTGCTCTGCTCGAGGAACCCGACCCCGGCACAGCTCACGACACGTTCGAGCAAATCTGGTGGCGCGACATCGTTGACTCGCTCAGTGCGTTGCCCGCGCTGCAAAACACCGGGCCGGCTCGCGTCGCCGACGCTGGTAGCGGAATCGGCTTTCCCGCGCTACCCCTTGCCGTCGCACTGCCGACGGTCCGATTCACGCTGATTGATGCCTCGCAGCGCAAACTGCACACGGCGCGCAACCTTGCGCTGCGAGCCAATCTCGCAAACGTCGATTTCGTCCACGAGCGTCTCGAGCACGCCGGAAGAGGCCCCTTGCGCGAGCGCTTCGACGCCGCGCTGGCCCGCGCCATGGCCCCACTACCGATCACTATTGAGTTGACCGCCCCGCTCGTCAGCGTGTCCGGTCTTGTCATTGTTTGGCGCGGTCGCCGCAACGACGCCGAAGAACGGTCGGCGGCTCGCGCTGCTGAGCTTCTCGGCTTGGAGTGCGGGGAGGTGATCGCTACGGACCCTTTCCCTGGCGCTCGGTCGCTTCACCTCCACCTCTTCCACAAACGTCAGCCAACACCGCCCCGCTACCCACGCAACCCGGCACGGATCCGCCGCTGTCCCCTTTGAGATGACGCCGGCCCGTGCGCTGCTGGGCTCGCAGGTGTGCATCTCCAGCCTCGACGATCCGATTCAGTCCGGTCGCACGTCTACCGTTCGCGGCGCTGTGGGTTACGTCTACGCAATCGCCAACCAGAAGGGCGGTGTCGGCAAGACCACCACTGCCGTCAACCTCGGAGCGAGCATCGCCGCAGCGGGACACGAAGTGCTTGTCGCGGACCTCGATGCACAGTGCAACGCCACCGTCGCCCTCGGCTTTTCGCGCGCCGAGTCGCCCAGCACCTACGACTGCCTGGTCGGCGGCATCGACCTCGCCGCTATCGCCCGTCCGACCGCTGAGAGCCGCCTGTGGCTGGCACCGGCCAGTCCCGATCTTGCTGGGGCGTCGGTCGAATTGGCGCGGATCGCTGGATTCGAGCACCGCCTCGAGACGGCCCTGGGCGACACCCGCGAGCGGTTTCTCTTCACACTGCTTGACTGTCCCCCGTCGCTCGGTCCACTGACGGTCAGCGCTTTGGTCGCTGCTGACCGCGTCCTCGTTCCAGTCCAGGCCGAGTACTTCGCGCTCGAGGGCCTGGCGGGACTCTTGGAGACTCTCGAGTTGATCCGCCGGGAGCTCAACCCACGGCTCGAGATCGCGGGCATGGTGATCACGATGCACGACGGAAGGACTCGACTCGCACGCGACGTAGAGAAAGAACTGCGCTCGCACTTTCCCGATCTCGTCTTCGACACGGTCGTGCCGCGGAGCATCCGCATCAGCGAGGCACCGAGCTTCGGTCGACCTGTGATCGCCCACGCTCCCGCGAGTGCGGGATCGGCGGCTTACCTGAAACTCGCGAGGGAGGTGGCAGCACGTGCCTGAAGTGCGGGGAATGGGTCGAGGTTTGGCAGCGATACTCGACCGCGACGCACGAGCGGGGGGGTCGCTCCGGCAGGTCCCGGTCGACGCGATCCGACCGAATCCACTCCAGCCGCGCCGGCACTTCGACCCGGACGCGCTCGCCGAACTGGCCGAATCGATCCGTACCCACGGCGTTCTTCAGCCGCTCGTCGTACGCACTGTCGAGAACGGCTACGAGCTCGTCGCCGGTGAGCGCCGTTTGCGCGCAGCGAAGCTGGCGGGACTGGCAACCGTCCCGGCGCTTGTGCGCGATTTCGAGGGCAGCGAGCGACTCGAGGTGGCGCTCACCGAGAACTTGGCTCGCGCCGACCTCAGCCCGGTCGAGAGCGCACGAGCCCTAGCTCTTTTGGTCGAGGATCTCGGTTGCCCTAAAGCCGAGGTGGCTCGGCGAGTGGGGCGTAGTCGTTCCAGTGTCGCCAACCTCATCCGCCTCTTGGAACTGCCGGACGAGGTGCTGGCGATGATCGATCGTGGCGACCTGAGCGAAGGCCACGGGCGCGCGCTCTTGATGTGCAAGGACGAAGATCTTCGAATTCTGCTCGCGCGGCGTGCTCGTGACGAGGGGTGGTCCGTCAGGCGCACGGAGGAGGCCGTCCGCTCCGCGTTGGCCAGCGACGAAGGCAACGGAGCGGCCCAAACGAATGGCGCCCTTGTGCGTACACGACGAACCAACAGCGCCGAGGCGGCGGATCTCGCCGACCGGGTAGAGGGTGCTCTCGCTCGGAGTATCGGTCTGCCGGTACGCGTCCGTGTCAGTGCGCGCGGTCGCCTGACGCTCGAGCTACCAAGTCCGGAAGCAGCTGTGCTTCTCTGCGAGCGCCTCGAGGCTCTCGCTGGCACGAGCGGGCTTGCGCACCAAGGTGCGCTGCGCGCCGCTTGAGGTCGCACGCGCGCTCGCGCGCTCAGCGACTATCCCTACGGCACGGACGCTAGGATTGCCCGCTGCAGGGGCGCTTAGCTCAGCTGGTTAGAGCGCCGCTCTGATAAGGCGGAGGTCCCAGGTTCGAGTCCTGGAGCGCCCACTGGTTGTGTGCCCTATCCGTGTGCTGTAGGCGTGCGGGCACCACTAGACTTGGCAACAGCCGAGCGAGCAGCCGAGCCAGCGAGGGAGCCACCACGCCATGCAGGAAATGGTCATCTACGGTGTGAGCTTCGACATGGTCGGCAAGCAGCCGATCGTGCTGCTCAAGACTCGCGCCGGCAACAAGTTCCTGCCGATCTGGATTGGACACCCCGAGGCCGCGGCGATCCTGATGAAACTCCAGGGTGCGAGCACGCCCCGGCCGATGACGCACGACTTGATGAGCGACATCCTCGCTGAGCTCGATGTGACCTGCGCGCGCGTGACCGTCACGGAGCTCCGCGAAAACACCTTCTACGCCGAGGTCGCGCTACGGATGAACGGCCGCGAGTACCTGATCGACTCGCGCCCGTCCGACGCGCTGGCGCTCGCTGTGCGCACCGGCGCGCCGATCTTCGTAGCCGACGAGGTGCTCGCCGAATCGGGTATCGAGTTCGAGCACGAAGTCGAGGACACCGAGCAGGTTGTCGAGCGTTTCCGCGAGTTCCTCGACAACGTCACGCCAGAAGACTTTGCCACCGGGGGCCAGTAGTCCCGCGAGTCCCCCGACGCTGCGACCGCTGCGCTGATTGTTCAGCGGCGTGCGCTGTCTTGCCGCTGGTGCGCGTTGTCGAGGATCGTCGCCACCAGCTCGTCGAACCCAATTCCAGCTGCTACGGCGGCCTGGGGCAGCAAGCTCGTGTCGGTGAGTCCCGGAATCGCGTTGATCTCGAGCACCGTCGGCTCGCCTTCCGGAGCGAGCAGAAGGTCGACGCGAGCGAAGTCGCGGCAACCGAGCAGGCGGTAGGCGGCTAGAGCCACCTGCGCGCAGCGCTCCGCGACTTCATTCCCGAGATCTGCAGGGCAAACGAAGCGCGTGCGCCCGATCTCGTAGCGGGCTTCGAAGTCGAAGAACGGCTCGTCCAGCGGGATCGCCTCGACGATCGGCAGCACGTGGGGCTCGCCGTCGCGTTCGATGATCCCGACAGCAAGATCGCGGCCCGCAACATGACGCTCAATCAGCACCTTGGTGTCGTAGGCGAATGCCGACACGAGCGCTCCCGGCACGTCCTCGGGTGAACCGGCGAATTTGATACCGAGCGCAGAGCCCTGGCTCGAAGGCTTGATCACGATCGGAAAACCGAGCCGCTCCTCGATCTCGCCGAGCGCGTCGGCTGCTCCTAGCTCGCGAAACGCGAGTTGGCTGAACGCGAAGAACTCTGGGGTGGGGATGCCCGCTTCGACGAAGAGGTGTTTCGCGAGCACTTTGTCCATGCAGCGTTGGCACGCCAGCACCCCCGAACCGGTGTAGGGGATGCCGAGGATCTCGAGCAGCTCTTGCGCGGTGCCGTCCTCGCCGCCGGGTCCGTGCAAGGCCACGAACGCGATCTCCGGTTGCAGAGCGCGCAGCTGGCGCACCAGGTCACGGCCGACGTCGATACCAACGACCTCGTGGCCGAGCCGCCGCAGCGCCTCTTCGACCCGTTCGCCGGATCGCAGGGACACCTGCCGTTCGAGCGAACGCCCGCCCTTGAGAACGGCGACCCGGCTCACCGTGGACGCGGTGCCCGCCGGCGCATCGGCACCACCCTGCCGCTACTTGCCGCGTTGTTCTGCCGCTGCGAGTGGCGTTTGACGTCGGCTGCGTTGCTGGCATCGGCTCCCCGCTTGCTAGCACGGTCCCGACCGGTGAGGGTGCCGTACAGCGCGATCTGCTCCTCGATCACCTCGCCGATGCGACGCACCCCCTCGCGGAGGCGCTCTTCGTCGGAGCCAGAGAAGTTGAGGCGCAGAGAGCTCTTGCCACGTCCGTCGACGAACGCCTGCTCACCAGGAACGAAGGCGACGTTCTCGCGCAACGCCCGGGCGAGGAGGTCGGTGGTGTTGATGTATTCGGGCAACGTGACCCATACGAAAAGGCCGCCCTCCGGCTGCACCCACTCCGCCTCCGCCGGCAGGTACTCGACAAGCGCATCAAGCAGTACGTTGCGGCGACGCCGGTAGATCTCCTTGACGAGCTCCAGGTAGGAACGCCACTCGTCGCGCTCGAACAGCGCGTGGACGATGAGCTGCGAGAGCGTCGCTGTGCAGAGATCGGCTGCCTGCTTGCCGATGTTCATCTTCTCGCGCAGCGGCCGCGGCGCGACGACCCAGCCCACCCGTATTCCTGGCGAGAAGATCTTCGAGAAGGTCCCGAGGTACATCACGCGCTCGCCACCGTCGAGCGCGAAGAGCGTGGGTTGCGGCTCTCCCTCGTAGCGCAGCAAGCCGTAGGGGTTGTCCTCCAGCACCAGGAGGTCGTAGCGGCGAACGAGATCGAGCAGTTCGCGTCGCCGGTCGGCAGCTAGCGTCACGCCGGCCGGGTTCTGGAAGTTCGGGATCGTGTAGAGGAACTTCACGCGGCGACCCTCGCTGGCAAGGCGCTCAAGAACCCTCGCCAGCTCGCCAATCCGCAAACCACCCCCGTCGATGCCCACCTGCACGATTTCTGCCTGGTAGGAGCAAAAAGCCGGTATCGCGCCTGGGTAGGTGGGACCCTCCGCCAATATCACGTCGCCGGGGTCGATCAGCGTCCTTGCCACCAGGTCGAGCACCTGCTGGCCGCCGGTGGTAATGAGCACGTCGTCGGGATCGACCTCCATCCCCTCGGCCGCCATCACCGTGGCCACGCAGCGCTTGGTCTCTGCCAGTCCCTCGGTGGGTCCGTACTGGAGCGCGCGCGCGACCGCCTCGCGCACGATGCGCTCGAAGATCCGGCCGAACAAAGGTGCCGGGAAACTACCCGTGTCCGGAAGTCCGCCGGCGAGCGAGATCACCTCGGGCCGCTCGGTGATCGACATCAGATCGCGCATCGCTGTCGAGCGCATCACCTTCGTGCGCTCGGCGAGCAAGCGCGTGTAGCGCTCGAGGTCCGGCGGCAGCGAAGGGTTTCCGGCGCCGCTCATGCCCGGGACTTCGCGCAAACTGCTCGCGATCCTGCGGTTCGAGCAGCCGCAGCGCGGCTGTCGAGTTGCGAGCGACGCGGCGTGTTCGCCACAGCACCGCGCTCCTCTACAGTCATGCGGTCGCAGGGTAGCGCCGCCGAGTACGTTTCTGCCCTTGACCTCGCTCACCGACATCCTCGCAGCGCTCGGTATCGGTGCGGCTGTCGGCTTGCGCGCGCCAATCGCTGGGCTTGCCATAGTTGTTCTGGCGCGCACCGACACTGGTGTGGACTTCGACGCCACCGATTGGGCGTGGCTCGAGAGCCCCTGGGTGGCCGTCGCACTCTTTCTCGCTGCGATCCTCCTCTACACCATCGGCCGCAGCCGGCCTGCTTCCGCGGCGGCGCACTCCTCACCGAGCGGTGGAGAGGTTTCGGTGTTCGCGCACGACCGAACGCTGATCGTCGGAACCGCGCTCGCAGTCGTCGCCAGCGTGCTCTTCGGCTCGGCGATCGCGAACTCGCTCCTCGGCGGTATCGCGGCGGTCGCGGGCAGCGTGCTGGGCGTTCTCGGCCCAGGTGGCTTCTTCACGCGCGCGCAGCGTCGGGCCAGCGGTGTCGCGGCGGCGCTCGTCGTCCTTGTCGGCGATCTCGTCGCGCTCACGACCGTGGTGCTCGTGGCGCTCGTACACGCGCTCGGGGCGGTCGCGGCCCTCGCCGCGGCGTGGCTCTGGTGGCGAGCTCGGTCCACGGACGTGGTTCGGCCTGGCGGGCTGCGCATCCTCCGCTGAGTCGTTGGCCTCCCGCGGACTGATCCTGTGCGTCATCGATTCACTGCGCCCCGACGCCCTCGCGCGCGCGGTAGCGAGCGGTGCCGCCCCGACGCTCGCGGCGCTAGTCCGCGAGTCGGACGGGATCCACCCGCTCGTTTCGGTGTTCCCATCCGTCACACCGGCCGCCGCGGCGACGATCGCCACTGGAGCTCCCGTTGCCGATCACGCCATCCCGTCGATCAACTGGTACGCGCGCGACGAGGGAAGGTACGTCGAGTACGGCACGTCGCTCGCTGCGGCGCGCGTGTTCGGTGTGCTGCGTGTTCTCACCGACACCGTCTACGAGCTCAACCTCGCTCACCTCTCGCGCCGGGTCACGACGGTCTTCGAAAAGCTCGAAGACCACGGAATCCGCACCGCATGTTCGACCTACCTCGTTTTTCGTGGCCGTAACCGCCACGAGCCCGTGGTCGGACCCGGCCTTGCGCGGATCGCCACGACCACTCACTTCCGCCACGCCGTGTGGGGCCCGGCTGAGCTCTTTTACGCCGACCTTTTCGCGAGCCGGCCGCTTCCCTGCACGTCGCTGCTCGGTCTGCCCGGGTGGCGCGATCCACACTCGGCGTGTGTCGCCGAGCACCTCGTGCGCGCCGACGCTTTCGACTTTCTGCTTTTGTCCCTTCCCGATACGGACACGCGCTCGCACCGCCTGGGGCCAGGCGGGCAGATCGCCGCACTCGCTTCGGCTGATCGCGCCCTGGCTCGTGTCGTCGCCGCGGCGGGAGGGCTCACGTCGCTTCTCGAGCGTTACGGCATCGTCGTCTGTTCCGACCACGGCCAGAGCGCTGTGCACGCGACGATCGACCTGGTTTCGGCGCTCGACGGCCTGCGGGTGCTGCGACCGAACGATCCGGATCCCGATCTCGCCGAGGTGGCTGTGTCGCCGGGCGGTCGGGCGGCAATGGTGTACATCCTCGAAAGCGACGGACGCCGTCGGAACCGGCTTCAGCGCGAGCTCCGACGACGCCTGTGCGCTCTCACAGGCGTGCGCTTTGTCGCGTACAAAGAACGCGACGAGGTGGTCGTCGCTAGCGCGACTGCCGAGCTGCGCTTCGCGCCAGGCAGCGAGTTCCGCGACGAGTTCGGAGCGTCTTGGGCACTGGAAGGCGATGGCGCTGCGCTCAGCCTCGAACTGCGCGGTGACGCCGTACGCTCAGCGCGAAACCCCGACGCACTCGCTCGTCTGTGGTCGGCTCTCGCCGCGCCTACATCTGGGGATGTCGTCGTGTGCGCCGAGCCGGGCTACGAGTTCGTGGACTGGGGCGGTGCCAGTCATGTCGGCGGCGGAAGCCATGGTGGGCTCGATCGCGAGGACTCGCTGGGGGTGTTGGTCGCTGTCGGTCTCGATCGCGACCCTCCACGTCCCCCGGGCGGGGGACGAGATAACCACCCGCTACGCGATGCCTGTCGCCTCTGCGACGTGGCCGCGCTCGTCGCTCGTCACTTCGAGATCGCTGACGGCGCCCGATAGATTCGACGCGATGCAGCTTCAGCGCGCAGGCGACGGCGGCCTCGGCGATCTGGCGCCGACGGGCGAGCGCGCCGGGGGCGAGAGTCGTCCGCTTTACGGAGGCGCCGCGACGGCTCGTTTGAGGGCTAGCGCGGTGCGCATCGGCACCTACGCCGGTCGCGTTCGAGCGGGTGTGCGCAGGCCGCACAACTGGGTGCAGCTAGTCAAGTTTTGTGTCGTCGGCGCCTCGGGATACGCCGTCAACCTGACCGTCTTCGCGCTCGCCATACACGCTCTCGGGCTGCACTACCTTGCCGCCGCCACCGTCGCCTTCGTCTGCGCGTTGACGAACAACTTTTTCTGGAACCGCCACTGGACCTTTCGTGCCCGCGACGGGCGGCCCGCTTTTCAGGCGCCACGCTTTTTGCTCGTCAGTGTCGTCGCCTTCCTGTTCGCCGCGGCGGTCCTCGAGCTCCTCGTGGCAGGGGTGGGCTTAGCCGAGCTACCGGCGCAGGCGCTCGCGATCGTCACCGCCACCCCCCTCAATTTCGTGGGGAACAAGATGTGGAGCTTCGCGGCGCGTCGCTAGTCAGCCGCTACGTCGCCTGGGCCTTGCTTGCCGGCCTGTTTTGGGTGGCCGCTCTGGCTTGCGTGGCTCCGGCATCGGCGGGAGCAGCGCTCACCGCGCCAAGTAGTTTCGACCGCCCACCGCCAGGTTGGCGCCTGTCGGCCGAGCGCGCGATCACGATCGCACGCCGTAGCGACGCTGTGCGCAAGCAGAGCGCCGGGCGCCACCGTCAGCTCGCGGGTGCCGCCTACATGTCGGGCGACCGGCGCTGGCAGGTCGGGTTCTTCGACTCCGGGCGCGAGGTCGCCCAGGTCCACATCGATGACCGCAGTGGGCGGGTGCTCGAACAGTGGACGGGCTACCAGGTGGCGTGGTCGATGGCGCGCGGCTATCCGGGTGCGTTCGGGCGTGTCGTGAACGCACCGTACGTGTGGCTGCCGCTGTGCGTGCTCTTCCTGCTCCCGTTCTTCGACCTGCGGCGGCCCTTCCGAGCGCTGCATTTCGACCTGTTAGCGGTGCTCGCGTTCGGGGTTTCGCACTTCTTCTTCAACCGTGGCGAGATCGGCTTGTCGGTTCCGCTCGCATACATCCCACTGGCGTGGATAGCGGCGCGCGCCCTGTGGCTAGCTGTTGGCCGCGGGTCGCCGAGGGGCCCGCTCGTGCCGCACCTGCCGCTTGGCGCCGTCGCTCTCGGAGCCCTTGCTCTCGTGGCCTTCCGCGTAGCCCTCAACGTCGTCGACTCCAACGTCATCGACGTCGGGTACGCGAGCGTGGTGGGCGCGGACCGTCTTGTCGACGGAAGCGAGGTGTACGGCAGCGACCTCGCGCCCAACGTCGACCATGGCGACACCTACGGTCCCTTCACCTACGTCGCCTACGTGCCGTTCGAGCAGCTTCTGCCCTGGAGCGGGCAGTGGGACGAGTTGCCTGCCGCACATGCGGCGGCGCTGACCTTCGACCTGATTGCGATGCTCGCCCTCTTGTTTGTCGGCTTGCGCAGCGCTCCGGGCCGGCTCGGGCGCGAGCGTGCCGCCGCCCTCGCGTGGGCGTGGGCTGCCTGCCCGTACGCCGCCTTCGTCGTTCAGTCGAACAGCAACGATGGGCTCGTCGCAGCGCTGTTGGCGTTGGCCCTGCTCGGATTTACCGGACGGCGACCGCTCGCCGCAGCGGCCTGGCGCGGCTGGTTCGTGGGTCTCGCGGCCGCCGCGAAGTTCGTGCCCGCGATCGCATTGCCGATCCTCGCCGCCGGCGACGGCCGGCGCCGCGCCCTCGCATTGCCGGTCGCAACCGCTGTGGCGCTCGGCGCTTTCGCACTACCGCTTGCCGTCCTGCTCCCCGACGGCGGGCTCGCCGAGTTCTGGCAGCGCACGTTGGGTTACCAGAGCGGTCGCATGACGCCGTTCAGCATCTACGGGCAAGAGTCGCGCCTCGAGCCCGTGCGCTGGGTGGTCGCAGCGGTCGCCGTCGCGGTCGCACTCGCCTTCGCTTTCCGGCCGCGCCGGCGCGACGCGGGGCAAGCAGCGGCCGCTGTGACGCTCGCGATCGTGGCAGCGCAGATGGCCGGTGGTTACTGGTTCTACCTGTACGTCGTGTGGTTCTTGCCGGTTTGGCTTGTGGCCGTGTTCCTCCGAGTGCAGCGGCAGCCGGACGACGCAGCGATCGTCGCTGGCGACGAGCGTCAGGCGCTCAGCGCTCGCGACACCCGTTCGATCGCCCGTGCGCGACCATCGCCGTCGGCGTCGATCAGAACACCGTGAAGGCGCGGATCCTCATCGGTGGGTTCGAAGCGTGCGTAGGTCATTCGTAGGAAGCGCTCCAGCGCTGCGTCGCGACGCACGCCGATCACACCGCCGTGGCCGCCGGTCATCCCGACGTCGGTGATGTAGGCCGTACCACCGGGCAGTACGCGTTCGTCGGCGGTCTGGACGTGCGTGTGGGTGCCGACGCACGCTGTTACCCGTCCGTCGACGTACCAGCCGAAGGCGATCTTCTCGCTCGTGGCTTCGGCGTGGAAGTCGACGAGCACGTGGTCGACACGCTGGCGCTCGAGGGAAGCGAGCAGCTGGTCTACCGTGACGAACGGCGAGTTCGTGCACTCGAGGAAGACGGTTCCACAGAGATTGACAACCGCAAGCCGGCGACCCGCGGCCTCGACGAGCGAATAGCCACGCCCCGGGCTCGAGAGAGGGAAGTTGGCCGGTCGCGCTATCCGTTCCTCGCGATCCAAATAGGGGTAGCTCTCCGCGCGTCGGAAGGCGTGATTGCCGAGTGTCAAGGCGTCGCAACCGGCCTCGAACAGTTCGCGCGCCGTGCGCTCGGTGATGCCAAGGCCCGCAGCAGCGTTCTCAGCGTTCGCCACGACCACGTCGACAGCAAACTCGCTGCGCAGTGCTGGTACCAGCTCGCGCACGCAGCGACGACCGCAACTTCCGACGATGTCACCGATGAACAGGATCCGCATCGATCGCTACCACCGACAGCGATTGCGACGGTGAGGCCGCTTCGTCAGTATGTCGGGGAATGCAGCAACCCGCCGCCTCGCCCCCCACCGTCTCGTCGCCGGCGGTGACCGTCCTCGAGGCTCGCGCCCTCGAGAAGCGCTTCGGTACTCGCCGGGCGCTTGCCGATGTCGGGCTGACGATCGGGCGGGGCGAACTGGTCGCTGTCATCGGACCTAACGGTGCCGGCAAGACGACATTGCTGTCGATCCTTGCGGGGATCGTCGACGCTGACGGCGGCATTGTCGAGCGGCATGTCGAGCGGATCGGTTGGGTGCCGCAGCGACCCGGCCTGTACGCGCGTCTGACGGTGCGCGAGAACCTCGAGACGTTCGCGCGGCTCGAGCGCCTCGACGACGTCGCGCGACGGGTCGACGCGGCGCTGTCGGCTTGCGACCTCGTCGAGCGCGCGCACGACCGCGTCGAGGAGCTTTCCGGCGGCTTGCGCCAGCGCACCAACCTGGCGGTCGGGTTGCTTGGCGATCCCGAGCTGCTCTTGCTCGACGAGCCGACGACGGCGCTCGACCCGCGCCAACGCGAGAACTTCTGGTCGATCCTCACCCGCTTGGCGGCAGCCGGAACGGCGATCCTCTACACCACCCATCTCGTGCAGGAAGCGGAGCGCTACGCCGATCGGGTGCTGGTCCTCGCCGACGGCGAGCTCGTCTTCGCCGGTTCGCCGGACGCGCTAGCAGCGGCTGTGGGAGCGCAAGGGCTCGACTTCGAAGAGGCGTTCGTGCGCTTCTTGCGCACGAAAGGACACTGACACTGCCGGCCACGATGCGGGCGCTGGTGCGCAAGGACGTGCTGATTCTGGGGCGCTCGAAGCTTCTTGTCGCGCTGCTCGTCTTCTACCCGGTGCTGCTCGCGCTCTTGATCGGCTTCGCGCTCTCGCGGGGCCCGGACAAACCGCGGATCGCGATCGTCGATCCGCTGCCGCCCGAGCAGCAGAAGATCGCGATCGGCAGCCGCGAGCTCGATATTCCCACCGCGACGCGCGCCCTGCGCCAGTCGATCGACGTCGTGCCGGCGCAGGACGAGCAGGACGCTGCACGCCTTGTGCGCGAGGGCGAGGTTCTCGCCGCGATCGTCGTACCGCCTGACGTCGTCGACCGCTTGCAATCGCGTCTCCAACCGGTTTCCGTAACCGTGTTCTACAACGCCGACGATCCCGTCAAGGCACGGTTCGTGCGCGACACGATCAAGGCGCGCCTGCGCGATGCCAACGCGGCGATCGGTCGGGCGCTCGTCGACGCCGCGATCCGCGATCTCGGCCTGGTGCTCGACGGCGGCAAAGTGACGATCTTCGGACGAACGATCGAGATCCTTGGCTTGCGCGGTTCGGAGCGCGAACTGCGCCTAGCTGCCCGCAATGCGAGCGGCGAGACGCGCGCCCGTATCGAGCGTGTCGCCGGTTTTGCCGAGCTCGCCCGTCGCAACCTCGGGGCGTCGGGCGGTCTTTTGCGCGCTCTCAGCGAGCCGATCGCCCTGCGCGAACGGGTGGTCGCGGGTAGACAGCGCTCCCTCGACGAGTTCGCCGTCGCCGTAGCGGTGGCGATAGCCGTGATGTTCGTGGCGATGCTGCTCGCGGCTGGTGGCCTAGCGCTCGAGCGCGAGGAGGGCGTGCTGCTGCGCTTGCGCCGGCACCTCGCGATCGAACGGATACTCGCGGCCAAAGCGCTCCTCTCGGCGCTCGCCGGACTTGTGGGCGGGACGCTGTTGGTCTTGATCGTCGCGCTTTTCGTGCCGGGTGTGCCCGCCGGGGTTCCCTGGTGGGGGCTTGGGCTGGTTGTCGCCGCGGCGGCGTTCGGTGCCGTGGGGCTCGTGATCGGGGCGGTCGCCCGCGACGTTCGCGCCTCGTCGCTTCTGGCCGTACTAGCTGGCCTCCCGCTCGCGCTGCTCGCGCTTGTCCCGTCCGGCGCAGTCGATCGTGCCCTGTGGGAGCTGACGCGCGTTCTCGCTGCGCTCTTCCCCTTCGCACCCGCGCTCGATGCGCTCGAGCAAGGCCTGCGCGGGGCGCTGGCGGAGGGCGCGCTGCTTCATCTTGCCGCGCTCGCCCTCGCCTATGGAGCGCTCGCGCGCTTCGCCCTGGCACAGCCGGGCGCCGCCGGTCCGTAAACTGCTTCTCGCGATGGGCTTTCCGGCGACGCGCCTGCGCCGGCTTCGTCGGAGCGCGGGGCTACGAGACCTGGTCCGCGAGACGGATCTCGCACCTGGCCACCTCGTGCTGCCGTTGTTCGTTCACACCGGCAGCGCGCGCGAAAGCGTGGACGGCATGCCAGGGGTCGAACGCTTGCCGATCGGTGAAGCTGTGGCAGCGGCGCGGCGCGCGCACGAGCTCGGCGTGCGCGCCGTGCTTCTCTTCGGTATTCCCCCTTGGAAAGACGACCAGGGTTCAGCGGCGTGGGACGACGAGGGAGTCGTTCAGCTCGCGGTGCGCGCTTTGAAAAGCGAGCTACCCGAGCTCGTCGTCGTCACCGACGTTTGCCTCTGTCAGTACACCACGCACGGCCACTGCGGAGTGCTCCGCGCTGACGGCAGCGTCGACAACGATGCGACGCTCGAACTTTTGGCGCGCACCGCGGTGTCGCACGCCCGCGCCGGTGCGGACGCCGTAGCCCCGAGCGACATGATGGACGGTCGCGTCGCTGCGATACGCGGCGTGCTCGACGAGGAAGGGTTCGCCGAGCGCGCGATCGTCTCTTACGCCGCCAAGTTCGCGTCCGCCTTCTACGGACCCTTCCGCGCTGCTGCCGACTCGGCACCGGCGTTCGGCGATCGTCGCGGCTACCAGCTCGATCCCGCGAACGCGCGCGAAGCGCTGCGAGAAGTGGCTTTGGATATCGAGGAGGGGGCCGACGTCGTGATGGTGAAACCGGCCCTCCCTTACCTTGACGTAATCGCGCGCGTACGCGCGAGCGTCGAGGTTCCCGTCGCCGCCTACAACGTCAGCGGCGAGTACGCGATGCTGAAATACGCGGCACAGGCGGGCGCCCTCGACGAGCGTGCGGCGGTGCTCGAGGCGTTGCTTGCAATCAGGCGTGCCGGCGCCGACATCGTCGTCACCTACTTCGCCCAGGAGGTCGCCGAGTGGCTCGGCTGAGAGCTAGACCGAAGGTGCGCTCGCGCAAATACGGCGCGGCAGTCCCGCTCAGTGCCGAAGACCGGCGGCTGCTCAACCTGCTGCAGGGCAGTTTCCCCCTTGAGGAGCGACCGTTCGCGCCGCTCGCGGCCGCGCTCGGGCGTAGCGAGGAGGATGTCATCGACCGCACGGCCTGGCTTTTGCGCAAGCGCATCATCCGCGAGATCACGCCGATCTTCGACACGCGAGCGCTCGGGTACCGCTCGATGCTCGTCGCCGCCAAGGTGGATCCCGAGCATCCGCACCGAGCCGCACGGGTGATCAACGAGCATCCCGGGGTCTCGCACAACTATCTCCGCGACCACGAGTTCAACCTCTGGTTCACGATCGCCGTCGAGCCCGACTCTGCGCTCGGTCTGGAGGGGACGCTCGACGTGCTCGCGCGCCTCAGCGGTGCCCGCTCGATGCGGATGCTGCCGACGCTGCGCCTCTTCAAAATCCGGATGGACCTCGAGATGGAGGCGACCACCGACGGTCTGGCCGCCCCGGTCGAGGCCGTCGAGCCACGCGATCCCGAGCCAGTGCCGCTCAGCGACTGGGACATCGCGGTGATCCGCGCGACACAGGGTCCGATGGAAGCTTGCCCGCGCCCCTTCGACCGCGCCGCCGCCCGGCTCGGTGTCGGCACCGACGAGGTGCTCGCGTCGCTCGCCTCGCTGCGCGAGCGCGGCGCGCTGCGCCGAGTAGCGGCGATTCTCTACCACCGCCGCGCGGGGTTTTCGGCGAACGGGATGGGTGTCTGGAAGGTTCCCGAGGAGCGGGTGCTTGAGGTCGGCCCGAAGATGGCCGCCTTCCGTGGCATATCGCACTGCTACCAGCGGCCTACCTATCCGGACTGGCCCTACTCGCTCTTCACGATGGCGCACGGGCGCTCGAAGGAGGAGTGCGACGCGATCCTTGCGGCTGTCGCTCGCGAAACGGGGATCGAAGAGCGGGCGACCCTCTACTCGTCGACCGAGTTCAAGAAGGTCCGCCTTCTCTACTTCGTCGACGACTATCGCCGTTGGGAGGAGCGCTACGGCGGATGAGTCGCCGCGCCCGACGCTCGCACGAACTGTTCGCCGAGTCCCGCCAGTACATGCCGGGAGGCGTGAGTTCCCCGGTACGGGCGATGGGGCAGATCGGTCGCGAGCCGTTCGTCGTCGCGCGCGGCGAGGGTGCCGAGCTCGTCGACGTCGACGGCAACCGTTACGTCGACTGGGTGATGTCGTGGGGTGCGCTGCTGGCCGGTCACGCCCACCCCGACATCGTCGCGGCCGTGACGGCGCGGGCGGCAAGCGGCACCAGCTACGGCGCGCCTACCCGGGGAGAGCTCGAGCTCGCCCGGCTTGTCGTCGACTCCGTACCGTCGGTCGAGATGGTGCGCTTCGTCTCCTCGGGCACCGAGGCGGCGATGAGCGCGCTGCGCTTGGCGCGCGCTGTGACCGGCAAGACGCGGGTGCTCAAGTTCGCCGGCGCCTACCATGGCCACGCCGACCCCTTCCTGGTTGCAGCCGGGTCGGGCCTTGCGACACACGGCATTCCGGCAAGCCCGGGCGTGCCCGAGGGCGCCGTTGCCGACACGGTGGTGGTCGCCTGGAACGATCGCACCGCGGTCGACGAAGCGCTCGCAAGCGGCGATTTCGCGGCGATTTTCTGCGAGCCGTATCCGGCCAACATGGGTTTCGTGCCCCCGAGCGAGGGCTTCCTCGCTTATCTGCGCGAGCGCGCCGACGAGGTGGGGGCGCTGCTCGTCTTCGACGAGGTGATAACCGGCTTCCGCGTCGCCCCGGGAGGGGCACAGGAGCGCGAGGGGGTGACGCCCGATCTCACCGTGCTCGGGAAGGTGATCGGGGGCGGCCTGCCGTTGGCCGCGTTCGGCGGGCCGCGGCGAGCGATGGAAGCGCTCGCTCCGAGCGGCGACGTCTACCAAGCGGGCACGCTGTCGGGCAATCCGCTGGCCACCGCCGCCGGGCGGATAGCTGTCGAGTTGGCGCGCGACAGCGCCGCACGCGCACACCTCGAGCGCATCTCGTCGTCGCTCGCCGACGGTCTGCGCGCACTCGGCGAAGAGGTGGGTGTGCCTTTGACGGTGACCGCGGCGCCGGGTCTCGTCTGTCCCTTCTTCACCGCCGGTCCGGTGCACGACTTTGCCGACGTCAGCGCCACCAGCGCCGAGGCGTACGCCGTCTTCGCTCGCTCGCTGCTCGACCAAGGAATCTTCGTGCCACCGTCGCGGTTCGAGGCGTGGTTTCCCTCGCTCGCCCACGAGCAGTCACACGTCGAGCGCACGCTCGCTGCGGCGCGCACGGCGCTCCAAGCGGTGCACGATAACGTCTACTCGGGGGCTAGTCGGTGACGCTCTGTGGTGCTCTAGCGGAAGTGGTACAGAGCCTGCCGCGCGAGCTGGTGGATCTCGGTGCGCGGCCGCTCGAGCCCGAGCACCAGGAACAGTCCACCCGCCCGTCCGTTTCGGGCGAAGGTGGCGACAAGGAACGCAGCATGGTCGCTGGCGGTGGCGACTGCATCTGTGGGGCGGCACAGCGCGCGGGTGCCAGCGACGACCGACCTGTTCCGCTGCGTCCGCGCGCTGTCGAGGCGGTGTACGAAGGGCATCGCGTACACGCGGGGATTTCGCGCGTTTTCGCTCGCTCGCTCAACGCGGACCTCGCGTTGCTTGCTGGCGATGCGCTGTACGCGCAGGCCTTGAGCGAGCTGGCGGAAAATCGCGACCTTGAGGCGATCGACAGGCTCGCGGCGTGCATCGCTGAAGCGGCACACGGTCGAGCCGTTGGTCGTGGCGAGTGCGACCTGCACGCTCTCTTCGCTGCTACCGCTACGCAGCTACTGTCGGCCCGCGGCGGACCACGCTGACAGAGCGCGATCGGCTGCGCTTCAGGTAGGCTGCGCGGGCGCCAGTCGCAGCTCGGCGTCGCCAGATCCCGGCGTCAAGTAGCGGCCGGTACAAAGTTGAGAGTCGATCGCGACCAGCGTTACAAACCTCCGCGAGCGTGTCCGACCGCACCAGCAAGACTTCCCAGCGCAAGTCCCGCTACACCAAGGACCGCGGGATCCCCGGGGCTTTCGAAGGCGAGACGGTCACCCGGCGCGCTTTCATGACGGGTACCGCTGTCGCCGCCGGTGGTATCGCGACCGCTGCCTTCGCTCTGCCCACGCTCGGGTTCGCTCTGGGGCCGATCTTCGAGCGCACCGAGCCGAGTCGCTGGCAGGACATCGGTCCCGAGGAAGATTTCAACGACAGCGACTACGTCCCGCGCGTCATCAACATCGTTCCGGAGATCGGCGAGGCTGGCCGCACCACGATCTACGTTCGCCGCTACAACCCGCGCATCGACGGCGAGGCGAACTCCGACCAGCCCTATGTCGCGATCTCTAACCGCTGCATGCACCTCGGTTGCCCCGTCCGTTACGTCTCGGCGTCGCAGCGCTTCATCTGCCCCTGCCACGGCGGCGTCTACGACTTCCAGGGCAAAGTGTTCGGTGGGCCGCCGGTGCGACCGCTCGACCGCTTCTACACGCGCGTGCGCAACGGACGCGTCGAGGTCGGCGACCGCTTCTCGCTGAACTCGAAGCTCGAGCGTTTCTCGCCGCGCGACCCGTCCAACCACCTGGACGGGCTCTGGCAGTACCTCTACCCGTCGAGACCCACGATATGAAAGCTCCGACACCGCCACTGCCCAAGTTCGCCCGGCCGGCGCCGCCGCGCCCCGACGAGCTGGTCGACGATCAGGGTCGCCCGGCGCGCCCGACCATCCCCGACCAGGCGCGCAAGGCAGGCGTGGGCGTCACCTCTTGGGTGGAGGAGCGCGTAGGTCTTAGCCCCTTCCTGCGAGGGTTCCTCTTCCGCAAGGTCCCGAAGGGCACCAACTGGTTCTACACGCTCGGCTCCGCGACGATGTTCGCCTTCCTGTCGCAGGCCGTGACGGGCGTCTTCCTTGCGATGTACTACGAGCCCGATCCCTCGCGGGCGTACGAGTCGGCGTCGCGCATCACCAACGAGGTTTTCCTCGGCGAGTTCGTGCGCGGCATGCACCGCTGGGGTGCGACGGTGATGATCGTGCTGATCTTCCTGCACATGGGCCGCACCTTCTTCTTCGGTGCCTACAAGTACCCGCGCGAGCTGAACTGGATCGTGGGCGTCGTGCTCTTGATCTTGACCATGGCGATGGGCTTCACCGGATACCTTCTGCCCTTCGACCAGCGCTCTTACTGGGCCACTGTCGTCGGCGTCAACATCAACGCTTCCGGGCCGATCCTCGGGCCCTACCTTGCAGACTTCCTGCGTGCCGGTGCGGAGTTCAACGCGAGCACGCTCAGCCGCTTCTACGCGATCCACATGATGCTGATCCCGGGCCTTATCGCCGCGCTGATCGGTGTCCATCTGTACCTTGTCGCGAAGCTCGGCACGACGGCTCCGCCCTGGGTCAAGGCGAAAAAGAAGGAACTCGCCAAGCGCGAGCTGTGAACACCGGAGTTCGACGGAAGTGAACCGGCGCGAGCGCGAGCAGTACCTCAAGGAATACGCCCTCCTCAAGGAGCAGGGCAAACCGTTCTTCCCCTATGCGGTGGCGAAGGACGGAGTCATGGCGTGCATCGTGCTCGCCGTGATCATCTTCATGTCGCTGATGCTCGGCGCCGAGCTCGGGCCCAAGGCCGACGCCACTACCACCACCTACGTGCCGCGACCCGAGTGGTACTTCTTCTTCCTGTTCGAGCTTCTTCGGATCGTTAAGCCCCCGGAGCTCGTTTTCGTCGCGACCGTGGGCATCCCGACGATCTGCATGATCCTGCTGTTTTTGCTTCCGTTCATCGACCGCAACCCCGAGCGCCACCCGCTCCGCCGCCCGATCGCCACCACGGCGGGGGTCGTGACGATCGCGGCGATGGCGTACCTCACGGTGCTCGGTGCGCTCGCCGGCTCGCCGACCGAGATCGACATGAAGGTGGCGCCCCAGTACAAGCGCGGCGCCGAGGTGATGGCTGCGTCGGGCTGCCTCGGCTGTCACAAGGTGGGCGAGAACGGCAACACCCTCGGTCCGGACCTGACCCACATCGGCGACCGTCTCGGTCCCAACGCGATCGCCCGCACGCTCGTCAACCCGACGGCACCGATGCCATCGTTCAAGAGCCTGCGCGATCGCAAGCCGGAAGAGTTCAACGAGCTCGTCAAGTTCGTAGCCTCGCTCAAGTCGAAGAAGGAGTAGGCGGCTTGGCAAGCCCGCGCTCCGGCGCCGGCCGTCTTCCCGAGGGCGAGGTGCGGTCGATGTTCGACCGCATCGCGCGCGTCTACGACCTCATGAATCGTGTGATGACCGCTGGCTTGGACGCCCGTTGGCGCGAGCGGGCCGCCGATCTCGCCGCGGTCCGGCCAGGATCGGCTGTCTTGGACGTGGCCACGGGAACCGGCGATCTCGCGCTGGCGCTGGCGCGGCGTGTCGGGCCGACCGGACGGGTCGTCGGTCTTGACTTCTCGCCGGAGATGCTCGCGGTCGCGCGCGGTAAAAGCGACGCGATCGACTGGCGCGAAGGAAATGCGCTCGACCTGCCGTTCCCGGATAGCGAGTTCGACGCGGTCACCGTCGCTTTCGGCGTTCGCAACTTCGCCGACCTCGACCGGGGCCTCGCCGAGCTCGTACGGGTAGTGCGCCCCGGCGGACGCGTCGTGATCCTCGAGATCTCGCGGCCGCGCAAGGGGCTCGGCCACGTGGTGCACAGCCTCTGGTTCGAACGTCTCGTGCCGCTTCTCGGTCGTGTAGCGGGCGATCGCGACGCTTACTCCTACCTTCCTTCCTCGGTCCGACGCTTTCCGCCACCGCCCGAACTGGCCGCACGTCTTGCCGCGACTGGACTCGCGCAGGTGCGCTGGATCGAGACCGCGCGGGGCATGATCGCGATCCACTACGGAGTGCGTCCTTGACCTCCCAGGCGACCGTCGGTGCCGTTCTCGACCAGGCTGGCCCACAGGTGCGCGAACTGCTCGCCTCTGTCGAGCAGCGGCTCGCCGACCTGGCGACCGCGGAGCAGCCGCCCCTCGGGCCGGCCTTCCGCTTGACCGTTGCCGCGGGCGGCAAACGCTTGCGCCCGCTCTTGCTGCTTGTCGCCGCCGACGTGGCCCGCTCGGCACCTCGCCAAACTGACCCTGGGGCCGGCGCTCCGTCCACTCGTCCTGCGGTTCTTCCGGCCACGCGACACGGCTCGGCACAGGCCGGCCGACTCGATCCGCTCGTTGCAGCAGGGGTCGCGGTCGAGCTTCTTCACACCGCGACGCTCGTCCATGACGACGTCCTCGACCGCGCGCCCCTCAGGCGAGGGCGAGAGAGCGTGTTCGCTGCCTATGGACGCGAATTCGCGGTACTCCTCGGCGACCTGATCTTCGCACGCGCTTTTCGCGAGCTCGTTTCGACAGGCAACGCGCAATCCGTCCGCTATCTGAGTCGTGCTGCCAGCGATCTTGTCACTGGAGAGCTCCTGCAACGCGCCGACCTCGGCAACCTGCGCGTCGGGCGCGAGCGCTATCTCGAGCGTTGCCGGCTGAAGACCGCGAGCCTCTTCGAGGCGGCCTGCGCGATCGGCGCCACTCTCGCCGGCGCTCCCGGGTGGGCGGAACCCCTCGGCCGCTTCGGCCGCGGTCTCGGGGTGGCGTTCCAGCTGCTTGACGACCTGCTCGATTTCGTGGGCGAGTCCGCAGTTACCGGCAAGCGCCGCGCGGGCGACTTGCTCGAGGGCGTCGTGACCCTCCCGCTGATCATCGCGCTCGACCGCGACGCCGCACTCGCCCGTACGGTGCGCGCCCTCGCTCCTGCTCGACACCCGGATCGCGCCCGTGACGATGGCCGCGACGAGGCCGTGCAGGAGCTGGTGGCGGAGGTGTGCGCGGCGGTGGTCGCTACCGGCGCCGTCGAGGAAACGCGCGCCGAGGCCGAGAAGCAACTGGCCGACGCCTTCGCGGCTCTCGACGAGCTTTCCCTCTCGTCACACGCGCGCGAGCTTTTGCACCTCATCGCCCGCGGCGTGGTCGAGCGCTCCGGATAGCCCGATCCTGGCCCGTAACGAGCGCGCCACCGCGCACGCCGTGGGAACGGTCGTGGCTTAGAAGTCCTCGGGCAGAATCAGATCGCGCGCTAGCGCCTCGGCGAAACGGTCCGCTTCCTCGGCCATGTTCGCGCGCACCATCCGACGGTAGTCGCGGTAGATCTGCTCCGCGCCCGCCTCAAGCTCGGAGTCGAGCTCCTCGACCGCTGCTTGGCTGAAAACTCCCTCGCGGTGCAGATGGCAATTCGGGCACCACAGCAGCACACGCCAGTGCTCGGGTCCGCTCTCCTCCCACTCGATCGGCTGGACGAGGTGGCTGCCGCAACCGATGCAGATATGGAGCGCTCGGTCTTCCGCGCCGTTGCCGCCCTTGCTGCGGAAGTAAACGACCTCGACCGCTTTGCCGCTCGGCAGGATCACGTGCTTGATCTCGTGCCGCTCGTCCCGCTTTTCCCTGCCGCGAGCCATCTCACCTCAGCTATCGGCGCTGCCGGACGCGCCTTGAGCGCAGCAGCGAAGAGCTGACCGCCCGTCCACCCGGCCCCCCGCACACTCGGCCGGGCGAACTTCACCTCGCTCGCGTCGCTCCCGTACACTCGCGCCGATGGTCCTCAGCGACGGCACGATTCGCGCCGAGATCGCGGCGGGACGGATAGTGATCGAACCGTTCGACGAGTCGATGATCCAACCGTCGAGCGTCGACGTTCGCGTCGATCGTCGCTTCCGCGTCTTCCACAATGCCCGCTACCCCTACATCGACGTGCGCTCGCCGATGGACGACCTGACCGAACTGGTCGAGGTGGACGGTGACGAGCCGTTCATCCTCCACCCCGGTGAATTCGTCCTCGCTCAAACGCTCGAGCGGGTGACGCTCCCCAACGACCTCGTCGCCCGCCTGGAAGGTAAGAGTTCGCTCGGACGCCTCGGTTTGCTCATCCACTCGACAGCGGGCTTCGTCGACTGCGGTTTCTCGGGCCACCTGACGCTCGAACTCTCGAACGTCGCGAATCTCCCGATCACCATCTACCAGGGAATGCCGATCGGCCAGCTCTCGTTCATGCGTATGGATCGCCCTGTCGAGCGGCCTTACGGTTCCGCCGAGGTTGGCTCCAAATACCAGGGCCAGGCCGAGCCCACGCCGAGCCGCTACTACCTGAACTTCGATCGCGGCCGCGCAGAGGCCGGCTAGCCTTCGACAGATGCTGTTCGACCTGCGCGGCAAGCGCCGCCGGCTGATCCAGGCGATCTACCTCTCGCTCGCGCTCTTGATGGGCGGGGGCCTCGTTCTTTTCGGGGTCGGCAGCGATCTGAGCGGCGGCCTGTTCGACGCGTTCCGCGGCGGCGCGAGTAGCGGCAACCCTGCCGAGCAGCGGATCGAGCGCAACGAAGAGCGTCTGCAGCGTGACCCGCGCAATCCTGTCGTTCTCGGGCAGCTGGTGCGCGACTACTTCCAGCTCGCGTCCGAAAAGACCCCGTCGAACGCGGCCGGCGGCTTCACTGCCGAGGCGCGCGACGATCTCAGAAAGGCTGCCGGCTACTGGCGCCGCTACCTGCGTGCGGAACGTGGTCGCGTAGATCCCGCGCTCGCGAACTTCGCGACGCAGATCTTCGACCCCACGGGCTTGAACCGCCCGGCCGAAGCCAAGCAAGCTGCGCTGCTGTTGGCGGAAGCGCGGGGCGCTGCTGCCGATTACGTGCGTGTTGCCTACTACGCAGCCCTCGCACGCGACGACCGCACGTTCGAGCTTGCGTCACGCCAAGCGCTCGCCCGTGCCAAGGGCGCCGAGCGCGAGCAGGTGCGCCAAAACCTGCGCGCTTTTCGCCAGTTGCGACGCTCGCAGTAGTGTTGCAACAGCGAAAGGGAGGTGGCATGGAGGGTGCTAGCGTCAACTTCGAGATAGCCGATCACGAGATCGACGATGTCACGCACGTGATCGAGCTGGCGGGGGAGGTCGATCTCTACACGGCCCCAGAGTTCAAGGACCGTCTCGTCGCGCTCATCGACCAGGGCAAGCGGCGGCTGGTCGTCGACCTGTCTCGAACCACGTTCATCGACTCGACGACGCTGGGTGTGCTCGTCGGAGGCGTCAAGCGCTTGCGACCGCTGGGCGGCGCACTGGCGCTTGTCTGCAGCGACGCCAACATCCTCAAGATCTTCGAGATCACCGGTCTCGATCGCGTCTTCCCGATCTACCGGACGCGTGCCGAGGCGCTCGCGGCGGTCGCCGAGACAGCCTCGTAGGCGGGCTAAGCTGCCGCGCGTCTAGAATCGCGCGCGGGCCGTTAGCTCAATTGGTAGAGCAGGGGACTCTTAATCCCAAGGTTGCAGGTTCGAGTCCTGCACGGCCCATTTCACGCTAGGTTGCCCGCTGTGTCGCAGGGAGTCGACTGGACAGGCGAGCTCGCCAGCGTCGATGGGCGCATCGTCCCGGCGGCCGATGCGACCGTGCCGGCGACCGACGACGGTCTTTTGCGCGGCGACGGAGCCTTCGAGGTCGTGCGCGTGTATCGCGGTCGTCCCTTCGCGCTCGGCGACCACCTCGATCGCCTCCGCCGCTCGCTGGAGAACCTCCGCCTCGCCTCCGCCTTCGACCGCGATCGCATCACCGCGCGCATCGACGCCCTGCTTGAGCAACGCGACGCTGGCGGGTTCGACGGGGCGCTGCGGATCGTGATCACCCGAGGTGGCCACGAGCTTCTCTTGACCGAACCGATCGAGCCGCGCCCGGCAGCCGTCCGTCTGGCGCTCGTCACGTACGCGCCGCCGCGGATCCTCGACGGCGTCAAGTCGCTGTCGTACGCGGCGAACATGCTCGCCGGGCGCCTGGCGCGCGAGCGCGGCTTCGACGAGGCGCTCTTGGTGACGCCCCACGGACGCGTGCTCGAGGCGCCCACGGCCTCCTTCTTCTGGGTCGATAGTGACGGGCGCCTGTGCACCCCGCCACTCGACGAGCACATCCTCGCGTCGATAACGCGCGATCGTCTGCTCGCTCTCCTCGACGTGGTCGAGCGACCAATCACGCGCGACGAGCTAGCGAGCGGGCGGGAAGCATTCCTCGCCTCGACCACGCGCGAAGTCCAGGCCGTTTCGGCGATCGAGGACACCGTCTTCCCAGCGCCCGGCGAGCTCACGCGGCGCGCAGCGGAGCTGTTGTCCAAGCGGATCGCGAGCGAGCTCGCGGCGTGAGCAGCGCTACGCGGCGGCCGCTGGTTGTCACGATCGTCGGCAACCGGCCCCAGTTCGTGAAAGCAGCCGCCGTGTCGCGCCGGCTGCGCGAGCACCTCGACGAGTTTCTCGTGCACACCGGCCAGCACTACGACCGCGAGCTGTCGGACGTTTTCTTCGAGGAGCTCGACCTGCCGACACCCGATCTGCGCCTCAAAGCTGGCGGTGGCAGCAACCTCGAGCAGCTCGCACGGATGTTGCCGCCGCTCGAGGCGCTGCTGCGCGAGCGCCGCCCGGCGCTCGTGCTCGTCTACGGCGACACGAACACCACCCTCGCGGGGGCGCTAGCGGCACGTGCGGCGGGGGTGCCTACTGCCCACGTCGAGGCGGGAATGCGCTCCTTCGACCGCACGATGCCCGAAGAGACCAACCGTGTTCTTACCGACCACGTGAGCGACCTGCTGCTTTGCCCCACCGAGACCGCCGTAGCGAACTTGGCTCGCGAGGGCATCGAGCATGGCGTCCACCTCGTGGGCGACGTGATGGCCGATGTGCTTCTCGCCGGCGCCGAGGTCGCGGAGCGCCGTTCGCGAGCGCTGGAGGAGCGCCAGCTCGAGCCGGGTGGATACCTCCTCGTTACCGCACACCGGGCCGGCAACGTTGACGACCACCAACGCCTACTGCGCCTCGTCGAGCTGATCGAGGCACTGCCCCTGACCACGCTGCTGCCGCTACACCCGCGTACCCGCCAGCGACTCCTCGCGAGCGACCTTTTCGAGCGTCTCGAACGAGCGCCGCACGTTCGCATCGAAAAGCCGCTCGGTTACCTTGACTTCGTGCGTTTGTTACGGAACGCCTGTGCCGTTGTGACCGACTCCGGTGGCGTGCAGAAGGAGGCGTACCTCCTCGCGACACCGTGCATCACGCTGCGCGACCGCACCGAGTGGGTCGAGACCGTGGAGAGCGGTTGGAACGTGCTTGTCGACCTCGACCGCGATCGCGCTCTCGCCGCCCTTGCCCGGACGCCGCCCCCCCACCGACCGGAGCTGTTCGGCGGCGGACGTGCCGGCGAGCGCGTATGCCAGGTTGTCTGCACTTACACTGGCGCCCAATGAGCGTCGGCATCGTCGGACTCGGCTACGTCGGTTTGCCGCTGGCTGTCGCGGTGGCCGAGGCAGGGCACGACGTCGTCGGTGTCGACATCGACCAACGTGTGGTCGAGCGTCTCGCCCGCGGCGAGAGCCACGTCGTCGACGTGCCGAGCGAGCGCCTGCACGCCTGCCGCGACCGGTTGCGCGTCACCACGCGCTACGACGCGTTGGCTGGGTGCGACACCGTCGCGATCGCCGTACCCACGCCGCTTACGCGCAACCGCGAGCCGGACCTTGGCCACCTCACTGCTGCTGCACGCTCACTGGCGGGAGTGCTCCGCCAGGGTCAGCTTGTTGTTCTGGAGTCCACCACCTATCCCGGCACGACCCGCGAATGGTTGGTGCCGCTGCTCGAAGAGTCGGGGCTCGCTTGCGGCAGCGACGTCTCGGTGGCGTACTCGCCCGAGCGTGTCGACCCGGGTCGCTCCGACTACACGATCCGCAACACGCCCAAGGTCGTCGGTGGTCTGACCGAGGCTTGTCGCGACCGCGCCGTTGCCTTTTACAGCACCTTCTGCGAGCGGGTGGTTCCGGTCTCGAGCCTCGAAGTAGCGGAGCTGACGAAGCTGCTCGAGAACATCTTCCGCTCCGTCAACATCGCCCTCGTCAACGAGCTAGCGATCCTCTGCGACCGCATGGGGATCGACATTTGGGAGGTGGTCGACGCAGCCAGCACGAAGCCTTACGGCTTCATGCGTTTCGAACCGGGACCGGGTATGGGCGGGCACTGCTTGCCGGTCGACCCCTTCTATCTCGCCTGGCGTGCGCGCGAGTTCGACCTCCAGACCGAGTTTGTCGAGCTGGCGGGAGAGGTCAACCAGCGCATGCCCTACTTCTGCGTCGAGCGAATCGCGCGAGCGCTCAACGATCACGGCAAACCGATCCGCGGATCGCGGATCCTGATCATCGGCGTGTCGTACAAGGCTGGTGTGGGGGATCTGCGCGAGTCGCCGGCGCTCAAAATCATGCGCATCCTGCGCGATCGCGGGGCCGAGCTCGCCTATCACGACGACTTGGTGCCTGAGCTCCCCGAGTTCGAACTCTGGTCGCAACCGCTCGAGCAGGGTCTCGCAGGCATCGATGCAGCCGCGATCGTGACGGCCCACCCCGGGCTCGATGTCGAGCGCGTTCTACGCGAGGCGCCGCTCGTCGTCGACTTCCGTGGCGTCACCCGCGGCGTGAAAGCCGCCAACCTCGTTCGCCTGTGACGGCGACCCACACGACAGAGCGCCCGGTCGCGGTCGGCGTTGTCGGGCTCGGTCACTGGGGGCCCGGTCTTGCGCGCAACTTCGCCGCGCTTCCCGGGTGCGTGCTGCGTTGGCTGTGCGACGCCGACGCGAGTCGACTCGAGCGCTGGCACCGCCACTTTCCGAGCGCGCGCGCCACCACCGGCATCGAGGAACTGCTGGCCGACGACTCCCTCGACGCCATCGCCATCGCCACGCCGGTGCCGACACACGCCCCGCTCGCGCTGCGCGCTCTGGCTGCCGGCAAACACTGTTTCGTTGAAAAACCGCTCGCTCACGATCTTGCTTCCTGCGAGCAGGTGGTCGCGGCGGCGGCGGCGGCGAAGCGCATCGTGATGGTCGGCCATCTGCTCGAGTACCACCCGGGTGTCATCAAGCTTGCGGAACTCGTGCGCGAGGGGCAACTGGGGGCACTTCGCTACCTCTACAGCCAGCGCACCAACCTCGGGAAACTGCGCTCCGACGAAAACGTGCTCTGGTCGCTCGGTCCGCACGACGTGTCGGTGGCGCTAGCGATCGTCGGCGAGGAGCCCTGCGAGTGCTACGCGGTCGGCGAGAGCTTCGTCCGCGACGAAATCGAAGACGTCGTGTTCTGTTACCTGCGCTTCCCGTCGGGCGTAGCGGCGCACCTGCATCTTTCCTGGCTCGATCCCCACAAGCAAAGGCGATTGACGGTCGTCGGTGCCCAGCGCATGGCCACGTTCGACGACATGGAGCTGGAGCGCAAGGTCACCGTTTACGACAAAGGTTTCGACCAAGAGTTCGAAAGCTACGGCGAGTACATCGCTCGCAGCGGCGACATCTGGAGTCCGCGCGTATCGAACGAGGAACCGCTACGAATCGAGTGCCGCCATTTCGTCGAGTGCATCGCCACAGGTAGGCGTCCGCGCTCCGATGAGCACTCCGGTCTGCGCGTCGTACGCGTGCTCGAGGCGCTGCAGCGTTCGCTCGACTCTCGCGCTAACGCAGCGGCTGCGGGCGGGTTGCCGCTTGCCGAGGCGCGGCCGACGTTCGACGTCCAAGGATGAGCCCTCCCGAGCCGTTCGCAGACCGAGTCGGCGCGGGCGGTGACCCGGCCGAGCCGCCGCGGTTCGTCGACCCCCGTGCCCGCCTCGGTGCGAGTTGCGAGATCGGGCCGTTCGCGGTCGTTCACGCTGGTGTCGAACTCGGCGATCGTGTCGTCGTCCAAGACGGCGCGACGATCGGCAAACCGGTCGCCCTCGGGCAGCGGTCACGGAACCGCGGCGAGGTTCCTAGCCGCACCCGCGTGGGCGCAGGCACAGTGGTGGGCGCCGGCGCCGTAGTGGTGCAGAGCGCGACGATCGGCGCCGGCTGTGTAATCGGCGACCAGGCGCACGTCCGCGAGCGCGCACGGATCGGCGACGGAACAGTTGTGGGCCGGGGCAGCGCAGTCGACTGCGACGTCGTCATCGGAGCACGCGTGCGCGTGCAGAGCAACTGCTACCTCGCTGCGACCGCAGTCATCGAGGACGACGTTTTCATCGGTCCCGGGGTGACGTTCACGAACGACCGCACTGCCGGGCGCCGCCCGCCAGGCGAGCCGTTACGCGGTCCGCTCGTTCGCCGCGGCGCGCGCATCGGAGCGGGCGCAGTCTTGCTACCAGGCGTGACAGTGGGCGAGGACGCGTTCGTGGCCGCCGGAGCCGTGGTGACCCGCGATGTTCCGCCCGGCGAGCTGGTCGTCGGCGCTCCCGCCCGCGTTCGCGCGCGGTGACTAGACCACGGCGGCGACGCGCTCGGCCGCGCCGGTCCAGATCATCTGCTCGCGCCCCGGTCCGACACCGACCATCACCACAGGCACACCGACGTGCTGCTCGACGAACGAGACGTAGGTGCGTGCCGCTCGCGGTAGGTCGTCGAGCGAGCGCGCACCGCTGATGTCTTCGTGCCAGCCTTCGAGCTCCACGAGCTCGCCCCGCGCCTTGTGCACCACCGACTGGTGGTAGGGGAAAGTGTCGAAACGTGCCCCGTCGGGACCGCGGTAAGCGGTGGCGACATAGAGCGGATCGATCCCGGTCAGCACATCGAGCTTCGTCAGCACAAGCCCGCTCAGGCCGTTGATGCGAGCGGCGAAGCGCAGCGCGACAAGGTCCAACCAGCCCGTTCTCCGCGGTCGGCCGGTGGTGGTGCCGAACTCGCCACCGCTGTCGCGCAAGCGTTCGCCGAGGTCGTCGTCGAGCTCGGTTGGAAAGGGACCGGCGCCGACGCGCGTGCAGTACGCCTTGGCGACCCCCCACACCTCGTCGATCGCGCGCGGCCCGACGCCGGCGCCCACGCAGGCGGCTCCAGCGACCGGGTTCGACGAAGTGACGAACGGGTACGTGCCGTGGTCGATGTCGAGCATCGTGCCCTGCGCACCCTCGAAAATCACGCGCTTGCCCTCGTCGAGCGCCCGCCAGATCAGCGGCGGGGTGTCGGCGATGTAAGGCTCAAGCCGATGGCCGAAGGCGCGGTACTCCTCGACCATCGTGTGTAGGTCGAGCTCCGGGTTTTTCGCGTAGGGGCGCAGCATCAGGCGCTTGGGCTCCATGGCGGCGACGATCTTCTGTTTGAGGATCTTTTCGTCGAGCAGGTCCTGGACGCGGATGCCGAGTCGCGCCGCCTTGTCCGCGTAGCAAGGCCCGATGCCACGCCGCGTCGTGCCGATCTGGTACTTGCCGAGCCGCGCTTCTCCAGCCTGGTCGAGCAGCCGGTGGTAGGGCATGATCAGGTGGGCGTTGGCCGACACCCGCAGACCGGTGATGTCGATCCCGCGTCGGCGCAACCCGTCGATCTCCTCGATCAGCACGCGCGGGTCGATCACCACACCGTTCCCGATCAGGCACAAAGTTCCCGGATAGAGGATTCCCGACGGGATCAGGTGGAACTTGAATACCTCGCCGTCGCGCACGATCGTGTGGCCGGCGTTGTTGCCGCCCTGGAAGCGCACGACCATGTCCGCGCGTTCGGCGAGAAGGTCGGTGACCTTGCCCTTGCCTTCGTCTCCCCACTGGGCGCCGACGATCACCAAGCTCGGCATTGCGCCGCCAGTGTACGGGCTCGCAGCCGACGAAGCTCAGGAGTCAGCGCGGGCGAGGAGGCGGATGCGCATATCCGGTCCCTGCATCGGCAAGGGGTCGCCGCAGATCTCGACCAGGCGCGAGACCGTGCGCCTGCCCACCTGTGCGCGCAAGCGTGTGAGCATGTCGTCGGCGAGGTCGAGCGCCTCGAGGCGCTCGCATATCCGCTCGAGCCGCTCGGCCGCCTCCAGCAGAGCGTCGCCGGCCAGCGCGTCGCGCGCGTTTTCGCGCACCGCCGCGACCGCTGCGCGTAGGTCTTCGAGCGGGCCGTCGGGCGGCCTGTCGGGCTGATTGGTTGTGACCACGATCGCCCGCCGGTTCTGCCAACGTTCGTTGACGAGCGAGTAGAGCTGTTCCAGCACCCACTCGGTTTGCCGCTCGGCGCCGAGATCGTCGAGCACCAAGAGATCGACCTCGCAGAGACGCCGGAAGAGCTCGAGGTACGTTGTGCCTGCGCCGTCGAACGTCTGGCGGATCCGCGCCAAAAGTTGGGGCACGGAGTAGACCGCCACCGAACGACCGGCGCGCTCGGCTTTCATCGCGACAAGCATCGCCAGCGACGTCTTGCCGGTGCCGACGTCGCCGTGGAACCAAAGTCCGCGACCCTCGTCGAGGTTTTCGTCGATCCGCTCGCAGTATTCGCGTACGTACTCGACGATCGTCGGGTCGAGATCGGCGATCGGGCGGCGATGGAAATCGAGCCCGCGAAAGCGGCGCGGAACGGTCGTTCCGAGCGCGCGCGCGGCGCTGCGCGCGATCAGCCGCTCACGGCACGCGCAGGGGCGCGCGTCGTGGCTGTCGTCGGCGAGGATCCAGCCGCTGCCGTCGCAGCGCCCGAACGGACAGCGTTCCGGCTCGTTGTCCCGTGTGCGCGGCTGTCGAAACCAGTCGACGGTCATCGGCATTCCATCGCCTGCAGCGCTCTGATCGGTCGACGATCGGGAGTCGTGGCGGCCTGCAGCGTCGGCCGCTTCGGGTGGATTCGCATCAGACCTCCACCTCGACTGGGCTCGAGGCCGGCTCCCGATAGAGGTTCGCGAAGCGCGGGTACTTCGGGAGGAACGTGAGCGTGACCTCGCCGATCGGGCCGTTGCGGTGCTTGGCGATGATCACGTCGGCCTCGCCGGGACGCTCGGATTCGGCGTTGTAGTACTCGTCGCGGTAGATGAACATCACGAGGTCGGCGTCCTGCTCGACCTGTCCCGACTCGCGCAGATCCGACAGCATCGGGATCGGCGGGTTGCGCGACTCCACCGCGCGTGACAGCTGCGAGACGGCGATCACCGGCACCTCCAGCTCGCGCGCGAGGATCTTCAACCCGCGGCTTATGCGTCCGACCTGTTCGACGCGGCTGTCGGCGGTGGTGTCGGGTCGAACGAGCTGCAGGTAGTCGACGATCACCAGGCCGAGTCCGTGGCGAGCCTTGAGACGACGTGCTTTGGCGCGGATCTCGAGCACGCTTATGTCGCTCGAGTCGTCGATGAACAGCGGAGCGCGCGCGAGCTGCTCGACCGCGCGCAACACCTTCGGCCAGCGGTCGCTCTTCACCCGTCCTTTACGCAGCTCGTCGCTCGACAAGCGCGCGCGCGACGCGATGAAGCGGTGGGCGAGCTCGGTCTCGGACATCTCGAGCGAGAACAACGCCACCGGCACGCCAGCGTCGACGGCGGCGTTCTCAGCGATGTTGGTAGCAAGAGCTGACTTGCCCATCGACGGCCGCGCGGCGAGAACGATCAGGTTGCCGGGCTGGAAACCGCCGGTGAGGTCGTCGATATCCGAGAACCCCGACGGGACGCCGGTGAGGTGGAGCCCCTTGCGCGAGAGCTCCTCGAGCTTGTCGACCTCCTCGTGGAGGACGTCCTCGAGCGAGCGCATCTCGCCGCGGCCCTCGTCGTGCCCGATGCGGAACAGGGCGTTCTCTGCCCAAGCGATCAGTTCCCGCGGGTCGCCCGGCTCGGCGAGCACGCGCCGCTCGATCTCTTGCGCGGCATCGAGCAGGCGACGCAACTGGGCGTGCTCCTTGACGATGCGCGCGTAGTCGAGGAAGGCACCCAGTGACGGCACTACGGTGGGTAGCGACTGCACGTACTCCTCGCCGCCGGCGCGCTCGAGCTCCCCATTGCGGCGCAGGTCGTCGCAGACTGTGACCGTGTTGACGGCCTCGGGCTCCGCCCGCTCCTTGAGGCGGATCATGGCCCGGAAGATGAGCTGGTGGCGGGGGCGGTAGAAGTCGTCGGCACGAAGCCCGACATCGAGCAGCACCGCGTCGAGGGCTTGATCGCTGAGGAGAATCGTCCCCAGCAGCGACGCCTCGGCCTCGACGTTGTGGGGCGGCGCTACGCTCGTCGGCTCGGGGCTAGCGCCGGTGGCGCCCATCGCTTGGGGCGATCTAGCTTTCGGGGGTGACGATCGTCTTGACCTGGGCCGTGACGCCCTCGGCGACCTCGACCGTGACCATGTGCGTCCCGGTCGTGCGGATCGGCTCCTCGAGACGAACCTTGCGCCGGTCGATCTTCACGCCGCGCGCCTCGCGGATGGCGTCGACGATCTCCTTCGCCGTGACCGAGCCGAACAGACGCCCGTCGTCGCCAGCGGCGTGAGGGATCGTGAGCACGGTGCGACGCAACAGCGCCGCCGTTTCCTCGGCGCGCTGCTGCGCCTCGCGCCGTGCGCGCTCCGCTGCTTCCCGACGTCGCTCAGCTTCGGCGATCAGCGCTGGGGTTGCCACCTGAGCAAGCCGCCGCGGCACGAGGTAGTTACGCAAGTAGCCGGGCGCGACGTCGACGACCTCGCCACGGCCTCCGAGACCTTCGACGTCCTGGGTGAGGATCGCCTTGGCCATCGGCTACTACTTCTCGATCACGTACGGCAGCAGCGCGAGTTCGCGCGCTCGCTTGATCGCACGCGCCAACTGCGACTGGTGGCGGCGGCAGCAGCCGGTGACTCGCGACGAGCGGATCTTCCCTTTGTCGCTCAGAAAGCGACGCAAACCCTCGGCATCGCGGTAGTCGACCGTGTCGATCTTGTCGCGGCAGAACGGGCACGGCTTGCGCTTGGTAGGACCGGCACCGCTGCGCTTGTCACGGCGACGCTTCTGTCTTTGCTTCTTGGCCACGCTGGCTGGTCAGGTTGCGTTCGGAACTCGCTGTCTGAAGGGTTGTCAGGTGCTCAGAAGGGGATGTCGTCGGTGGCGTTGCCCACCCCGACCGGCGCGTCCTCGAAATCGGACGTGTCAGCGGGAATGCCGTCCTGCGGCTCGAAGCGCGAGACGCTGTCGGCGCCGTCGCGCGAGCCCAGGAACTGAACCGAGTCAGCGATGATATCGATTGCCTGGCGCTTGTTGCCGTTCTGGTCGACCCACTCTCGCCACTCGAGGCGCCCGTCGATTGCCACCGCCCGTCCCTTTTGCAGGTACTGGGCGCAGTTCTCGCCTTGTGCGCCCCACACCGTGACGTCAAAGTAGTTCGGCTTGTCGACCCAATTACCCGTGCCGGGATCGCGGCGGCGCGTGTTGCAAGCGATCCTTAGCTTGCAGACCGAAGTGCCGTTGGGTGTGGAGCGAAGTTCGGGGTCGCGGGTGAGATTGCCGGTGATAACGACCCGGTTGATGTTGGTGGCTGCCATCGCTGCGATGCCTCCTGGCTGCGGACTTGCGCGTTCGGGAAACTGAATGTTCGACGCCGCCCCCCGAGGTTAACCGTGCCGACGGCTGCCACCAGAAGGAAGACGCGGACTAATACCGCATTCTGCGCCATTTCCGTGGCTGTCGCCGGCGGCTCTCGAGCCGAGTGGTGCCATCTTTGACGCCGCCGGTGCCGCTACCGCGACAACGCAGCGCCACCTTGCTAAGCGCTCGAGCCCGGGGATTTCACCCCTCAGCGGTCGAAGTCCACACTCCTCGCAACGTTCGACACCGATCGGCGGGGATCGGTCCGTCAGCTGGAACGTGCGCCGGCGCGCCGACCGCTCCGGCGCTGCTCGTCGCGTGTGTCCTCGCCCCGATCGGGTGTCGGCGCCTCGTGCGGCAGCTTGCCGAGCTTCACGAGCCGGTGGCGGAGTAGACCCTCGATTATCCGAAGCTCGCGCGGCAGTGCGCGAACCACTGCGGCGTCGGCGTCGAACTGCAAGAGGTAGTAGTGGGCCTGGGGACGGTGGCGAATCTCGTAGGCGAGCTTGCGCACACCCCAGTCGTGCTCGCCGGTGACCTCGCCGTGAGCCTCGACGAGCGAGCGCACGCGATCTACGATCGCGTAACGATCGTCCTCGTCAAGCTCGACGTCGATCAGCAGCAAAAGTTCGTACTCGTTGGCCATCGGCGCGCCCGCACCTTAGCAGGGGAATCGCGACAACGGACGCCGCGCCCCGCGAACGACCCTGCGGCTCACGCCTGCCACTCCCTGCGCACGTGTCGCTGCCACAGGCAATAGGTCCCCGCCCTAGCGTCCCGCAGCTCATGGGGCATGGAACGCGCGCGCGACTCCTTATGTGTGCGTGCGAACGCGTGCGAAACGCAGGGTGCGCTGGAACAACGTCGCCCGCCTCGGCTGTGCTCTGTGCGGGTTCGCCCTGCTTGCGTGGGCGCTCGCGGGCCTAAGCCCGGTGGGCTGTGGACGCAAGCAGCGGGAAGCGGCGACTGCGGCGGGCGTCGCCAGCGCGCAGCACGCGAGCCGTGCACCGCGCACGGAGGCCGCGGCGGGGGCGGGAGACGAGCGGCAGCGCTCCCACGGCCGCCAGGCGATCGCTCGCGCCGGCGATCGCTCGCGCCAGGCGCGCTCGCAGCGTGGGCAGCAGGTGCCGTCGCGTCGGGCGCCCCGGCCGCAAGCCGGCCCGGGATTCGGGGAGAACGAGCGCCGCGCTACCTACCGCTGCCTCCATAACGCTCGTGGGCCCCGCCCGCCGCTGCGCGCAGGCGTTGGTCTCGAACTAGGGCGATCGCCGGCGCGCAGGCCGAGCACGACAGACCGGCGCCGCGGCGCTGCCACGGCCGCGCCCACCGATCCGCGCGCCGCCGTTCAGGCCGAGTTCGGGATCGAATCGGCGCGCTGAGTGTCGTGCGCGCCTACCGAGCGACGTGTACGCGTGTCGAGTTGAGGGTGCGCGTCACGAGCGGCGTGTGCACGCGAGCGAAGCGCCACAGGAACAGGTCCGACATGCCAAAAAGCGACCTCGAAACGCGACCGGTGCGCTAGAGCGGGCGCCGCGCCGGGTCGGGTCGGCCACTCAGCGGGCCGAGGTCGCCGAGGGCGCGCGTCCGCTGCGTTTCGCCTCGATGTCGGCGAGCTGGTCGTCGACCCAGTCGCCGGGATCGCGTGCCGAGATGATCCGCTTGAGCCCTTCGGCGCGCCACGAGCGCTCCTCGGCGGACATCGTCAGCGCCCGGTAGATCGCGTCCGCCTGCTCCTGGACGTCGAACGGGTTGACCGACAGCGCGAACTCCGCCAGCTCCTCATGGGCCCCGGTGTTCTCGGACAACAGCGACACTCCGTGCCGCTCGTTGACCAGCGGACCCTCCTTCGCGATCAGGTTCATGCCGTCCCAGATCGCGTTGACGATCAACAGGTCGTAGTGCTTATACGCGGCGATCGCCTCTTCCAGGTTCTCGCGCAGGCGCAGCTCGATCGGCATCCAGTCGGTCGTGCCGTGGCGGTGGTTGACCACCGCCACGAGCGCCTCGATCCGTTCGAGGTACTCGCGGTACTCGGGAACGTCCTGCCGCGAGGGGATCAGGTGGGCGATGAACGTCACCTGTTCCCGGAACTCGGGGTGCTGTTCGAGGAACAGGTCGAAGGCGGTGAAGCCGCGCAGGATGTTCTTCGAGAGGTCGGCGCGATCGACACGCAGGATCAGGTGTTCGCGGCGCCGGCGCAGGATCTCGCGCTCGTACTCGTGAACCGCCGGTCGTTGCGCTGTGCGCTGGAACGTCTTCGCCGAGATAGGAAGCGGGTAGGCGCGCACCCACACCTCGCGCCCGTCCGGTGCCCGCACCACTCCCGCCTCCATGTCGACATCGAGACCGAACAGTTCATGACAACAGAGCAGGAAGTTGCGGCGGTAGGCACGGGTGTGGAAGGCGACGATGTCGTTGGCGAGCACCCCCTCGTAGATGTCCTCGCGGATGTCGGCCGGCAACACCCGCCAGGCGTCGGGCTGCGTCCACGGGATGTGAATGAAGTGGTGGAGAAAGAGGTCGGGTCGCTGGTTGCGGATCAGGCGCGGGGCGACGTAGAGGTGGTAGTCGTGCAGCATCACCACCGCCTCGCCGAGGCTCTCCGCCTCCTCGAGAACGGCGTTGGCTAAGTCCTCGTTGACGACCCGGTAGCCGTGCTCGTACGCCTCGACCTCGGCACGGCGGATCTCGGGGGCGTTCGACAGGTCCCAGAGGTAGTGCTGGATGAACCAGAGAAGCGGGTTGGCGATGACGTTGTAGAAGCGGTCGTAGGCGTCGGGATCCGAAACGACGAGACGGATGCGGTAGGTCTCGCCGTCGAGCTCGACCGAGAAGGAGCGCCCGCCATGACGCTCGGCGACCTCGGCGTCGGCCTCGGTCATCGCCGACGCGATCCAGAGCGCGTCACGGTGGTGGACGAGCCCCGTCAGCGCGGTGACAAGACCGCCGCCGCCACGGCGCGGCCGCAGCGTGCCGTCAGCGTCTCGCTCGAACGTGCAAGGTCCACGGTTCGAGACGAGGATCAGCGGTGTGCGGTCGCTCACGCCTGCTTGAAGATACGCAACCAGTCGCGCAGGACGCGCGGCATCAGGAAGTTCGCGCGCACGTGCTCCTTGCCCGCGAGTCCCAACCGGCGACCAAGCGCGGGATCGCGGAGGATGCGCAAACAGCGCTCGGCGCACTCCTCGGGCGAGTTGACGAGAAAGCCGGTGCGGCCGTCGATGACCTGCAACGGAATGCCACCGACATTGCCGGCAACCATCGGACGGGCCTTCCACAGCCCCTCCGATACCGTCAGCCCGAACCCCTCGCGCGTCGACTTCTGGATCAGCACGTCGGCTTGCGACTGGAACGCGTTGACCTCGATCGCGCCGACGTTGTTGAGGTTGTTGAGGATGTGAATATCGGGATCGTCGCCAGCGTAGGCGACCGTGCGGTTGTAGAACTCCCAGCCTTCGGGATCGTCGGTGGCCATCGACCCGACCAACGCCAGCTGCACGTCGGGGATCTCGGTCCGCACCTGTCGGTAGGCGTCGATCACGCCGATCGGGTCCTTCCAAGGGTCGAACCGCGACACTTGGCACATCAGCGGTCGATCGACATCGATACCGAACTGCTCGCACACGAACGCGGCGTCCTCGGGCGAGAGACGCATGTTCTTTGGCGACAGCGGGTCGATCGCCGGCGGCGAGACGTAAACAGGTCGCTCGGGACGCGACCGCAGCTCCTCGGGCACGTAGCGGTCGATGTGGAACACCGCCGCGTCGTAGTCGGCGACGAGCGGAAGCAGCGGCGCCAGGGCGGCAGCGTTCGGTTCCGAAAGATCGATGTGACACTGCCAAATCCAGCGGCGCGCCTTGTCGGGCACGAAGTTGCGAACCCCCGCCGGTTGCGGGTCGTGGACGATGACGATGTCCCAGTCGCCAGCCAGCTCGTCGGCGTTCAACTGGTTGTAGCGGCGGTATATGTCCCACTCGTCGCTCGTCGGAGCGTCGGGGTCGCCCTGGAGAGCGTTGTGCAGTCGCTTGGTGACGTTGAAGAACTCCTCGCGCCCCAGCATCACGTGCCATTCGCAGTGCAGACCGACGTCGTTCATCAAGGGCACGAGCGCGTACAGGATCTCGGCGACACCGCCTCCGAAAGCGGTCGCCGAGAGGTGCAGCACCCGCTGCCCTTCGAGACCGTCAGCGAGCGAGCGGATCTCGTCGACCAGCTGGCGGCCGACGATGTGCGTGTAGTCGCTGAGGCTCTTGTGTCCGACGACGACGTGTTGCAGCATTGCCCGGGTTTTCGGTGGATCGACAGCCCTGTTCAGGGGAAGACGCGCAAGCGTAGTCGCCGCGGCGCTAGTAGGTCGTACCGCACCGATACCGGGCGGCGCGATCGGTGTCGTTTTTGTCTTCAGACGCGCGCGGAGGGCAAGCGCTTGACCAGGGTTAAGCGGTCGTCGCCGGCGTCGAACTCGTCGACCGTCGCAGTGATGATTGCCCGCGCAAGCTCGGGCAGGCCGCGGCCGCCGGTGCCACCGGGACAGCTCAGCTCGATGTGCAGCGCATCCCGGTCGAGACGGAAGTCGATCGCCAGCGTGCGCGTCGCGGCGGCGGGTGGGCGCTGTGCCGCTGGTGCCTCGTCCATGAACGCCTCGGCCGCTTCCGTCACGGCCAGCTTGAGGTCGGCGACGTCGGCGAGTTCGAATTCGGCCGCCCGGCAGATAGCCGCCAACGCCAGGCGGGTTAGCACAAGGTAGTCGGAGCGTGCTGGGATCGTCAGGACGACCCGCCGTTCTCGCTGCGGCGACCGCGTCGCTTGTGTGCTGGGCACCTCGGCCACCCCCTACTTAGGTACCCATCGGCCGCTGCGGCGACGCTGTTAGCGAGGGCTCGTCGGTGTCGGCGCTCGACCGTGGGGCACGGTCGGCCGGGAGTGTCAGCTCGAGACACGTCTCGCCTCCCGAACTGCGCACCGACAGGCTCCCGCCCATACGTTCGGCGAGTTGGCGCGCGATCGCCAGTCCGAGCCCGGCGCCCGGGCTCTCGTTGCCGCGCACGAACGGTTCGAAGATGCGGGCGCGCAGCTCTTCGGGAATGCCGGGACCGTTGTCGATCACCCGCACGTACGGGCGCCCGTCGCTGCGTCGCCGCCCGCAGGAGACACGCACGCGCGTGCCCTTCGGGGTGTGGCGCAGTGCGTTGTCGATCAGAACACGCACGATCTGGGCGGCGCGATCGGGATCGCAGAACGCTTGCACGGAAGGGTTTACACGTAGTTCGAGGCGGTGACCGCGTTCGCTAGCCACCGCTTCGAACTCGCGCGCGACCGACGTCACCAGCTCGCTGAGGTCGCTGCTCTCTGGCGCCAGCTCGAGATCGCCGGAGTCGATCCGCGAGAGATCGAGGAGGTCCACCGCGAGCCGCTGCAAGCGCTCGACCTGGTCGGCCATCGTGGCGAGGAAGCGGCGTCGCGTGGCGGTGTCGAGCTCCTCGTCGCGCAACAGCTCCACGAACCCGCCGAGGGAAGACAGAGGCGTGCGCAACTCGTGGGAAGCGGTGACGATGAAGTCGCGGCGCGCACGCTCGGCCTGGGTGAGGCGCTCCTGCATCTCGTTGAAAGCGCGCGCCAGCGCGCCGAGCTCGTCGTCGCGCTCGACCGGCACCGGGCCGGGATGCTGGCCGCGGGCGATCGCACGAGCGGCGCGTTCCACCGCTCTCACACGACCGATAACCGCCTGCGATACCGCTATGGCGCCGACCAGCACGAACGCCAACGCGAGCAGCAGTGCGATCGCGCCCCGTTCACGCAAGAGCTTGGCCGTGCGCTGGACGTCACCGAGGGAACGCGCGAAAACGACAACGACCTTGTCGCGACCGCGTGCTGGCAGAGGGCGGGCGACGACGGCGGTACGCGCGCGACCGCGACCCGAGACGCGCGCCACGCTGCCGCCGGCAGCGGCGCTGCGCGCGGTCTTGCGAACTGCAGGCCAAGGCTCCCCGCCGGCGAGTGGAGCGAGGTGGACATCGCCACCGCCGGTGGCGCGGACGCGGAAGGCATAGGCACGAACTTCGAGCGCCTCCGCCAGCTCGCGGAGACGGGAGGCGGATGCGGGGGATGCCCGGCCGGCGAAGGTGTCGGCCAAACGCGGCACGCTGCGCGCGAGCGAGCGCTTGAGTTCGTCGAGTCGCTGCCGCTCCAGGGCCGACACGAGCTGCGAGGCGACACCGAGATACGCGATCCCGAAAGCGATCACGCAAACCGAGAGCATCAGTAAGGCCACACGTGCACGCAGCGACGCGCCGGCCGCTCGCGGTTCGCTCGGCGGCGGCAGCACCGCTAGCGCTCCCGGTCGAGCGGCGCGAAGCGGTAGCCGACACGCCGCACCGTCTCGATCAACCGCGGCCGCGAGGGATCGTCCTCGATCTTTTCGCGCAGATGACGAATGTGCACGTCGATCGTGCGCGGATCGCGGTACGCCGAGCTGCCGAACACGCTCGCCAAAAGTTGCGGCCGTCCCTGCGCGACGCCGGGTCGGCGGGCGAGCGCGGTCAAGAGTTCGAACTCGACATAGGTGAGTCGCACCGGGCGCCCGCGCACCGTCGCCGTGCGGCGATCGAGGTCGATCCGCAGCGGCCCGCGCTCGATCACCCCTCGCGCCTCCCGCTCGTCGCTCGTGGCGGCACGCTTCGTTCGCCGCAGCACGGCGCGCACGCGGCTGCGGAACTCGCGCAACGAGAACGGCTTCGTGATGTAGTCGTCGGCGCCGAGCTCGAGACCCGCGACCTTATCGCGCTCGTCGCCGCGCGCGGTGAGCATCACGATCGGCACGTCGCTCGTCGAGCGGATCAGCCGACAGAGTTCGAGGCCGTCGATGCCCGGCAGCATTAGGTCGAGCACGACCAGGTCGAAACGTTCGCTGTTCAGGCGCGCGAGCGCTTGGTAGCCGTCGTACGCCGAAACGACCTCGTATCCGTCGCGGCGCAGCGGGAAAGCCAGCAGCTCCTGGAGCGGGCGCTCGTCGTCGACGACAAGGATCCGGGCCGTCGCGCTGCCCACCGCGGTTCATTGTAGGTTGCCGGGAAGTGCTCGAGCCACGGCTGTACCGGGCTGCGCTCCTGCCTGCGCTGCTCGCCGCGATCGTGGCGATGTTCTCGCTCGAACGCCGCCCGCCGGCGCTCCCCCAGGGGCTTGCCGCCGACGTGCTGCTCGACGGCAGGTTGATCGCGCAGGAGGGCGAGCGCATCGCCCGCACCTACCCCGACCGGCGCGCCGGAGCGCCTGGCGATCGCGCGCTCGCCGACCTCGTCGGCGGGCGGCTCGCCGCGCTCGGCTTCACGGTCGATCACGACCGCTTCGAGAGCGGTGACCGCCAGCTCACTAACGTCGTCGCGACGCGACCGGGTCGCTCCGACACCGCGCTGATGCTGGTGGTCCCGCGCGACGCCTGGCGAGAGCGCGACCGCGCCACCGCTGCCGATACCGCCGCGCTGCTGGCGATCGCCCAGGTGTTGGCGGGCCGGCCGACCAAGCGCAGCATCGTGCTCGCCTCGGTCGATGGTCGGGCCCATCCCGAGGCTGTTGAGCGGGCTGTGGATCGCCTGCGTGACACCGGCCGCCAGATCGTTGCGGCCGTGGTGTTGAGCGACGTCGCGTCACGGGCCCGAGGCGGGGCACCGGTTGTCGTCTGGTCGGGGGGCGATCGTCGCACGAGCGCCCAGACCGAGCGCACGGCACGCGCCTCGCTGCGCGAGGAGACCGCCGAGCCGGCGGCAGCGTCGAGCTTCGCCGGGCAGGTGGCGCGTCTCGCCTTCCCGATCGGCGTCGGCTTGCAGTCACCACTTCTTGAAGCGGGTATCGACGCCGTGCGCATATCCGGCTCCGGGGAGCTCGCGCCTGCCGACAGCCGGCTCGAGCGGATCGATCCCGACAGCGTCGGGATCCTCACGCGCACGGCGCTGCGGACGCTCAGCGCTCTCGACCAGGGTGGTCGGTTGGCGGCCGCCCCGGGTCGTTACGTCACGGTGCTCGGACTCGTTCTGCCCGGGTGGGTCGTGTCGCTGTGCGCCGCGGCGCTGCTCTTGCCCGTCGCCTTCGCGACCGCCGACGCTGCGGCCCGTGCGCGCCGCCAGGGACAGCGGCTACGTGTCGGTGTCGCGCTCGTGACGAGCTTCGCCTTGCCGCTTTTAGTGCTCGTGGGCAGTTTGCGTGTCGCCGGGATGGCGGGCTGGTTCGGCCCGTCCGGTCTCGGGGTGAGCGATCCGTTCGCCGTTGGGCCGAACGGCGGACGCGTGGCGTTGCTGGCGGCGATCGCGGTGCTGGCGCTGGGTTGTTGGTTCGCGGTTCGAGCTCTCGGTCGCGCCGCCCGCAGTCCCGCCGCCGGTGCGGGAATCGCGATCGTGCTCGCGGTCGCGGGCGCGGTGCTGTGGCTCTCCAATCCCTACGCCCTCGTCGTATGGCTGCCGGCGCTCCACGTCTGGGGGCTGAGGGCGCTCCTTGTGCCGGCTACCGGCGGTGGCCGCGGTGCCGGCACGCTCGCTGTTGGGCTCGCGCTGCCCGCTGCCGTCTGCGTCCATCTGCTGTTGCGCACAGGCACGAGCCCCGTCGAAGGGGCATGGCACGCGCTGATCGCGGTGGCCCAGGGTGCCGCCGACGAGGTGGTCGTAGCGATGTCGGCGCTCTTTGTGGCGGCCGGCATCGCGCTCGTCCAGCATCTGCGCGCCAACGCTGAGCGCGCGGAAGCGGCGCGCGCGGAGGCGCGAGCGCATCCCGGCCGTGCGCTGCGGTGAGCGCTGCGGGGAGCTAGGCACCCGGGGGCTGGTCAGTGCTCGAAACCGCGCAGGTCCCGCCGCTCGCCGTGCTGGTCGCTGAACGCGACACCGCTGCCGGGCTCGACACTACCGATCCAAGTCACGGGACACCCGAGCTCGGCCAGCGTGTTCTCGACCGCGGTGCGCAGCGACGGGCGCGCCGTGAAAAGGAGCTCGTAATCCTCGCCGCCGGTCGCGGCTAGTTCGCCCGGATCGCGTCCGAGCGCGGCCGCCACATCCTCGACGCCGGGGGCGATCGGCAGCCGGTCGAGTCGCACGTGCAGCGCTACGCCGCTCGCTGCGGCGACGTGGCGGGCGTCGCTGGCGATGCCGTCGCTTACGTCGATCATTGCGGTGACGCCGAGCTGGGCGAGGGCGCGGCCCTCGGCGAGTCGCGGCCGCGGGCGTACGAGCCGCTCGCGCAGCGCCTCGTCCACTTGGTCGCGGGCGAGGAGAGCGGCGGCGGCCGCGCCGAGCGTGCCCGTCACGCCTACCAGCTCACCCGGCGCCGCGCCGTCGCGGCCGACGAGCCTCTCGCCGGTCGCTGCCCAGCCGACCACCGTGACAGCGAGAAACAGCACCGGTGCGGCCACCACGTCGCCGCCTACGAGTGCGACGCCGACCTCGTCGGCGAAGCCCACGAACCCGTCCGCCAAACCGTCGACGAACTCTTCGCTGGCGTTTGCGGGAAGGCCGATAGAGAGCAGCACTTCGCCCGGCTGGGCGCCCATCGCGGCGAGGTCCGAGATAGCCGTCGCGAGCGCTTTGTGGCCGATCTCGGAGGGCGTGTAGCCGTGCGTCGTGAAGTGCACGCCGTCGACGACGGTGTCGGTCGAGATCGCGCACAGCCCGTCGGCGCGCAAGACCGCGGCGTCGTCGCCGATCCCGCGCTCGATCCGCGCTGTCGGGCGGGTGGCGCGGCGCGCGAAGCGTCCGATCGCGGCTAGTTCGCGCACGGGGTCAACGCCCGCCGGCGGGGGCGCCCCCGCCCCCCGCGCTGCCGCCGCTCGGTCCCTGGGCGCCGGGTGGCGAACTCGTCGGTGGCTCGCCGACGCGCGGGTAGTCGGCGGGCGGCGATTCGGTGCGCGGCGCACCCTGCGGCGGGCTCTCGTAGAAGCGCGGGTCGTAGCTCCCGGCGCCACCCTGCGTGGTGGTCCCGGTCCCGGCCTGCGGGTTGCCGTAGTAGCGGTAGGAGTCGGACGTGCCGGTGACAGCTCGACTGCTCATGAAGGGCGAGAGCCGCGGCAACGTCGGCGGTACTGGGAAGTCGGAGCAGTCGCCACGACGTGCCACCTGCATGTAGTCGCGCCAGATCGCCGCCGGGAACGTGCCGCCGGCGACCGTGATGCCGTGCACGCTGCGCATCGCGATCTGAGCGTTCGGGTAGCCGACCCAAACCGCGGTAGCCAGTTTCGGTGTGTAGCCGACGAACCAGGCGTCGTTGTAGTTGTCGGTGGTGCCGGTCTTGCCGGCCGCCGGACAGCCGATGTTCGCGCGCGTGCCGGTGCCGGACAGGACGTTCTGGCGCAAGATCCGTGTCACGACATAGGCCGCGCCGGCGTCCATCACGCGCTTGCGCTCGGGCTTGCCGAGCTCGTCGACCTTGCCGTTCGGGAACACCACCTTGAGGATCGCTTCCGGCCTGTTGCGGATCCCGCCCGAGGCCAGCGTCGCATAGGCGTTGGCCATCTCGAGCGGCGAGACGCCGATGCGCAACCCGCCAAGTCCCTCGGCGGGGTAGCAGTCGAGCTTGGTCGTGATACCAAGCTTGCGCGCCTCCTCGCAGACGGCGCGAGGCCCGAGGTCGAGGATCAGCTGGGCGTAGACAGTGTTGTCGGAGCGCAGCGTCGCGCGCGTCAGCGTCATCGCCCCGCCGTACGTGTTGTCGTAGGTCTTGACTTGCCAGGGGCCGTAGCCGGGCACCGTGAGCGCGAGCGGTTTCGAGACGTAGACCGTCCGATCGGGGTCGATCCCCCGCTCCACCGCCGCCGCCAGCACGAACGTTTTGAACGCCGATCCGGGTTGGCGCCGCCCCTGAGCGGCGAGGTTGAAGGTCGTGTCCCGGTAGTTGGAGCTCGCCGCCATCGCTTTGATGTAGCCGGTCGCAGGATCGATCGAAACCACCGCAGCGGCAGGATCGCCGGGCAGACCGAGCTGCCCTTGGATGGCGCGCCTGGCTGCTTCCTGGAGCGCCGGATCGATCGTCGTGTAGACGCGCAAACCGCCGCGGCGGAAAACGTTGATGCCGTAGCGCTCGATCAGGCGCTCTTGTACGTAGTCGAAAAAGTAGGGCTCGCGACGCACGGTGTAGCTCGTGCCGCGCCGCAAGCCGAGCGGTGCCGCCTTCGCTTGTGCCGCCTCGAAGCGGGTTATGTAGCCGAGGTCCGCCATCCGCTCGAGCACCTCGTTGCGCCGCTCGAGCGCCGCACGCGGGTTGCGGAACGGGTTGTAGTAAGAGGGTGCTTGCGGCAGTCCGGCGAGCAGCGCGGCCTCGGTCAGGGTGAGATCGCGCGCGTGTTTGTCAAAGAACGTTTCGGCAGCTGCTTCGACGCCTAGCGCCGTGCGTCCTTGCACGGTGCCGTAGGGGACGGTGTTGAGATACGTCTGCAGAATCCAGCGCTTCGAACGACGCTTCTCTAGCTCCGACGCCAGCTTCGCCTCCCGGATCTTGCGTGCGAAGTTGCGCTGCGGATCCTTGATGTAGAGGGCGCGAACGAGCTGCTGGGTGATCGTCGAGCCGCCCTGCACCGTCTTGCCCGACTGGAGGTTGCGGATGCCGGCGCGGATGATCGCCGTGTAGTCGACACCGTGGTGGCGCCAGAAGCGGCTGTCCTCGATCGCCACCGTTGCGTTGCGCAGGTGCGCTGGCATCTGGCTCCAGGGGATAGGTGTGCGGATCACATCGGACTGCACGAAGCCGAGCCGCGAACCGTCGGCGGCGTACACGACCGACGTGCGCCCCTTGTCGAGCGGTTTCAGCTCGTCGATGCCGGGGGCGGTAGCGGCGATCGCGAGCACGTAGCCGACGACCGCGACGACCGAAGCGGTCACTACCACGGCCAACAGCGCGACCGCTGCCAACAAGCCCCGCCGGGAACGGCGGCGTCGCCTCTGTCTGCGTCGGTAGGTCATCGCGGCCGCTCGGGACGCGGCCGGTGCGGTGCGGCAGCCGGCCTGGGTCGAGGATATCCGCGCTCTAGCTTTCGCGGTGACCGTTGGCTTCGGCCTGCCCGAGGGCGTTCAGCCAGTCCGAAAGGAGTTCCGAGCGTGCTTGCTCCCAGTCTGCGTGCGGCGGCAGGCGCAGCAACGCGACGAGCTCGACGCCTTCCTTTTCCACACAGTTGACACGCACGTCGAGGCCGCGCGAACGTGGCAGCGCGGCGGCGCGCTCGAGGTCGACGGAGCGGTCGACCCACAGCGGGACCTCGACCAGCAGCCGGCGGTCGCGCAACGTGTGGTTTTCGAGCGTCGACTGCACGAGCCGTTCGTTGGGGATCAGCAGCCGACCGCCGTCGGCGAGGCGGATCGTCGTGTAGCTGAGCGCCAAGTCTTCGACGAGCCCGCGGCGGCCGTCGAAGGTGACGATGTCGCCTACGCGCACCGGCTGGGTGATCGCGATCAGCACCCCAGCGATCGCGTTGGCGAGCGTTTGGCGGGCGGCGAAACCGACGACGATGCCGACCACTGCCGAGGACGCGAGCAGACCGGTAGCGAGGCGACGGACGTCGGGAAACTGGGCGAGGGCGAGACCGGCACCGACGACGACGATCGTCGCGAACACAAGGCGCCGCACCAGTCGCAGGCGAGTACGCGTCTCCGGCGAAAGCTCCTCGGCGCCGAGCGCCTCGCGCAGCTTGTGGGCGCGCCGTGCGAGCGAGCGATCGAACAACTCGGCGACGAAGAGCGCACCGAGAAACGTCGCCAGCGCTGTCAGCTCGCGACGGTGTTCGGCCAAGAACGAGGCTCCCGTGTAGAAATCGGGCATGGCGCTGCAGGCTAGAGCGGCGGGGCGACGCCGGCCTGCGCAGGCGCGCAGAGCGCTGCCACCGATCGACCGCGAGCTCGCCTGGGTCGTTGCCGTCGCTCTCGCCAGCCGGCTCGCGGTGTGGGCAGTCGCGGCGTTCGCCGCTCTGCTTGCGGCCGGCAGCGAATCGGCCGGATCGATCGGCCGGCAGAACGAGCTGCGCTTCGATGACCCGCGCCTGACCCACCCCTTCGGGTCCGGTGTCGACCTTGCGCTCGCGCCGATGGCGCGCTGGGACGCCGTGTGGTACCTGCGCATCGCGGGCGAGGGGTACGGCGCCGATCCCGGCCTCAAGGCTGCGTTCTTTCCCCTCTATCCGCTCCTCGTGCGCGCTCTGGGCATTGTGCTCGGCGGCGGGCCCGGCGGGCGGCTGATCGCCGCGTACGCGATCGCCCTGTTCGCTTTCGTGGTCGGAGCATGTGTCGTGTACCGGCTCGTGCGCGAGCGCCGGGATCGCGCCACGGCCCGTCTCGCCGTTGTGCTGCTGTCCGCTTTCCCGGGATCGCTGTGGTTCGGGGCGCCCTACGCCGAGAGTCTGTTTCTCGCGGCCGCCGCCGCAAGCCTCGCGTGGGCACTACAGGGACGGTTGTGGCTGGCCGCTGCGGCAGGCGGTCTTGCCGCCGCTACGCGACCGGTCGGCGTGCTGCTCGTGTTGCCGTTGGCGCTCGTGTGGTGGCAGCGGTGGCGCGCCGGCAGCGCACTGACGTGGCACGCGCTGGCGCTGCTGCTGGTTCCCGCGGGGATCGCTGCTTTCGCTGTGCTGCTAGCGGCGGGCGGTGCACCGGCGCTTGCCTTCGTCGACGTCCAGAGCGCCTGGGCACGCCAAACTGTCGGGCCGCTGGCCGGAGTCTGGCGGGCGTTCGAGGCAGCTTGGCTCGGTGTGCGCCAGCTGGCGTCGGGAAGCCGCGAGGTCGTGTACTTCGGTCTCGCCGCCGGCGACCCACTGCGAATCGCAGCGATGAATGTGATGCTGTTCGCCTTTCTCCTCGCGGCGCTCGGCGCGATGGCCGTGTCCTGGCGGCGCGTTCCGGTGGCGCTGTGGCTGTGGGCGCTCGCGGTGTTGGCGTTCGCGCTCTCGGTTCCCGCGGTGCCCCAGCCGCTGATGTCGCTGCCGCGTTTCCTTGGGCCGCTCTTCCCGCTCGCCTGGGGGGTCGCGGTCTGGGCGCGCGAGCGGCGTGCGGACGCTGCCGTGGTGGTATCGGCGGCGGTCGTGCTCGGCGCGTTCGCCGCTCTCTACGGGAGCTGGAACTGGATCGGATGACGGCTCCGGCGAGCGCAGCGCCCGGACCGGCCGAGCACCTCGGTGCACCCCTGGACGGGCCTGTGCGGGCGCTCTCGCTCGACGCTCTCGGCACGATCCTGTGTCTCGAGCCGCCGGCGCCACGCCTGCGCCGGGCGCTCGCTGCGCGCTTCGGCGTCGAGCTCGACCGAGCTGCGGTCGAGCGCGCCATCGCGGCTGAGATCGCCTACTACCGCGCCCACCATCTCGAGGGTTCGGACCCCGCGCGCCTCGACGACCTGCGCCGCCGCTGCGCGCAGGTCGTAGACCGTCACCTGCCCGAGCTCGTCGCGCTGGAGGCGAGGGCAGCCGAGCGCGAGGCTGCTGTTCTCGATGCGCTGCTCGACGCGATCGCTTTCACGCCCTACCCGGACGCGCTTCGCCTACTCGCGCGTGCCCGCCAGTGCGGTGTGCCCGTGGTGGTAGCGAGCAACTGGGATTGCGGTCTCGCCGCGATCCTCGCCGAGCACGGCATCGACAGCTACCTGCGTGGCATGGTGACGAGCGCCGAGCTCGGTGCCGCGAAGCCCGACCGCCGGGTCTTCGAAGCCGCGGCTCGGGCGGCAGGAGTCGCGGTTCGCGATTTGCTGCACGTCGGCGACGACCCCTGTGCGGATCTCGTCGGCGCGCGGCTTGCCGGAGCGCGCGCCGTCCTCGTCGATCGCCAGGGTGTGCACCCTGAGGCGAGAGACCGTGTGGAGGCGCTCGACCAGCTAGTGCCCCTACTCTCCACTGCGTAGCGAGCGGCGCCCGCCGCGACGACCGCCGCAATCCGATGGCGGCGAAACCGGCTTTCTTGCTCAGGTGAACGAGGAACGAGCGACAGACTCCGCAAAGCACGGCGGGGAAGAGCTTTCGCACGAAGCGCCGCGCGTCGTGTGGCGATCGCGACCGCAGCGAGGTCGCCGTGCGGCTGGCGTGCGCGGCGCGCCGCAAGACGGGCCGGCATGGCGGCCGTGGCAGGGGTTCGCCGCCTTCGTGTGTGCGATCTTCATGACCCTGGCGCTCGCCGGGATGCTCGCCGCTCTCCTCGGCATCGACAGCGGACACGACGAAACGCTTGCCTTCCGCGTTTTAGCCACGCTCGTGCAGGCGGTGGTTTTTGCCGTTTCGGCGGTGGCGTTCGCCTCGCTGTCGGGATCGGTGCGCGCGCGCGACTTCGGCTTTCGTGGTGGTCCCGTCGGGCGGGTCGCGGCGGCGGTAGCGCTGGCTGCCGTCGCCTACTACACCGCCGTGATCGCCTACTCGCTGCTCGTCAAACCCGACATCGAGCAGACCGTGGCGCGCGATCTCGGCGCCGACGATGGTGTCGGCGGTCTCGTCGCGGCGGCGATCTTGATCGTCGCTGTGGCGCCGGTCGCCGAAGAGCTGTTTTTCCGCGGTTTCTTCTACCGCGCGCTGCGGGGCCGGCTAGCGGTCTTGCTCGCGGCCGCGGTCGACGGTGTCGTCTTCGGGTTTCTGCACTGGGACTTCCAGAGCGCCGACCAACTGTTGATCGTTCCGCCGCTCGCGCTGTTCGGGTTCCTTCTCTGTCTCCTTTACGAGCGCACGGGCACGCTGTTCGCGCCGATCGCGCTGCACGCCTTCAACAACACGCTCGCACTCTCGGGACAGGCTCCGCACGACGCTGTGACCCTCGCTGTCGGCGCAGCGATGCTGGCGCTGTGTGCGGCTAGCGTCCGCACTCTGCCGATGCTTCAGCGATCCCCTTCTGGTTGAAAAGGGGCACGGCCCGCGCTCAGCGCGGGCCGTGCCGGTTCCCGGATCCCCTTGCCTTCTGCCTGTCTCGTGGGAGGAAGCCTCTCAGCAAGCTCGTCAGTTCGCCGGGCTCGCCGCGGACCCGCTAACAGAACTCGCTGCCGAGCCCGCGTCGCCCGCTGTGCCGCTAGCGCCGTCTGCGGCGTCGGCGTCGACGGACCCCGCTGCCGACGAGTCCACAACGTTCGTCGACGCCGACTGTTGCGAGGCGGCCGCGGCAGGGGGACGGATGACGCTCGTAGCTCCGTTGTGTTCCGCCGCTCGCGGGGCGGGCGACGTTTGTTGGGCGCCCTGGGTTCGCGGCGCAGCGGCGCTGCTTGCCGGGACAGTCGTACCCGCGTTTTGCGAGCTCGCTGTTGACGTGCTGGTCGGCGCGTTCGCGCCGCCGCTGCCCGTGGCCGACGGGTCGACGGTGGCCGGAGCGCCGCCGACGGCCTGGGTGCTCGCCGCACCCGCGCCGCCGTTCGGCGCTTCGCGCTCGGTCGCCGGGGGTTGGCTCCAGCGCGCGGTCGTGCTCGCCCCCGTGATCGCTCCCCGCTGCGCTCGCTCTGTCGCGGCCGTGCGCGTTCGCGTGACCGCTTGCGCGCTGCGCGATGCCACTTGCGCGCGTGTGCGCGCGGTGCCCGCTGCGACAAGGCGCTGCCGCGGATCGACCGGGTGGCCACCGACGCGCGTCTCGAAGTGCAGATGGGGACCGGTGCACGTGCCCGTGCAACCGACGTAGCCGATCACCTGCCCGCTCGCGACACGCTGACCCGCGCGCACGGCGAAGCGACTGAGGTGCGCGTAGCAGGTGCTGAACGATCCGCTGTGGCGGATGCACACGATGTTGCCGTAGCCGCTCTGGGCCCCCGCAACCGACACCGTGCCGCAGTCGAACGCACGTACCGGAGTGCCCGTCGGCGCTGCGATGTCGATACCGCTGTGCCTATGGCCGGGGCGGCGCTCGCCGAAATTGCTCGTCACGACCCCGCTCACTGGGCGCGTCGTCGTGCCGCACACGCCACCACCGGGGGCCGGTGCGGGCGACGACGGGGGCACCGCGGTGTTGTCAGCCGGGTTGTGCGCTGCCGGCGCCCAGGCAGCGCCGCCCGACGTGCGCCCACGGTCCACACCAAGCTTGCGCGCTCGGCGCTCCAAACGTCGCTCCACGCGCGCGACGGCCGACGCCCGTGCCACCCGCACCGCGGTGCGCGCAACCGCGACCAGACCGGCGCGCTCGCTCCCCGACGGCAGCGAGGCGACGGTGTCGGCGCCGAAAAGGGCCGACCAGGTGAGCGGCCCGACGATCCCGTCGCTCGCCAGGCCGGCCCGGGCCTGGAATGCGCGCACGGCTCGCTCGGTCTGGGGACCGAAGATCCCGTCCGCTGCAACGCCGAGCTTGCGCTGCACCTCGGCGACGAGATCGCCTACCGAACCGCGCGCGAGCGGGAGCGATCCCTCGCGCAGCTCGACGACCTGGCGTCCGCCGCGTTCCTCTCCCGAGCCGCCTGTGGCGCTGCGGCCCCCGGCAGCTGCGGGTGCGGCGTGTCCCGCCAGCACTGCCGAGACGATCGCCGCGGAGAGGCGGCGCTTGCGCGCAAGCTCTTTTCTCGCCACAGGCGCGAGTGCGCGCCTTCGCCGCGACCGCTCGATCTCTCGTTGCCACAACTCCCGTGATGCGAGATCACGCTGTTGGTGCATGTCTCGGTCATGCCCCCTTCCTGTTGCGGCCTACGGGGTTAGCTGTCGGGCTCGCGCTGGAAGTGGCGCTACGCCGCGCTCGGGCGGCGATTCGCCCCTTGACCGGTGGCGGTCTTTGGGTCCCCCGCTCCTCGCACCGGGCGGCGCGAGGACTCGGCCTTGGGACTACAAGTCCTTATGTAAGGCGACTGCCTTCGCCACGACCCTGTCGGGCGGGCGCTGCGCGCAGGTTAGCGTGTCCGGGCGTCGATACCAAGCCCAAGCGGCACAGTTGGCCACTGTGGGCCGCTGTTCGGGATCGTCGCCTGCGTCGACTCGGTTCGCGCTAGATCGGCTGGCCGGTGCGCCAGTCGCGCACGGTTCGCGCACGCTGGGGGATCAGATTCGCCAGTAACCCCAGCAAAAAGCCCCACACCAGCAGCCCGAGCAGAGCCGGGACGCCACGCGCGACCCACGGGTTCGAGCTCGTCACGGCGCCGGCGAACGGTTTCAGCAAGAAGTCGTTGGCGTCGTCGACGGCTTCGCGGAGCTTGCCGTGACGGGCTTCGCGCAACCGCTCGGCGTTCGCCCCGGGCGCCGGAGGCGCGATTTGCTCCTGAAGTTTCTGGAGCTGCTCGTCGCGGCCGCGAGCGCCCTGATCGGCAGCGAACATCGCGAAGCTCAGGACGATCACCAGGCTCGCCACTACCGCAACGATTCGAACCAGCGTGCGCACCTCATCCCCTACTATCGGCGCTCGTTTGAGCGGAGATAAGCCTCGCAGCGATCGTCGCCTCGAGCAGCTCGCGCAGCTTTTGCGCGACGAGGCGCTCGTGATCGCAGAAGTGACGCTCGCGAGCGGCGCCCGCGCGTCTTACTACGTGGACTGCCGGCGCGCGCTTTTGCGCGCGCCGGGATTCGCGCTCGTGGGCGAGCTCGTCGCCGAGCACGCCCGCGCGCTCGGCGCTCGCGCTGTCGGCGGGTTGACGCTCGGCGCCGACCCGATCGCTTGCGCAGCGCTAGCCGCCGATGGCGAGCTGAGCGCGTTCCTGGTGCGCAAAGAGCCGAAGCGGCACGGTCTCGGACGGTGGATCGAAGGGCCACCGGTGGCCGGCCAGCGCTGCCTGATTGTCGAGGACGTGGTGACGAGCGGCGGCTCGCTCGTAAAAGCGATCGAGCGCGTGCGCGAAGAGGGGGGTGAGGTCGTCGGTGCGCTGTGTGTGCTCGACCGCCTAAGCGGCGGTGCCGACGCGGTTCGCGACGCTCTGGGGAGCGGCGCCTACAGGGCCTTGACGACGATCGACGACGTCTACCCCGACCGTCCCGACCAGCCCGCACCCCGCGCCTTCGGGGCGTAGGGGAGTTCCGGCACGCACCGAGCCGCGCCACCAGACGTGTGCGCGAGCACCGGAAGTGTGCGCGAGCAGCGCTTTCCGCGTCGGGCGCGAGCCTCCGCGGGCGCAAGGCGGGCTAGCGCGTCCGTGCTGCGATGCCCCCGGCAGGAATCGAACCTGCGACACCGCGCTTAGGAGGCGCGTGCTCTATCCACTGAGCTACGGGGGCTCGTGGCAGTCGGGAGGGTAGACGCGCCCGCGCGGCAGCGGTGGGCTGCGGTCGGCCGCGCCGTGGCGGAGATTGTCGCGGCGGTGGTGGCGCGAAGCGGCGGCCCGTCCGCCGCTCGCCCCCCGGGCGCCGCCCTCGTCTCCCCGCGTGGTGCCCTCAGAGCTTCGGGTCGGCCGCTCGCAGCAGCGCCGCGGCGCGCTCGGGCGCGAGCGGGCACACGTGGACGCCGGCGCCGAGCTCGAGTCCGGCCGGTTGGGCGAGCCGCGGCAGCAGCTCGATACGCCAGCAGAAAGCTTGTGCGCCGTCAGGCGCGGTGCGCACGAAGAGGTTCAGCGGCGGATCGCCCCCGCAGGCGTGGCGCAACTTCTTGAGCGTCGCCCAGAGCGCCCGTGCCGGCGGCTCGTCGTCCTCGAAACGCGCCGCCGGGCGCCGGGGCGCGATCACCACGTGAAAAGCCGCCCGCGCCGCGAAGGGACAGAAGGCGACGCACTGCTCGTCGACCCAAACGACACGTTCGCTGGTGCGGACTTCGGCTTGAACGAGGTCGGCGAGCAGGTTGCGGCCTTGCGTGCGCTCGTAGTAGGCGGTGAAACGCTCGCGCTCGCGCGCCACCAGCTGGGGCAGGAACGGCAGCACGTAGAGCTGGGCGTGGGTGTGGGTCAGCGAAGCGCCGGCGGCGTGACCCTCGTTGACGATCAGCTGCGGGTAACCGCGTGCCCGGTTGATGCGCATCCGCCGCTGCCACACAGAAACGGCGACCCTCAGCTCCTCAACAGCGAGCGCCGCCAACGTCGTCACGGGTCGAGGACTGTTGACGATCACCTCGTGAGCGCCGACCGCCGGTGCCGCCGCGAACAGCTCGACTTCGCCGCGACCGCCGAAGGGGTCGAGCTCCAGCGTCGTTCCGCTGCTGCCATCGACAGGTCGCGCCGGTCCACCTTCCCCGGCGGGAACGAGAGCCGGGAACTTGTTCGGCACCACCCGCACTTGCCAGCCGGGCGTGTCGGGGGCGCTGCCCCCGGGCCGTACCGCATCGACTTCGGGGGGCGTGGCCGACTCGTTGCCCTCGGCGAAAGGGTCGGAGCCGACGAGATCCGGCCCGGCCCGATCGCTAGCGGCGAGCCAGCCGCCGGGTCGCGCCGCACGCCCGTGGGCGACGATCACACGCAGCCCGCTCAAGGGATCGACGCGTACCTCGGGTCGATCGCTAGCGCGCATAGCGGGCGAGGTCGGTGCGGATCTCGGCGAGCGAGCGGTAGGGGCCGTACTTGACGTGCGCGCGGCCGCCGCTGCGGTCGAAAAAGACGGTGGCGGGGAAGATCCGGTCGGCTCCCAGGTCGGCGGCGAGCTCGCCGCGGGCGTCGCGCAGCGACGGATAGGGAACCGGTTCGCTGCGCAAGAAGTCGCGCGCCGGCCCACGCGCGTCCTCGGAGTTCAAGCCGAGGAACGCCACTTGTCTTCCGAAGCGCAGAGCGGCACGCCGCAACAGCGGAAACTCCGAGCGGCAGGGTCCGCACCACGACGCCCACTTGTTGACCACCACCGGGTACCCCCGCAAGGCACGCAGCTGTGCGGCGAGCGTGTGGCGGTCGGCGTCGACCAAGGCGTTCGCGCGCCGGTACAGGGCGGCGAGCCGGGCCGGGGGTCGTTCGACGCGCGGTACAGCGGACGCTCCGCCAGTGCTCTCGCCGCCGCTGCGTTCGCAGCCGCTCGCTCCGATCGCGAGCGCCAAGCAAGCCGCCGCCGTGGCAAGCGCCACGATCCTCTGACGAGCCGCCGCGGATACAACGCAGAAAGAGCGCGCGCCTGTGCGGGACTGCACGAGCGAAGAGTGGCACACCGTCAGCACCGAACCTGTGTCACGTAGCCCGCGCCGGACCTGGCGGTGCGCGGTGTGTGCATGCGGTGCGCACACGTGCCCGGGGTTCGCGCCGGACGCCGGTACGGACCCCGCGCCGGGCTCGGCGATGTGTCGGGCACGGGGTGTCGATCCGTCCGCGTCGGTGTGCTGTAATTGCAGAGACCTCTGCGGTCCTCGCCGGACCGGGCGGGCTCGCCGCGCTTCAGGCGCTGGACGCGGCGAAGACAGGGCCGGGCCCGCCGGCATGCGCTAACGCTTGCGCGCGCGTTGCGGGCTCCCTGTTCCGAGAGGACGCCACCTTGGCCGAAACGACCACGCTCGCCGCAACTCTGCCTTTCTCCGCCGACGATCTCAAGCGCGCGGAGGAGTTCGCGCGCGAACGTTTCGTGCTCGACGGCGAAGACCCGCAAGCAGCGCTGACGCCGGGCAGCGCACGGCGGATGGCGCTCGAAGACGCTCTCGCCGAGATCGCAGCGGGTCGCGAATATCCGTCGGTCGAGTGGAGGCGTGACTACTCGCTCCTGCTTGGGCTCGAGCGACTCCTAAGCAGCGACGAGCCGCGCCTAGCCGACGGCACCGTGCTCTCGGCGCACCAGGTCGACGCTCTGTCAGGGACGCTCGTCGCGCTCTCAGCCGAGCTGCAAGGCCGTCGCGGCGCGCGCGACGGCGAAGCCGCCGGCGAGAACGCGGAGCGCGACCCCAGTGCGGCAGCAGCGGGCAGTGCAAGCGAAGGCGCGGACGTGCACGAACCGGCCGGTGCCGACGCCGCGGTCGGGGAGGACGAGGAGTTCGTCGCCGGCGACGAGGAACCGATCGACTGGGACGAGACCGAGCACGACGAGCTCCACGCCCGCGACGTCGAAGAGGATCCCGGCGCGGCGCGTCGCTTCTGGTTCGAACACGCCACCGGTGCCGGCAAGACGGTCGCCGCGCTCGGTTTCGTCGACGCGTCGCGGACGGGCGGAGTGCTGATCCTCACCCACCGCCGAAACCTCGTCGATCAGTTCCTCGGCGAGCTGCGCGACCGCGGGTACGGCGATCGCATACGGCCGCCCCGGCTAGCCCCCGACGACGATCCTCCCGCCGACGGGCCGGTGACGGTCGAGACCTACCAGTGGTTCGTTCGCAACGCCGGGCGCATCTCCGATGCCTACACGGTGGTGATCTGCGACGAGGCTCATACCGCGCTCGGCGAGAAGACGAGCGAGGCGATCCGCCGCTGGGTCGGCCCGGTGTTCATCGGCATGACAGCGACCGGTGCGCTGATCGCGCGCCACGTCACCGATCTCTTCCCGACACAGACTTCGCGCTTCGACCTCGCGCAGGCGGCGCGCCGCGGCGTGATCGCGCCGCTGCGAGCGATCCGCATCCCGCCCGGCCCCGGTGTGCGCTCGATCGCCAAGGTGCCGCTGCGCCGCGGCGAGGTCGACCAGGACTTCGACCAGGAAGAGCTCGCCGCGCTCCTCGACCAGCAGCCCTTCAACCTTGCGATCGCCGATCTCTACAAGTCGCGCTTCCGTGGGCTGCCGGGCGTGATTTACGCCGCCGGTGTCAAGCACGCCCACAACGTCGCCGAGGCGCTGCGCGCGGTGGGGGTGCGTGCCGTCGCGGTGTCGGGCGAGACGCCCAAGCGCGAACTTGCGCGCATCCTCGCCTCCTACGAACGCTGTGAGATCGACGTGCTCGTCAACGCCCAGTTGCTCGCCGAGGGCTGGAACTCGCCGAAAGCGACGGTGTGCATGCATCTCGCACCGACGGCGTCGCGCCGCGTCTACCAGCAGCGCGTCGGCCGCGTGACGCGCAAACACCCACAGAAAGAGGCGGGCATCGTCGTCGACTTCGTCCATCCAGCGACGCCGAACGACGATCCCGTCGTGACGCTGCACAGCCTGCTCGACCGCGACGTCTACCGCGGCGGGGCGATCGTCGTCGGGCCGGTGCGGCGCGCGCGCGGGCGCCGCATCCGCGTCGAGAAAAGGGTGGTGCCTGTCACCGCCGATCCCGAGCGCCGAGCGCAGGTTTTCGAGCGCGAGCTCTGGCGCATCGCGGTCGAACACCTGCCGTGGGGCGAGCAGCAGGCGTGGGCGATGCTCGCCGGTGCGCGCGTGTCGCAGGCGAACTGGCGGCGCGCCAAGGCGATGTTGCACTTCGACCGCAGCGGCGAGCTGCGCAAGCTGTTCCTGCTGAACTGCTTGCGCCGTAACCGCAACACCCAGCTGCGGCTCAAGGCGCTGCAAGAGATCGGCGCGCTACGCGATCCCGAGGCTTTCGACGAAGCGGTCGAGACCGTCGGCAGCTGGGCGCGCGACGAGCGCCGCGAGGGGGTGCGCACGCTGCTTCAGATCCTCGCCGATCGCCCGATCGGGCGGCGCGAACAGGCGGCGCGCTGGCTGTGGCACCTCGCCGACTTCAGCCGCGAGGTGCACGAGCACTACGCCACGCAGCGCTGGCCCGAGGCGAAGCGCCTGCTCGGCCTGCTTGTCAACTCGTCGGGAGCGGCGCACGGCCGCAACGCTCGCAAGCTCGTGCAGGCCGCGCGCGAGCAGGACCGGCGGCTGCAAGCGGCGCTGCTGGCGGCAGCAGCCGTCCACACGCCCGAGGCTCAGCAGGTGCTCGACCACGCACGGATGCGCCTCGCGCGCAAGCCGCAGGCGGTGGCGCGCGAGCTGTTGCGCAACTTCCCCAAGGGCAAACGCAAGCGCGGGGGTCGCAAGCGCAAGCGCGCCGAGACCGACGCCACCGCTGTCGCGCCGCTTTCTCCCGAGCAGCAAGTGCCCGAAGCGGCCGCCGCGGATGCGCTCGCAGCCGAAGCCGCTGCGTCCGGGGGCGGCGATGCGGGTGGCGGACCGGTGCGGCCCGAGGACGTCGTGCCGGGGGCGGTTCCGGCCGCGCTCGACACCGCTGCGGACGCAAGCGGTGAGGTCGGCACGAGCGACCACACCGACGGGGACGCGAGCGACCGCACCAACGAAGGCGGGGCGGCAGGCGAGACCGACACCCGCCCCGGCGGCGGCGAGTCCGCGGCCGGAGCGGCCGCCGCCTAGCGGGTCGGCTGGCTGTTCGCCTCGGCGGCCGCCGCTCAGTCGCCGCGACCGCTGCTCGGTCTCCGCGCCCGCCGCTCAGTCGCCGCGCCCGGCGCCCGAGCCGAGGTGGACCTCGCCGGCCGCGAGCGCGACCGTGCCGCGGGCGGTCTCGACGATCAGCCTGCCCTCGCGATCGACGCCGCGCGCCGTGCCGCTGCCGCCGTCCCAGCTAACGCGGCGGCCGGCCAGCGCGTCGCGCCGTGGCCACGCTGCGGCCACTTCCGCCTGACCGTCCTCGCTCGTCCAGCGCGCGAGCGCCGCGCAGAGCGTCTCGAGCACGCTTTCGATCGTCGGCGACGGCGTCCCGGCGCGCCGCGCCTCGATCGCGAGCGAGGTGGCCCTCGCGGCGAGCTCGGGCGGGAACTGGTGCTCCTCGGTGTGCACGTTGATGCCGATCCCGACGACGGTCCAACCCTCGAGGGCACGGCTTTCGATCAGGATCCCGGCGAGCTTGCGTCCATCCGCAAGGACGTCGTTGGGCCACTTGACCCGGGCAGCGAGACCGGGAACCGCTAGCTCTGCCGTCTCGGCCACCGCCAGCGCGACAGCGAGCGACAAGGTACCCGCCGGCGGGGCGGCTGTGCGCAGCACGAAGGAGGCGAGCAAGGCGCTCTTGGGCGGTGCCTGCCAGCGTCGGCCCTGTCGGCCGCGGCCGGCTGTCTGCTCGTCGGCGGTGACGACGGTGCCGTGGGGCGCGCCGCGCGCCGCGAGGGCGCGCGCGACGTCGTTGGTCGAGCCGCAGCGGCGCAAGTGCAGGCGGGGACGGCCGAAGGGCGTCGGCTCGCTGTGTGCTTCGCCGTCGCGAACGTTCGCTTGCCTCGCGCCGCCGCCGGCCTCGCTGGCGCGCGTGTCCCTTCTCACAGCTGCGCGCCCGTCGCCTCGCGCACCGGGGCGATCGTCACTTTGTCGTCGACCGCGATACCGAGCACGCTACGCACATCGCCGCGGTTCACAGCCAGCGCCAGCATCCGCCAAGAGTCCTCGTAGAGCAGCAGCTCGCCCGGGGCGACGTCGCCGAACGTGCGCACGAACAGCGTTTCGCGCTCGCCACGGGGCGTGCGCACGAGCACCGGCCGGCCGAGTTTCAGCCCGACAGCGGTGGCGTGCTCGTGCGACGCCGAGAGGATCGCGTTACCGAAACGGTCGAAGGTGAGAACGTGGGCGTGGATGGTCGCCCCGTCCAGCTTCGGTGCGGGGAGGTCGAGTCGTACGAGCGTGTCGGGGTCGAACGGTTCGCCCGCCTCCGCCAACGGCGTGCCGGCTGCGAGATGAGCGGCGACCGGAGCGAAGATGTCGCGGCCGTGAAACGTGGCCGACACGGGCTCGAGGCGCAGCGGAGAGCGGGTGATCTCGACCGCCTCGACGGCGCCGCCGGCGCTCTCGAGCGCCAGGCTCAAGAGCCCGTTGTCGGGGCCGACGAGAATGCGGCCATCGGCGGCACGCACCGCGACGCCGCGGCGAGCAGTGCCGACACCGGGGTCGACCACAGCGACATGAACACCGCGCGGACAGTAAGCCAAGGCGGCGCGCAGGACGAGCGCGCCCTTGCGCACGTCGTGGCGCTCGATCCCGTGCGTTATGTCGATCACTCGCGCCTGGGGGCAGATGCCAGCGATCACGCCGTGCAAAACGCCGACGAACTCGTCGCCGAGTCCGTAGTCGGTGAGCAGCGTCACGAGCGGCGGCTGCTCGTCGCTGCGGTGGGCATCCGCGGTGGCGGTCGACTGGTGGCCGGTCACGCTACCGCCCTCCTCGCTCGCGCGTCGGCGACGAGCGCTTCGACAAGACCGTCGATGTCGTGGCGCGACGCCTCGACATCGACAGCTATACCGGCTTCGCGCAGCGCCGCGGTCGTGATCGGTCCGATCGACACCACCCGCGCCCCCTGCGGAACGGTACCGCCACCGGCAAGAAAGCTGCGCACCGTCGAGCTAGCCGTGAAAGTGATGTAGGTGGCGCGCTCGAGGTCGTCGCGCGCGTAGTCGGGCAGCGGCTCGTGAACGGTTTCGTAGAGGGGCGCGACGGTCACGCGCGCACCGCGAGCGGCGAGCGCCTCGACGAGGGTGTCGCGCGCCTCGGCGGCGCGGGCGATCAAAACGTCGCGGTCTGCGACCTCGACGTCCGAGAGCGCCTCGACTAGCCCCTCGGCCACGAAGCGCTCGGCCACGATGTCGGCGCGCAACCCGCGCTCTGCCAGCGCCGCTGCCGTGCCCGGGCCGATCGCCGCGATCTGCGTGCGGGCGAGAGCACGCGCGTCGCGCCCCTGGGCGAGCAGACCGTCGACGAGCAGGCGGGCGCCGTTCGGGCTCGTCAAGCAAACGAGCCCGAAGCGCTCGATCGTCGCGAGCTCGGGCGGCGTCGGCAGTGGGCGGATGCGGATCGCGGGCGCCTCCACCACCTCGGCGCCGAGCGCGCGCAGGCGCCGTGCGAGCGCGCTCTGTTGGGGGCGGGCGCGGGTCACCACGACCACGGCGCCGTGCAGCGGTCGCCGCTCCGCCCACGCTAGCCGGTCGCGCAGGGCGCACACCGCTCCGACGACCAGCACAGCCGGTGGCTGCAGCCCCGCCGCCACCACCCGCTCGGCGATCGTGGCCAGCGTCCCGGTCACGGTTCGCTGGGTGGCGCGGGTGCCGTCGGCGACCACCGCGCAGGGCTCGTCGGGGCTACGCCCCTCCGCACGTAGACGTTCGGACACGGCGGCTAGGCGGCTGACCCCCATGTAGAAGACGAGCGTGCCGGGAAAGCGTGCGAGCGCTCGCCAGTCCAGCGCCGACTCGCCTTTGCGGGGATCCTCGTGGGCCGTGACGAAGGCGACGGCCGACGCCTCGGCGCGGTGCGTCACAGGGATGCCGGCGTAAGCGGGCGCGGCAATGCCGGCGGTGACGCCCGGCACGACCTCGAAAGGGACGCCGGCGGCGGCGAGCGCCTCGGCCTCCTCGCCGCCGCGACCGAACACGAACGGGTCGCCGCCCTTCAGGCGCACGACCCGTTGACCGGCGCGGCCGCGCGCGACGAGCTCGGCGTTTATCTCCTCCTGTGGCAGCGTCGGTCGTCCCGGCAGCTTGCCGACGTAAACCAGCTCGCACTGCGGCGGAGCCAAGGCGAGCAGCGAGCGCGGCACGAGGCGGTCGTAGAGGATCGCGTCGGCGCTCGCGACGAGCTCGACGGCCCGCTCGGTGACAAGGCCACGATCGCCCGGGCCGCAGCCGACGAGGTAGACGACACCCCCCGTTCCGTTCGCACCTTCGCTGGTCACGTTCGGCAGCCTACGTCGCTGTCGCGGCTCAAGGGCTCTGCGCCACGTCGTTCGGGGGCATGCCGGCCATCACCTCGAGCGCCCCGGCGGCTTGCATCCGCTCGGCGACGAGCTCGCCGAGCTCCTCGGGACGGTCGCGGCTGCCGCGGCCGCGGTCTTGCACCCACGTCGACCCGTCGGGCGATCCTGCCCATGCCGATAGTTGGAGCTCGTCTCCTTCGTGGCGGGCGAGCGCGGCGAGCGGTGTGTCGCAGGTGGCTTCGAGGGCACGCACCAGCGCCCGTTCGGCCAACAGTTCGCGCCAACTCGCGCTGTCGTTGGCGGCCGCGCAGACGGCGAGGGTCGAATGGTCGTCGCGGCGCGTCTCGTACACGAGCGTTCCCTGGCCGGGGGCCGGGAGGAAGGCGGGCGGATCGAGGCGCAGCATCGCGAGGGTGTCAGCGGGCATGTGGTCGACGGGGTGCTCCCGCGAGTCGTGCGTGGCTCGTGGCGCTAGTTCCGCGAGCGCGCTACCGAGGCGGTCGAGGCCGGCGGCGGCGAGTACGACCGCGTCGAGCTCGCTTTCGCGCAGACGCCGTAGGCGGGTGTCGACGTTGCCGCGCAGCGGCACGACCGCGATGTCCGGTCGGGCGGCGAGTAGCTGGGCGGTGCGGCGGCGCGAGCTCGTGCCCACACGCGCGCCCGCTGGCAGTGCGCTGAGTGCCGCATCCGCCGAGCGCTTAGCCGCGACTGCCGCCGACATCACCAGCACGTCGGCTGGATTCGCGCGCCCCGCTGCAGCGGCTAGGACGAGACCGTCGGGCAGTTCGCCGGGCACGTCCTTGGCCGAGTGCACCGCGACATCGATTTCGCCGGCCAGGAGCGCCTCCTCGAGCTCTTTCACGAAGCGCGTTTTGTCGGCCCGTTGCGGGCGAGTCGGCGTGCCGCGCCCCGGCGAGGAGACCGGTTCGGGACCAGCAACGGCCGGGGATTCGCCGCCGCCGCGGCGCGTGCGCTCGTCGCCGTGCATGCGTTCGTGTTCGCTCGTTCGTTCGTCGCCGCTCGTCCGCACCACGACGAGCTCGTAGGGGACGCCGAGCCGCCGTGCAGCGATCTCGGCCTGGGTGCGTGCGAGCAGCGACGGGCGGGTGCCGACGCGTAGTGGGTGCCGCAGCTTGCCGCGAGCGGCGGTCACCGAACGCTCTTGCGGGCGCCGCGCTGAGCGCGCCGGGGCAGCCGCTCGACCTTCGCCGCGGGCGCGTCGGCAGCGTTCTCGCGATCGCTGGCGCTCGCACCGCCCGCGCTTCGGTCGAGCTGGAACAGCTCACGCACAGCGTGCGCCAGGCGGTAGCCGTCCTCGCTTCCCGCGCTGCGCCGCAGGACCGCCGTCGGGTCGTGGAGCAGACGCTTGGCGAGCGCCCGCGCCATCGCTTCGACCCGCTGTCGGTCGCGCACCGAAAGGCTCTCCCAGCGCCCCTCGTTCTCAGCCAGCACCGCTGCGACGAGCGCGTCGGCACGCCGCCTGAGCGCCGCGATCGTCGGCAGCACGTCGAGCTCGGTGAGCCATGCGCAGAAGCGCTCGGTTTCCTGCTCGACGATCGTCGCGGCTTGCCGGCGCTCGGCTTCGCGCAGGCGCAGGTTGCGCGCCACCTCGCGCTGCAGGTCGTCCATGTCGAAGAGCGTGATCGCCCGCAGTGCGCGCACTTCCGGGTCGAAGTCGCGCGGCACGGCGATGTCGATGATCACGAGCGGACGCCAGTCGCGCTCGTTCATCACCAGCTCGAGCTCCTCGCGACCGACGATCAGGTGCGGCGATCCGGTCGAGCTGACGACGATGTCAGCGCTGACGAGCTCGGCCGGCAGCTGGTCGAAACGTACTGCTTGGCCGCCGAAGCGGCGCGCCAAGCCGATCGCCCGGTCGTAGCGCCGGTTGGCCACGAACACGGTGTGAACACCCTGTGCGCGCAGGGCGCGCGCCGTCAACTCGCCGCCCTCGCCGGCGCCGATGACGAGTACTCGCCGGCTTGAGAGGTCGCCGAGCGTCGCAGCTGCCAGCTCGACCGCGACCGACGGCACCGACACCCTGCGGCGGCCGATCGTCGTTTCGCTACGCACGCGCTTGCCGGCGGCGATCGCGTCGCGGAAAAGACGGTTGGTGACCGGCCCGCTCGCGCCCTCAACAGTGGCGAGCTCGTGCGCTCTGCGCACCTGACCTTGGATCTCGGCTTCGCCGACGACCATCGAGTCGAGACCGGCGGCGACGGCGAACAGGTGACGCACAGCGTCGCGGTCGCGTAGCGAGTAGAGCGCATTTGACAGCTCGGTCGGGCCGATCGCCGCCTGACGGGCGAGAACGCCGAGCGCAGCGCTCTCCGCCGCCACCGTGTCACTTGCAAGCAAATAGAGCTCGGTGCGGTTGCAGGTCGAGAGGGCGACCGCCTCTTGGATCGCCGGCACACTGACGAGCTCGCCGAGGATCGCCGCGGCCCGACCCTCGGGCAGCGCCAGACGCTCGCGCAAGGCGAGCGGTGCCGTTTTGTGCGAAGCACCGAGTACGAGCAGGCCGGAGCTCATCTCCCGCGGCGTTCGTCGCGGACCAGCTCGAGCAAGCGCGCCACCTCGCTCTGGAGGCGGCCGATCTTGCTCGCCAGGATCGCGACGTAGATCACCGGCAGCACGGCGAAGATCACGTACGCCGCCGCCACGTACTTGCCGGCTTCGTCCAACGGCAGCGCTGGCATCGTCAGCCTCCCGTCCCCGTCGACGTGGCCGGTGTCGAGGGTGCCTGCGAGCCGCTCGCCCGTGCGCCGCCCGGCAGCGCGCCGACGTGCGCGCTCTCGAGCGCGCGGCGCAGCTCGGAAACTTGTGCCGACAGCGTTTTAGCAGCGATCTCGAGCCGGCAGAGGGTCACGTAGAGGAGGGCCACCGCGGCGAGCGCGACGAGAAATGTCAGCCGCATCTCGCCGGGCATGTTTCCGCCCGTCTGGGAGAGCACCCGCGGGTGCGTGAACGACTCGGCGAGGCGCACCGCGATGAAGTTCACGGGCACGAAGGCGCCGGCGGTGATCGCGAACACCGAGGCGGCCCGCGCCTGTCGCTCGCGGTCATCGATCGAGTAGCGAAGCGGGTAGTAGACGCAGTAGAGGAGGAAGATCACTAGGAACGACACGAGCACCGGCTCGTCCCACAGCCACCAGTGCCCCCACGACGCGCGCGCCCAGATCGAGCCGGTGGCGAGCACCACACAGCCGAAGATCACCGACAGGTGGATCGAGACGTAGCTGCGCAGGTCCCAGCGCGGATTTCCGCTGCGCAGATAGAGCGCGCCCATCACACCGGCGGCGACGAAGCCGCCTAGCGCCACGATCGCCGACGGGACGTGGACGTAGAAGATCTTCTGCACGAAGCCCTGGTCGGCGTCGAGCGGGGCGTAGAAGAACACCAGTGCCAAGGCGAGCGCGAGCAGGCAGGCCGTCGCCGCGGCGAGCAGAGCAAGGCGGTTTGAGCGCAGCGCTGTCATTCGTCGATGAGATGGTCGGCGACGCCGACGGCGACGGCTACGAACAACACATCGTAAAGCCCCAGGAGCAACAGCCAGCGCAGCTCGAGGTCGCCGGGCGTTTGCGAGAAGAGCGGCGCCGTCGCCTCGGCGGCGCCGATCACCAGGGGAACCGACAGCGGCAGCATCAGGATCGGGACGATCAGCTCGCGCAGCCGCGACAGTGCCGCTAGCGCCGCCGCCAAAGCTCCGACTACAGCGATGCCGACGTTGGCCAGTGCGAGCACGGCTAGGAGCGGCACGAGCACGGGCCAAAGTGAGGGACCCAAGAGCAGCAGCGCGAAGGCCGGGACGAGCACGGTCTCGACGGCGACGAGCGCTAGCACCAGCGACGCCGCTTTTGCGGCAACGACGGTTGTGCCGTCGACCCCGGCCAGGCGCACGGCGTCGATGCCGCCCTGCTCGCTGTCAACGACGAAGGCGCGGGTGACCGGCAGAAAGGCGGCGAACAGCAGCGTCACCCAGAACGCGCCGGCGGCGAGCGGGCCGGCGAGCGTGTCGCGCTGGAAGGCGAAGTGGATTACGACGATCGCCGCGAGGGCGAACAGCAGCGCTGCTGGCAGCGCCTCGGCCGAGCGCAGCTCGAGACGCACGTCCTTGGCGACGAGCGCGCGCAACTGGTCGCGCGGGCGCGCGGTCACTGCAGCACCTCGGCGAGATCGGCCGCGCTCGGTGCCCTCCCTGCGCGATCTGCGATGTAGGCCCGTCCATCGGCGAGGACCAACACAGCGTTGCCCTCGCGCGCGGCACGTTCCAGGTCGTGCGTGACGAGCAGGCGCGTTCGCCCCTCTCGCGGTCCGACCAGGCCGGCGACGAGCTCGCTGGCGGCGCGGTCGAGGCTCGCGAACGGTTCGTCGAGCACCAGCAGCTCGGGGTCGCCCACGAGTGCGCAGGCGACCGCCGCGCGCTGACGCAATCCACGCGAGAGCTCGCGCACCGGGCGGTCGGCGTGGCGGCCGAGTTCGGCGGCGGCGAGTGCGCGGTCGGCGCTCGCATCGGGCAGGCCGAGAAGCCGAGCGCGCAGACGGGCGTTCTCGCGTGCCGTAAGAGCGCGGTAGAGCGCCGCGTCGTGGCCGACGTAGCCGATGCGCCCGCGCAGAGCGTGGCGCTCGGCCGGAAGCTCGGCCCCCAGGACGCGCACGCGACCCTGCGACGGTCGCAAGAGCCCGGCGACGATGCGGGCGAGCGTGGTCTTGCCCGCCCCGTTGCGGCCAACGACGCACAGCGTCTGCCCGACCCGTACCTCGAGCGTCACGTCGTGCAGCGCGACAACGTCGCCGAAGGTGCGCCCGACGTGTTCCAGCGCAATCGCGACCGGCGCCGGGGCGGACATCGCCCGCGGATCCGTCCTCAGGCGAGCGCGCGCTCCCGCTCGCGCTGGGCGTTCGCGATCAGCTCGCGCACAGCCTGCTCGTCGCCGCGTGCGAGGAGCTCGATCGGGTCGGGATCGCCGTTGACGATCGACTCGAAGAACTCTTTGCGGTCCTGGTAGGTGGGGAGCGTCCGCTTCGCCCAGCCGCGCACCTCGTTGAGCAGCACGGCCAGCCGTGCGTAAGGCTCGCCGTAGCGGGCGGCGACCTCGTCGCGGATGCGCTTGGCGAGCGCCGGTGACGCCCCTTGGGTCGAGATCGCGATCGCCAGCGGTCCCTGACGAACGATCGCCGGCAGGATGAAGTTGCAAAGCGGCGGCACGTCGACGACGTTTACGAGCATCGCTCGCCGCTCCGCTTCCTCGAAGATGCGGATGTTGACGTCGCTGTCGTCGGTGGCGGCGATCACCAAAAAGGCGCCGTCGAGATCAGAGGGCTGCCACTCCCGTGCCAGCCACTTGATAGAGCCTTCCGCCGCCAGCTCGCGCAGCGGCTCAATCGCCTCGGGCGCGACCAGCGTCACGGCAGCGTCGCAAGCGAGCAGGCCTTCGACCTTCTCGAGACCCACCTCGCCGCCGCCGACCACCAGGCACTTGCGCCCCGCAAGCCGCAAACAGGCGACGTAGAAGGGGGTTTCGAGCATCCCCTGCACGCACGACTGGTCGCAGATCCCCTTGCGGAGCTGGCACACGCACTCCTTGCCGGCGTAGGCTTGCGCGGGCATTTCCTGCAGTGTACGCGCCGCCCGCCGCTTCGGTGTTAGCGCGGCGGCGACTGTTCGTCCCGCGACTGCTCGCGCCGGGCCCGGTCGCGCCGCGCGCGCAGCTCGCGCAAGCGTGCAGCGAGGCGCGACTCATCGCCGTGCTCGCTCAGCTCGACGAGGCGTTCTCCCTCCGCGCCGCGCGGCGCCAGCTCTTGGGTCGACAAAGCGTCCGGCAGGTCGTGCGGATACTCGTAGCCGACGCCCCGACCCAGCTCGCGCGCCCCGGCGAAGTGGGCGTCGCGCAGGTACGGCGGTGGTTCCGGCGTGCCGCGCTCGGCGATCCAGGCGCGCGCCCGCGCAAGCGCCCGCGCGGCGGCGTTCGACTTGGGCGCGAGCGCAAGGTAGATCGTCGCCTGCGTCAAGGCGTAAGCGCACTCCGGCATGCCGACGTGCTCGACCGCCTGGGCGGCCGCAACTGCGATGGCGAGCGCGCGCGGATCGGCGTTGCCGATGTCCTCGCTCGCCAGGATCACCAGGCGGCGAGCGACGACGCGGGGGTCTTCGCCGCCCTCGAGCAGCGCTGTCATGTACAGCACGGCGGCGTCGGGGTCGGAGCCGCGCAGCGCCTTGATCAGCGCCGAGAGGAGGTCGTAGTGGCGGTCGCCCGAACGGTCGTGGGCGAGCGCGGTGCGCCCGGCGGCGGCAGCGGCGACCGCCACCGTCAACCGGCCGGAGCCGGCCGTTTGGCAGGCGACCTCGAGCAACGTCAAAGCGTGCCGCGCATCGCCCGCCGCCCGGCGCGCGATCAGGGCTAGAGCGTCGCGGTCGACTGGCGGCGGCGCGGGTATACCCCGTTCGGGGTCGCTCAGCGCCCGTTCGAGGAGCGCGACGAGGTCGTCCTCGTCGAGCGGCCGCAGCTCGTAGATCCGCAGCCGCGAACGCAGCGCTGGCACGAGCTCGAAGTAGGGGTTCTCGGTGGTCGCACCGACGAGCAGCACGCTGCCCTCTTCAAGCGCGGGCAGGAGCGTGTCCTGTTGGGTGCGGTTGAACCGGTGGATCTCGTCGAGCACGAGCACCGCCCCCGGGCGCTCGCCGCGAGCGCGGGCGCGCTCGATCACTGCGCGCACCTCGCGGCTGCCGCACGCCACCGCCGAGTGCTCTGCGACCGGTGCGCCGCTCGCGCCGGCGACGAGCCGCGCCAGCGTCGTCTTTCCGCTGCCGGGCGGTCCGTACAGCACCAGCGAGTGCGGCGCGTGCCCCTCGAGCGCGCGCCGAAGCGGCGTGTCGGTCGCCAACAGGTGGCGTTGCCCGACGACTTCGGTGAGCGAACGCGGGCGCATCCGCGCCGCGAGCGGCGCCCCGCGCTCGCCGCTCTCCGCGCCTCGCGGCGCGGGATGCGGTTCCTCGAAGAGAGGCCGTTCCACGGTCGCCGCGGCGATCAGCGGTCGACGCGTGCGAGCAGCGCGAGCACCGCTTCGGTGCAGCGCTCGGGCGCCTCCTCGAAGACGAAGTGTCCGGCGTCGTCGAACACCACGAGCTCGGCCTGGGGCAGGAGCTTGGCGAAGCGGTGCGCACCCCCGACCGGTGCGTAGCGGTCGCGACCGCCCCACAGAACGAGCGTCGGGACGTCGAGCTCGCGCAGTCGACCCTCGAGCGGCGCGATCTTCTCGAAGTCGCCCGAGCGATATAGCTCGAGCTGCGCCATCCGGTGCTCGCGATCGGCGAGCCCCTTCCAGTACTCGTCGATCGTGGCGTCGTCGAAACCCTGCCACTCGCTGCGCAGTGCCTGGGCGAAAAGATCACGGGTGAGCGCTTCCATCAACTCCTCGCCGCGGTCGGGCGTGCGCATCGTTTCGGCGAGCCCGTGCCAGCGCCCGTCGCTGAAAAAGCCGGTGCACGACACGACGAGGCCGGCGAGCTCGAGCTCACGCTCGAGCACCCAACGCAAGCCGATAAGCCCGCCCCAGTCGTGCACCACGAGCACGAAGCGGTCGACAGCAATTGCGCGCCGGAGCAGTTCGACGCGCTCGATCTGCCGCTCCCAGTTGCCGGGACGCACGAGCGGCGAATCGCCGAAGTTGGCGAGGTCGGGCGCGATCGCCCGAAAGCCGGCTTCGCCCACCGGTCCGAGCAGGTGCCGCCACATATACGAGGACTCCGGGTAGCCGTGCAGCATCAGTACCGGCAGGCCGTCGCGAGGGCCGTGGCAGCGGTAGGCGAGCGGAGCGTCGTCGCGATGGACCGGAAAGCTGGACATGTCTGCGAAGCTAGCTGCCACGTCGATGCGACACAATGAGGCGCGCTGGGGTCACAGCCCGGGAGGAGCAGCAATGACGCCGCTAGTACCGATGGTCATCGAGCACGACGCCCGCGGCGAGCGTGCGTTCGACATCTACTCGCGTCTGCTGCGCGACCGCGTCGTCTTTCTCGGCGAACCGATCGACGACCAGGTTGCCAACCTCGTGATCGCCCAGCTTTTGCACCTCGAGTCCGAGGACCCCGACCGCGACATCGCGCTGTACATCAACTGTCCCGGCGGTTCGGTCTACGCGGGGCTCGCGATCTACGACACGATGCAGTTCATCCGCTGCGACGTGCAGACGACGTGCGTGGGAATCGCGATGTCGATGGGCTCGCTGCTGCTCGCCGCCGGCGCACCCGGGAAACGCTCGGCGCTGCCCAACAGTCGCATCCTCATCCACCAGCCGTCGGCGGGCTTCGAGGGACCGTCGAGCGACATCGAGATCCACGCCCGCGAGGTGCTCGACCTGCGCCGACGGATCGACCAGATCTACGCCAAGCACACCGGGCAGACCCCCGAGACGATCCACCGCGACACCGAGCGCGACCGCTTCTTCAAGCCTGAAGAGGCGGTCGAATACGGCCTAATCGATCGCGTTTTGCAGCCGAAAGAGCGCTCCCGTCCCGAACCGGCCTTGACCTAGGGGGTGTCGCGGTGGCGGGCGAGCGCGGCAGTGTCGAGGCGGAACTAGGGCCGGTCGCGCAGCCGCCACGGGCAGTGCCGGTGCTCCCTGTCGAGCGCGAGCAGCTCGAGAGCCGCGCGGTCGACCTGCTGCGCACACTGATCCGTTTCGACACCACCAACCCGCCTGGAAACGAGCGTCCGGCTCAGGAGCTTCTGGCTCAGCGCCTCGGCGCAGCGGGGTTCGATTGCCAGCTAGTCGGTGCCGACCGCGAGCGTCCCAACCTCGTCGCGCGCCTGCCAGCTCGAAGCGACGGGCCCGTTCTCGTGCTGCTCGGGCACGTCGACACCGTCCTCGCTGAACCGGCCGAGTGGCGCTGCGACCCGTGGGCGGGCGAGCTGCGCGACGGCTGCGTGTGGGGGCGTGGTGCCCTCGACATGAAGGGTCAAGTGGCGGCGACCGTGGTGGCCATCGAGGCCCTGGCGAAGTCGGGCTGGCGGCCCGGGAGCGGCGAGCTGCGGGTCATCGTCACTTGCGACGAAGAGGCCGGCGGCACGCTCGGAGCGCGCTGGCTGTGCGAGCGCCGCCCCGATCTTGCGCGCTGCGACTACCTGATCAACGAGGGTGGCGGCGACACGTTCACGCTCGCCGGTCGGCGACTGTGGAGCATCGGTGTCGGCGAGAAGGGGGTGTTCCGCTTCACGGTGCGCACGCGCGGGCGTGCGGGGCACGCGTCGACCCCCGGCTTGGCCGACAACGCGCTCGTCAAGCTCGCGCCGCTGCTCGAGCGTCTCGCCCGGGCCGGCACGGTGCCGCTGCCGTCGCCGGCGGTGCGACCCGTGCTCGCCGGGCTCGGGTTGCCGGACGGTGCTGCCGCGGTCGAAGAGCTCGCGCGCCTCACCGCTGGCGACGGCGAACTGCGTGCGCTGCTCGAGCCGATGCTCGGCGTCACCTTCGCGCCGACGATGGCGCGCGGGTCGGCGAAGATCAACGTCATCCCCGCTCGCGCCGAGCTCGCCGTCGACTGTCGAGTGCCGCCGGGGGTCGACCGCGAGCGCGCGCTGGCGGTGGTGCGCGAGGTCGTCGGCGACAGCGGTGTTGAGCTCGAGCTCGACGAAGCGACCGATGGCAGCCTGTCGGCGCCCGAGGGCGCTCTCTACGAGTTCATCGCTGCCTTCTGCGCGCGCGAAGATCCGACCGCGCACCCGGTGCCCACGCTGTTGCCGGGTTTCACCGATTCGCGCTGGTTCCGCGCCACCTTCCCCGACTGTGCGGCTTACGGCTTCTTTCCGCAGCTCGCGATGGAGATGACGGAAGCGTCGGCGCTCATCCACGGCGCCGACGAGCGTGTGCCGGTAGTCGACCTGGGGCTGGCGGCGGCGTTCTACGCCGAGGCGGCGGCGACATTGCTGGCGTGACGCGGAGGGTTCGATGAGGGCGGCGGATGCGGTGACGTGGGCAGGCCTCGCGGCGGCAGCCTCGGTGGCGACGGCGAGCTCGGCGGTGGCAAGCTCGCCACGTGCGGGCTCCGACCAGGTGCGCTTCGGCGGGATGGCGCTCGCCAACGGCGTGCTACTGCACGGGCCGACGCGCTGGGCGGCAGCGGTGCGAACAGGCGACGGCCGCATCGTCGTGCGCTCGGGACGCAAGGCCGTTCTCGCACGCGGACCGCTCGGCGCGCTTCCCGGTCTGCGCGGCATCGCCCGCCTCGCCGAGGCGGTGGCGGTCGTCGCCGCCGTGCGGCGCGCCCTGCCCGAGGCGCGGCTGCCTTTTTTCAACGCCGGCACGCTCGCGACAGCCCTTGCCGCTGCCGTGTTCGGCACGCGCTTGCGCCGCACGGGCAGCGGGTCGTTCGCGAGCGAGCTCGCAATCGGCCTGGCCGGGCTGGTGCCGGCGCTCGTCGCGCTGCGCGACGGGCGCGTCGCCGCCTACCACGGCGCCGAGCACAAGGTGATCGCTGCTTGGGAACACGGCACGGATGCTGTCGACGAGGCGCGCGAGCACGAGCGCTGCGGCACGCACCTCGTGGCGCCGATGCTCGCCCTTACCGCCGTCGGCAACGCTGCACTGCGCCGGCACGGGGTGCGCGGCCCGCTCGCCGAGGGCGCCGTCCAGCTCGCCGCCGCCGGTGTCGCCTTCGAGCTTCTTGCATGGAGCGATCGCAACCGCGACCGTCCCCTGGCGAGCGCGCTACAGGCGCCCGGACGTCTGTTCCAACGTGTTTTCGGCACGCGCGAGCCAGCGGGCGACGAGTTGGCGGTGGCGCGCGCGGCGTTGGCGGAGCTGGCGCGTGCCGAGGGTCTCGCCGGCGCGACCTAGCATTCCGGCGCCATGAGCGCGCCTACGCCTCGCCGCGAGCGGCTCGACCCGTCGGTCTTTCGTCTGCCGGTCGAGAAGATCCGCGACGGCTACTACACCGACGCGTACTTCAACTTCACCAAAAGGCTGCTCGAAGAGCGCGGCATGCACCCGCGCGTCACGATGCAGGTGTTTCAGAAGCACCGCTCGGTGTTGGGTGGCATCGACGAGGCGATCGCGGTGCTCAAGCTCTGCTCGGGGCGGCGCCTTCCCGACGGCAGCTGGCAGAACGGTTGGGACGAGCTCGAAGTGTGGGCCCTACACGAGGGCGACGAGATCGAGCCCTGGGAGACGGTCCTGCTGATCGAGGGCGACTATGCGCTCTTCGCCCATCTCGAGACCGTCTATCTGGGCTGCCTGGCCCGGCGGACGCTGATCATGCGCAACGTTCGCGAGGTCGTGGAAGCGGCGCGCGGCAAGCCGATCCTCTACTTCCCTGCCCGCCACGACCATTGGCTTGTGCAGACCGGTGACGGGTGGGCAGCGCACATCGCCGGGGCGCTCGGTGTTTCCACCGACGCGCAGGCGTCGTGGTGGGGCGGGCGGGGAGTGGGAACGGTGCCGCACGCATTGATCGCCGCCTTCGGCGGCGACACCGTCGCTGCGGCGCGCGCCTTCGCCGATCGCTTCGCCGACGAGATGAACGTCGTCGTTCTCGTCGACTTCCACAACGACTGTTGTCGCACCGCCGTCGAAGTCGCCGATGCGCTCGGCGAGAAGCTGTGGGGCGTGCGGCTCGACACCTCGGGCACGATGGTCGACCGCTGTCTGTGGGAGGAGATGGGTGAGTTCGACCCTCGTGGCGTCAACCCTCGCCTTGTCGAGAAGGTACGCGCGGCGCTCGACCGTGCCGGACACGAGCGCGTGAAGATCGTCGTCTCGGGCGGCTTCAACGCCGAGCGCATCCGCCAGTTCGAGGAGCTCGGCGTGCCGGCCGACGCCTACGGTGTCGGCTCGGCCCTGCTGCGCGGCGAAAACGATTTCACCGCCGACGTTGTGCGGGTCGACGGACGCCCGTGCGCGAAGGTCGGGCGCCGCTACAAACCGAACCCGCGCCTCGAGCGCGTCGCGTAGCCCGGATCGGCCGTTCCGTGGCACCACGGTCCGACGAGCCGTGCGCCGCGCAGCTTCCGGTGGCGGCAAGGGGTGGGAGTCGCCATCCTTGAGGGCATGAAACGCGCAGAGGGGGCGGCGCGGGGTCGTACGTCGCGCACAGTGTCGGGGGGTCGCGACCGTGGCTGCCCGAGGCCATGCGCGACGCGCGCTTCCAGCGCTACGCGGGGCCCGGTCGGCGGGGCCACATTCGCGCTGGTCGCTGGCGCGGGCGGGCCGCTCGCCGTGCCGGCGGCGATCGACTGGGGCCGCGTTCAGGACCTCGCCGTCACCTGGCTTCCGATCGTCTTCATGGGACTGATCGCGGTCGTGCTCGTGATGACCCTGCGCTACATGCCGCGCACCAAACCGCAGACGCTCAAGCCCGAGTCGGCCGGATCGGTGCGCTGGGAAGACGTCGCCGGTGTCGACGAGGCGAAGGAGGAGCTGCGCGAGGTCGTCGAGTTCCTGCGCGACCCGCGCCGCTTCCGCAAGCTCGGTGCGCGCGTGCCGAAGGGCATCCTTTTGCACGGCCCGCCGGGAACGGGGAAGACCTTGCTCGCCAAAGCGGTCGCGAACGAGGCGCGGGCTGCCTTCTTCGCCCAGTCGGCGTCGTCCTTCGTCGAGATGTTCGCTGGGCTCGGCGCCGCGCGCATCCGGCGCCTCTTCCGCGCCGCGCGCAAGGCGGCGCCGGCGATCGTCTTCATCGACGAGCTCGATGCCGTTGGGGCTACGCGCGGGCGCGATATCTCGGGCGAGAAGGACCAGACGCTCAACCAGCTGCTCGTCGAGCTCGACGGCTTCTCCGAGCACGAGGACGTCGTCGTGATCGCGGCCTCGAATCTGATCGAAAAGCTCGATCCCGCGCTTTTGCGGCCGGGCCGCTTCGACCGCCGCATCTTCGTTGCGCCTCCGGACCTGCACGGGCGTAAAGAGATCCTCCGCGTCCACGCGCGCGACAAGCCGCTCGCCAGCGACGTCGACCTCGACCTCGTCGCGCGCCAGACGAGCGGTCTAACCGGCGCCGATCTCGCCAACATCTGCAACGAGGCGGCGATCTCGGCGGCGCGTGACGGACGCACCGTCATCACGCGCCGCGACTTCGACCGCGCGATCGAGCGGGTTATCGCTGGGGCCGAGTCGCGGCGCGCGCTCACCGAGCACGAGAAGCGTGTCGTCGCCTACCACGAGGCCGGCCACGCGCTGTGCTCCGAGCTTCTGCCACGCGTCGAGAAGGTGCATCGGATCTCGATCGTGCCGCGCGGCCGCGCGCTCGGCTACACGCTCAACCTGCCCGAGGAAGACCGCTACCTGAAAACGCGCGAGGAGCTGATCGACTACATGGTCGTGCTGCTCGGCGGCCGTGCAGCCGAACAAGAGGTGTTTGGCGAGGTCACCACCGGCGCCGCTGACGACCTGCGCAAGGTCCACGAGATCAGCCGGGCGATGATCGCCGAATACGGGATGGGCAGCGAGCTGCGCGCCAAACAAGTGCCGACCGACGACTACTCGCTCTCCGACGCCACGCGACGGCTCGTCGACGAAGAGCAGCTCGAGTTGGCAGCGCTCGCCGAGCGGCGAGCGCGAGCACTGGTGAGCGAACACCGCGACCGCCTCGACGCGCTCGCGCAAGCCCTGCTCGAGCGCGAGACGTTGGAACGGCGCGAGATCGAGCGTCTCGTAGGTGGTGGACGACACCAGCGCCACGGCCGGGCGGGCGAGCACGACACGCCGCGCTCGCCCGCTGCTGGCGCGCCTGCGCTGCAGCGCTCGGCTACGACGACCGGCTCGCCCGGTTAGACTGCCGGCGCGTGTTCGGGCGCATCGACCACATCGGCGTCGCCGTCGAGGATCTCGACGCCGCCATCGCGCTTTACGAGCGGACGTTCGGCATGCCGCTCGCCCACCGCGAGGTGGTGGAATCGTTCGGGGTCGAAGCGGTTCTGCTCGACGTCGGCGAAAGCCACGTCGAGCTGCTCAAGCCCGTCAGTGCTGACAGCGCTATCGCTCGTTTTCTTGAGCGCAATGGGCCCGGCCTGCACCATGTCGCCTACGCGACCGACGACATCGAGGATGCGCTCGAGCGGTGCCGCGCCGCCGGGCTGCGGCTGATCGACGAGCAGCCGCGGCGCGGGATTCGCAACAGTCGTGTCGCCTTCATCCACCCGAAGTCGGTGGGCGGGGTGCTCACCGAGCTTGTGCAACCCGCCGAGCACTGAGGCGCGACCGTGGCGCTGCGCAACGTCGACGTCGGCTTCCAGGGCGGTCAGGTTCTGACGTTGCGCCTCGACGAGGGCGAGCACCGCGCGCTCGTCGACGCGTTGCGAAGCGCAGGTGAAGGTCGCTCGGTCCACACCGTGCGCGCCCAGGAGGCCGAGGTGGTGCTCGACCTAGCGCGTGTCGCCTACGTCCGCTGCGAGCTTGCCGAGCAGCGCGTCGGCTTCTAGCAGCGCCGTAGCGCGCTCGCGGCACAAGCTGCTGTCGCGGCTAGACCGCATCGAAACCCCGGCTGTGGCCGCGCTCGTCGCCGCGACCAGAGACACCGCGCTTGTACCAGTCGCGCGGCTCGCGAGCAGCTTCGGCGAATACGGCACCGGCTGGATCGCCGTCGCGCTCGCCGCATCGGTGCGTGCCCGCGGGCGCGACTCGGCGCGTGCCCGCGACTGGCTTGCGCCCGCGCTTGGTGTGGCGGGTGCGTTCACGGCGGTGCAGGTCGTGAAGCGTCTTTTGCCGCGCTCGCGTCCCGACGTGCCACGCGAGGTGCGGCTCTACTCGAACCGCTCCTTCCCGTCCGCCCACGCCGCCTGCGCTGCCGCCTTCGCAAGCTCGGCACCGCTGTCGCGAAGGGCCCGCGTCCTTGCGTGGGCGGCCGCCGGGTGGGTGGCGGCGTCGCGGATCGTGCTCGGCGCGCACTATCCGAGCGACGTAGCGGCGGGGGCAGCGCTCGGTGCGCTTGTGGGACGAACCGCCGCTCGCGGCGGCGCGGGCACCGAACGGCGCGCGACCGGAGGTCAGCGACCTTGAAACGGATCGGCATCGTCGGTCTCCCCAACGCCGGGAAGAGCTCGCTGTTTCGAGCGATCTCGCGCCAGGCCGCCGAGGTCGCGCCCTACCCGTTCACGACTGTCGACCCGAACATCGCTGTCGTTCCCGTGCCGGACGAGCGTCTCGACGCGGTCGCGCGCACGATCGGCGCCGATCCCGTCACCTACGAGACCGTCGAGCTGCGCGACATCGCCGGACTGGTGCGCGGCGCGCACCGCGGCGAGGGGCTCGGCAACCGTTTCCTCGCCCAGATCCGCGAGGTCGACGTCGTCGTGATCGTCGTGCGGGCATTCGCCGCGCCGGACGTGCCCCACCCCGACGGCCACGTCGATCCCCTCGCCGACGCCGAGCTGCTCGAAGCCGAGCTTCTGCAGGCCGATCTCGAGCGCGCCGGCGAGCGGCTCGAGCGGGCGCGGCGGCGCGCCCGCTCGCTCGAACGCGCCGCTGTCGCCGAGGCCGAGTGGCTCGAGCAGGTGCACGAGCGCCTCGCCCGCGGCGAGCCCGTGCGCGGGCTCGAGGCACCCGAGGACGCACCCGACGCTGCACGCGAACTCCAAGCCCTGACCGCGAAACCCTTCCTCTACGTCGCCAACGTCGACGAGGGCGCGCCGCTCGAACCGCCGCCGGAGCTTGTCGCGCACGCCACCGCGCGCGGTGCGCGCGCGGTGGCGGTGAGCGCGCGCATCGAAGCCGAGCTCGCGGACCTCGAACCGAGCGAGGCCGAGGCGCTGCGCTCGGAGCTCGAGCTCGGCGCTTCCGCGCTCGAGCGCGTTGTCGGTGGCGCCTTCGCGTTGCTCGATCTCGTCACGTTTTTCACCGCCCACGAGGGCGGCGAGGCGCGCGCCCACGCCGTGCTGCGGGGCACGACAGCGCGGCGCGCTGCCGGCGAGGTGCACAGCGACATGGAGCGCGGCTTCGTCGCCGCCGAGGTCGTCGCCTGGGACGAGCTCGTCGCGGCGGGGTCGCTCGCTGCCGCGCGCGAACGCGCGCTAGTGCGAACCGAAGGTCGCGACTACTCGGTTCGCGACGGCGACGTGATTCGCTTCCGCTTCACACCACCGCGCTGACCACTCTGACCGCCGGCGTGGCGCGAGGCGCCGGCGCATCAGCGAACGGTCAGCGGCAGCGACGTCAGTGAGCCGATGCGCGCCCGCCACACACCGGGCGCGGCGACCGCCACCCGGAAGGCGCCGCTGCGCGTCGTCGGCGCGGTGGCGGCTCGGACGAACCGTCCGCGTTTGTCGAGCTTTTCGAGCACCACCGTGCGCCCGGCGCGCGGTGCGAACGTCCCGGTCAAAAGCCAGCTCCCGTCGCTTGTGCTGCTGGCGCGCGCCGACACGCGCGCGGCGCGCAGGTCGGCGCGCACGACCGTGAACCACGTCGAGCGCAAGCGCAGTCGCGCCCGCAAGACGGCGCCGGTCGTCGCCACCTTACCGCCGCTTCCCTCCACGCGCGCGCGCAACACCCGCGGCGACGCACCCCGCTTGGTCACAACGATCGCTCGCAAGCGGCCGCGCACCAGCGAACCGAGCAGGCGTTCCAGGCGCGCACGGGTGAAACGCAGCGTCCAGCGGTGGTAGGGCGAGATCCGGTCGGCCGGGTCGTCGACGGCGCGCAGATAGGGAAGGGGTGCGACGAACACGTTCTCGACGTTTTCGGTGCGGCCGCCCGAACTCGAGTGGAAGAAGGTGCGCGCGATCTCGCCGTCGTAGGTGACAACCTCGCCGCTGGTGGCGGCGATCGCCGCGTCGGTCGCCGGGTCTTCGGCGGTAACTCCCCGGTAGACCTGAGAGCGTGTATCGGGGTAGAGCTCGAACCAGCCGCGCGCGAGCGTCGACAGCGCGTAGCTTCGCGCCGCCACGGCTTGGGCTTTGAGAGCTTCGGGATGCCAGCTGGGCGGCACCTCGTCGGGCACGACACCGCGCAAGTAGTCCTCGACCGCCACGACGTTCACCACTGCCAGTCGCCCCGACACCACACGCAGCTCGAGCGCCCCACGCCAGCGACCATCGGCGATGCCCGCCAGCGTCGGCGCGACAAGACGCAGCGGCCGACCACTGCGCGGTCGCAGCCGCACGGGCGAGCGGGCACGCATGAGAACACGCCGACCTGCTCGCACGACGACGCGGCCGCGCTCGGCGCTGGCGCGCAACAGGCGGCCCGGGTCAACGTTCTTGCTGTCGATCCGCGCCACGCCCGCGACCGCGAGCGTGCGCAGGCCGCTCGCGAGCAGTACGCGCAGCGTGCGAGCGGGTCGCGTCTCGACGGTGGTGCCGGTGTAGTAGTGGGCGAGAATCTCGCGGTAGTCGCTACCCGCGAGCGCCATCCCCTGGGCTCCCCACTGGCTCATGCCGAGCCCGTGACCGAAACCGGCGCCGCGCACGACGAAGTCGCTGACGGCAGCGCCGTGCGCCGGTGCCGTGACGGCGAGGGCGAAGAGCGTCGCGAGCACGGTTACCGCCGTGCGCATCTGCATACCGAAACGCGGCAAGGCGGCGAGAGTAGCGCGCTCTCGTAACCTTCGTGCCGTCCCGGCCACACAGCTGCGAAAGGGGGCCGAAAGTGGCTGTAGCTGCATCGGAGCGGCAGGTCGTCGAGGCGGTGCCGAAGCGGCTCTTTGTCGCCGGCGAGTGGCGCGAGGCTAGCGGCGGTGGCGAGTTCGCGGTCGAGGATCCCGCCACGGGTGAGGTGCTCTGCCGCGTCGCAGACGCCACCGCCGAGGACGCGCTCGCCGCGCTCGCTGCCGCCGGCCGGGCGCAGCGCGAGTGGGCGGACACGCCGCCCAACGAGCGCGCCGAGCTGCTCTGGCGCGCCTTCGAAGAGTTGCGCCGGCGCGCCGACGAGCTCGCGCTGTTGATGACACTCGAGATGGGCAAGGCGCTCGCCGAGTCGCGTGCCGAGGTTCTCTACGCGGCCGAGTTCTTCCGCTGGTTTTCCGGCGAAGCGCTGCGTCTTGACGGTTACGTGAAGCGCTCCGGTGACGGTCGCAGCCGCCTCATCGTTACGCGCGAGCCGGTCGGGCCGTGCCTTCTCATCACTCCCTGGAACTTCCCGCTGGCGATGGGCACGCGCAAGATTGGTCCGGCGCTGGCAGCGGGCTGCACGATGGTCTGGAAGCCCGCCCAGCTGACGCCGCTCTCGGCACTAGCGCTCGCCGGTGTGCTTGCCGAATGCGGCCTGCCCCCCGGCGTCCTCAACGTGGTTCCGGCTAGCGACGCGCGCGCCGTCACCGAACCGCTGCTGCGCGACCCGCGCCTGCGCAAGGTGTCGTTCACAGGCTCGACCGCAGTCGGGCGCAGGCTGATGGCAGCGGCCGGCGAGCGCGTGCTGAGGGTGTCGATGGAGCTCGGCGGCAACGCACCCTTCCTGGTCTTCGACGACGCCGATCTCGACGCCGCCCTCGCCGGTGCGGTCACCGCCAAGATGCGCAACGTCGGCGAGGCGTGCACCGCCGCCAACCGCTTCCTCGTTGCCGAGGCGATCGCCGACGAGTTCGCTCGTGGCTTGGCGGCCCGCCTTAGCGAGCTGCGCATCGGGCGCGGCAGCGCCGCGGAAACGCAGGTCGGTCCGCTCGTCAGCGCCGAGCAGCGACAAAAGGTGGCGGAGCTCGTCGCCGACGCTGTCGACCGCGGCGCGCGTGTCTTGACGGGCGGAAACGCTCCCGCCGGGCCCGGCTACTTCTACGAGCCGACCGTCCTCTATCCCGTGCCCGACGGGGCGCGGCTGCTGCGCGAGGAGATCTTCGGCCCGGTCGCGCCGATCCGCACCTTCGCGAGCGAAGAGGAGGCTTTAGCCGAGGCGAACGCCAGCGAGTACGGGCTCGTCGCCTACGTCTACACGCGCGACCTCGATCGCGCCCGCCGCGTCTGCGAGCGGCTCGAGTTCGGGATGGTCGGACTCAACCAGGGGATCGTCTCGAACGCCGGCGCGCCGTTCGGTGGTGTCAAGCAGTCGGGGATCGGCCGCGAGGGCGGCAACGAGGGGATCGACGAGTACCTCGAAACGAAGTACGTGGCGCTGGCTGCCGGGTGAGCGGCAAACGGGCAGCGCGGCCTGCGACAGCTGCCGCAGGCCGCGCGTCGCCGCCGGTCGCAGACGACCTACTTGCGTCCGGCGGTGGACTCGCCGCGTGCCATCGCAGCGAGGTCGAGCGCACGGTCGAGAACGTCCGCCCCGACGCCCTTCTCGAGCGCTACCTCGCGGATCGTGCGGCGCGAGGCGACCGCCTCCTTGACGATCTCGGTGGCGCGGTCGTAGCCGATGTAGGGGTTGAGTGCGGTGGCGATCGCGGGCGTCGACTCGGCGTAGCGGCGCAGCGCCTCGACGTTGGCGACGATCCCGTCGACGCACTTCTCGGCGAGCAGGCGCGCGCCCGAGGCGAGGATCTTGATCGAGTGCAGCAGGTTGCGTGCGATCAGCGGTACCCGCACGTTCAGCTCGAAGTTGCCCTGGCTGCCGGCCATCGCGATCGCCGCGTCGTTGCCGACCACCTGGTTGCCGATCTGCAGCACCACCTCGGGAATCACCGGGTTGACCTTGCCGGGCATGATCGACGAGCCCTTTTGCAGCTCGGGCAACTGCAGCTCGGCGAGGCCGCAGCGCGGCCCCGAGCCCATCAGCACGAGATCGTTGGCGATCTTGGTGAGCGAGATCGCGAGCACCCGTAGCGCGCCCGACAGCTCGACGAGCGCGTCACGGTTGCCCTGCGCTTCGAAACGGTCTTCGGGCTCGCGCGGTTCGAGCCCCGTCTGCTCCTGGATCTTTCGGTGCACGCGGCGCGCGAACTCGGGGTGGGTGTTCAGGCCGGTGCCGGTCGCGGTGCCGCCGAGCGGCACCTGCAGCACGCGCGGCAGGGTGTCCTCGATGCGCTGGCGACCGAGCCGGATCTGCGTGGCGTAGCCGGCGAACTCCTGGCCCAGCGTCACCGGCACGGCGTCCATCATGTGGGTGCGCCCGGCTTTGACCACGTCGCGCCACTCCTCGGCCTTGGCGGCGAGCGAGCGCTCGAGGCGTTCGAGCGCCGGCATCAGGTCGTCGCGAACCTCGGCGGCCGCAGCGAGGTGAACGGCGGTCGGGAAGACGTCGTTCGACGACTGTCCCATGTTGACGTGGTCGTTGGGGTGGACGTCGTCGCCGGCGATGCGCGCGATCACCTCGTTGGCGTTCATGTTCGACGACGTTCCCGAGCCGGTCTGGAAGACGTCGACGGGGAACTGGTCGTCGTGCATCCCGGCGGCGACCTCGTCGGCGGCGCGCGCGATGCGCTCGGCACGGTCGGTGTCGAGCAGGCCGAGCTCGCCGTTCACGCGCGCCGCGGCGGCCTTGATCCGCCCGAGCCAGCGAACCACCGCTACCGGGACGCGCTCGCCCGACACCGGAAAGTTCTCGATCGCTTTGCGCGTCTCCGCTCCCCACAGCTCGGTGCGTGCGGTCATCGGCCTCCTTCCGCTGCTCTCTGCTCGTGCTTTGCTGCCGCTGCCGCCCGCCGCTCGGCGACCCTCGGCGGACCGGTCCCGCAGGCTACCGCGCCGGGCGTACCGAGGGCGTTGCAAGAGCGCTCGCGAGCTCTGCAAGAACGGTTTCAGAGCTTGCCTCGCACGGCCGCAGCGTGGTGAAAATCACGACTGCTCCGACTGGCCGTACAGTCAGTGCCAGGAGGGGGTGGAGCCGACCCGCACCGCACACCGGGTCTCCCCTGAACAGCAATGAGAGCCGACCAAGGCACGACCGCCGGGATCCGCACCAACGCCGCCGCGGACCTCCTCGGTGTGAGCCCGAACACGCTGCGCAGCTGGGAGCGGCGCTTCGGCTACCCGCGCCCGCGCCGCACCCCCGGCGGCCACCGCCAGTACGACCTCGCCGAGCTCCAAGCCCTGCGCCGCGCGCTCGCCGAGACCGGCAACATCTCCTCGGCGATCGCGCTCGCCCGCCGCCGCGGCGACGGCCCCAGTAACGATCGCCGTCTGCTCGAGACGCTCGAGTCGTTCGACGAGGAGGGAGCCGACCGCGTACTCGAAGAGAGCTTGGCGGTGCGCTCGGTCGAGCGCACGGTCGAAGAGGTCCTGCTACCCGCCCTCGAGGCGCTGGCCAGGCGCGACCACCGCGAGGCCGAGCTCGAGGCCGCCTTGCGCTGGGCGACGGGCTGGGTGTTGTCGGTGCGGCGCGCGGTACCGCCGGCGACGCGCCCGCAGGGCGTGCTGCTTTTCGACGCCTCGGCGCATCTCGACGTCGAAGCGCTGCACGTGCAAGCGCTCGAGCTCTTGGTCCGGCGCGCCGGTTTCAGAACGCTGCTTTTGCGTAGCGACATAGCGCCCGAGCGGATCCTCCGCGCGATCCGCGCGCTCGACCCGATCGCCTTCGTGTTCTGCGGCGGCTGCGCCACCCTCGACCGTGTCGGCAGGCTCGTCCACGCCGTGCGCAAACTCGGCTCGACCGCACCGGTCGTCGAGTACCGCGAAGCGTTGCCGGTGCGGGGCGAGCGGTCGCTGCCGTCGCTCGGCAGCCGCCCGACCGAGGCCGTCCAGGCGTTGCGCTCGCTCGCCGACGGGGTGCCTCTCGCCGCCCCGGTCGCGCCCGCCGGCCGTGAGAGCAGCACGCGTCCCGTGGTGCGCGCCCGCCAGCGATCGTCGGCGGCGCGCGCCCAGGTCGCCGCCCACGCCGCGCCGCTCGGCCGCTGAGCTGCACGTCGGGCGCCGGCGACGCCCGTCCGCCGTGCCGCCGGCGCCGTAGAATCGCGCTCCATGCGGCGCTTCGAGCCAGTCGAGCCGAGCATCGACCTGCCCCGGCTCGAGGAGCGCGTGCTCGCGCGCTGGCGCGAGCGCGACGTCTTCCGCGAGTCGCTGCGCCGGCGCGCTGGCGCGCCGCGGTTCGTCTTCTACGAAGGCCCGCCGACGGCGAACGGGCGCCCGGGCTCGCACCACGTCCTGTCGCGCGTCTTCAAGGACGTCTTCCCGCGCTACAAGACGATGCGCGGCTTCCTCGTCGAGCGCAAGGCCGGGTGGGACTGCCACGGCCTGCCCGTGGAGCTCGAGATCGAGCGCGAGCTCGGGCTCAACTCGAAACACGAGATCGAGCGTTTCGGCATCGCCGAGTTCAACCGCCGCTGCCGCGAGTCGGTCTTCAAGTACATCGAGGACTGGAACCGTCTGACCGAGCGGATTGGCTTCTGGATCGACCTCGACGACGCCTACGCGACCCTCACCAACGACTACATCGAATCGGTGTGGTGGTCGCTGCGCCAGGTCTGGGACAAGGGACTGCTCTACGAGGGTCACAAGGTCGTTCCCTACTGCCCGCGCTGCGGCACCGCTCTCTCGTCGCACGAGGTGGCGCTCGGTTACCGCGACGTCAGCGACCCGAGCGTGTACGTGCGTTTTCCGCTGCGCGACGAGCGCGGCGCGGCGCTCTTGGCGTGGACGACGACGCCCTGGACCTTGCTCTCGAACGCCGCGCTGGCGGTCAACCCGCAGGTCGAGTACGCCCGCGTGCGCTACCGCGGCGAGGAGCTGATCCTGGCGCGCGAGCTGGTCGAGCGGGTGCTCGGTGACGAGGCGGAAACCGTCGCCACCATGCCAGGCTCGGCCCTCGTCGGGCTGAGCTACGAGCCGCCGTTCGAGTACATCAGCGACTGGGGTCCGAAAGGCCACACCGTTCTGGCCGCCGACTTCGTTACCACCGACGAGGGAACGGGCGTGGTGCACACGGCGGTGGCGTTCGGCGAGGACGACTTCCGCCTTGGCCAAGAGCACGGCCTACCGGTCCACAACCCGGTGCGCGAGGACGGCACTTTCGACGAGCGCGTCGGTCCGTTCGCTGGCAAGTTCGTCAAAGACGCCGACCCCGAAATCATCGCCGCGCTGCGCGAACGCGGGCGCCTCTTGCGCGCCGAAGAGATCGTCCACTCCTACCCGCACTGTTGGCGCTGCGACACGCCGCTCCTCTACTACGCCAAGACGAGCTGGTACGTGCGCACCACCGCGGTGCGCGAGCGCATGCTCGCCGAGAACGAACAGGTGCGCTGGTACCCCGAGCACATCAAGCATGGGCGGTTCGGCAACTGGCTCGCCAACAACATCGACTGGGCGCTCTCACGCGAGCGTTACTGGGGCACACCGCTGCCGATCTGGCGCTGCCGCGAAGGGCACCTGCACTGCGTGGGTTCGGTGGCGGAGCTACGCGAGCTCGCGGGCGCCGTGCCCGACGATCTGCACAAGCCCTACATCGACGAGGTCGTCTTTCCCTGTCGCGAGTGCGGCGGCGAGATGCGCCGCGTGCCCGAGGTGATCGACGCTTGGTGGGACTCGGGCGCGATGCCGTTCTCGCAGTGGCACTACCCGTTCGAGAACCGCGACCGCTTCGACGAGAACTTCCCCGCTGACTACATCAGCGAGGCAATCGACCAGACGCGCGGCTGGTTCTACTCGCTGCTCGCCGTATCAACGCTGCTCTTCGACCGCAGCCCCTACCGCACAGTCGTGTGCCTAGGGCTGATCCTCGACGAGCACGGTCAGAAGATGTCGAAGTCGCGCGGCAACGTCGTCGACCCGTGGGACGTGATCGAGCGCTTCGGCGCCGATGCCTTCCGGTGGTACTACTTCACAGCCAAGCAGCCTTGGGACGGCTACCGCTTCTCGCTCGACACCGTCGGCGAGGCAACGCGCCCGTTCCTGCGCACGCTCTGGAGCACCTACCACTTCTTCGTGCTTTACGCGAACCTCGCCGAGTCGCCCTTGCCGCCGCTCGCCGACGCCGAACTAACGGCGCTCGATCGCTGGGCGCTCTCGCGGCTGGCTGGCCTGTGCGCCCGTGTCATCGAGCGCATGGACGACTACGACACGACCAGCGCCGGCCGCGCGATCGCCGAGTACGTCGACGAGCTCTCCAACTGGTACGTGCGGCTGTCGCGGCGGCGCTTCTGGGATGGCGACGGTGCGGCGCTAGCGACCTTGCACCACTGCCTGGTCGTCTTGTCGAAGCTGCTCGCCCCGTTCACGCCCTTCCTCGCCGACGCGATCTACACCAACCTCGACGGCAGCGAGACTTCGGTGCACCTCTGCGCGTTCCCCGAGCCGGGCGAGCGCGACAGCGAGCTCGAGTGGCAGATGCAGGTGGTACGCGACGCTGTCGAGCTCGGACGGGCGGCGCGCGCCCAGGCGGGCGTGAAGCTGCGCCAGCCGTTGCGCGAGGCAGTGGTGGTTGCGCCGGGCCGCGAGCGCGACGCGATCGCCGCCTTCGAGGAGTTGGTGCGCGAGGAGCTGAACGTGAAGGCGGTGCGCTACGTCGAGGCGGCGGAGGAGCTTGGGCGTGTCCAGTTGAAACCGAACTGGCGGCGGCTCGGGCCGCGTTTCGGCAAGCGCATGCCGAAGCTCGCGCAAGCGCTTGGCGCGATCGACGCAGCTGCTGCCGCACGTGAGCTGCGCGCCGGTCGTGCGATCGCCGTCGACGTCGAAGGCGAACGTGTCGAGCTCGCTGCCGACGACGTGCAGGTGGTGCTCGAACCGCTCGAGGGCTACCAGGTCGAGCGGGCGGGTACGCACGCTGTCGCGCTCGACCTCGAGATCGACGAGGCGCTACGTCGCGAAGGACTTGCCCGCGAGCTCGTGCACGCGATCCAGAACGCCCGCAAGGAGGCCGGCTTGCGGGTCGAGGACAGAATCCGACTGGCCCTCGCCGGCGACCCCGAGCTGCTCGAGGTGGCGCGTGCCTTCGAACAGGAGATCGCGCGCGAAACGCTTGCTCGCGAGGTCACCTACGGCACCGCCGACGGCGTCGTCACGCGCGTCGAAGGGCGCGAACTGCGGATCGCTGTCGAGCGCCTGTAGCGGCGCGCTGGGGGGCGAGGCGGCGACTACGCCCGCAGAGCTGGCTCGAGCTCCTGCGCGATGCGCTGCTTGGGCATCGCGCCGACGATCTGGTGTACCGGCTGACCGGCCTTGAACAGGATTAGCGTCGGGATCGACATGACGCCGTAGCGCGCCGCGGTTTGCGGGTTTTCGTCGACGTTGAGCTTGACGATCTCGATGTCGTCGCGCTCGTTCGCCAACTCCTCGAGGTGCGGGGCGATCACCCGGCACGGACCGCACCAGGGTGCCCAGAAGTCGACAAGCACCGGCTTCGACGCCTCGAGCACATCGACCTGGAAGGTCGCGTCAGTTACGTCCTTGATCGATCCTGCCACTTCGCTGTCTCCTCTCGGACGCTGTCGATGGCCACGATATCGTCGCTGCGCGACCGCGCGACACGCAGGCGGAGAGCGGGTACACGCCACGCTGCCTCGAGCGCGATCGCCATGCTCATCTTCGACTTGCCGCGCTCGCGCTCGCGGAAGGTGATCGGTACCTCGCGCACGCGCATACCGGCGCGCAGCGCGCGGTAGGTGACTTCGATCTGGAAGCCATAGCCGTTGGTGCGCAAGGTCCTCGGTGCTACGACCCCGAACACCCGCCGATGGATGCACTTGAAGCCACCCGTTAGGTCGCGCACGCCGACACCTAGCACCACCTGTGCGTACCAACAGCCGACGCGGCTAATCGCCCGGCGCAGCGGCCCCCAGCGCTCGATCTGTCCGCCGGTGACGTAGCGCGACCCGAGCACGAGGTCGGCTTCGCCCGCTGCGACCGGCGCGACGAGGCGAGGCAGGTCCGCCGGGTCGTGCGAAAAGTCGGCGTCCATCTGCAACAAGAGGTCGGCGCCGCCAGCGAGAGCTTGCTCGAAGCCGGCTACATATGCGGGGCCGATACCCGCTTTGCTGCGACGGTGGAGAACGCGGATGCGCGCGTCGTGTTCAGCGAGCTTGTCGGCGATCCGCCCTGTGCCGTCGGGGGACGCGTCGTCGACCACGAGCAGCGTGACATCGAGGCCGGTTTGCTCCAGCGCGGCGAGGGCGAGCGGTGCGATGCGAGGCAGATTGTCCGCCTCGTTGTAGGTGGGCAGGATCAGCCAGGCCGACGGCACGAGCCCCTACAGTAGCCAGGCCAGCCGCTTCGGCCCCGCGACCTGCGTGCTCCGCAATGCCGACATAGCCGAGATGCTCGAGCGGCTCGCAGCGCTGTACGAGCTCGACGGCGCCGAGCCCTACCGCGTCAATGCCTACCGGCAGGCGGCGGAGTCGGTGCGCCACGCGACGGTGTCGGTAGCCGAGCTCGCACGCTCCGGTCGCGCCACCGAACTGCCTCGCGTCGGTCCGACGATCGCGGGCAAGATCCGTGACTTCGTCGAGTCGGGAACGGTCCCGGCGCTGGAGCGCCTTTTGGCGAAATACCCGCCCGGTCTGCTGGAGGTGATGGCGGTTCCGGGGATCGGCGCGAAACGCGCGCGGCTCCTGTGGGAAACGCTCGGCGTCGCCTCGCTCGAAGATCTCGAGCGTGCCGTCGAGACCGGGCGCATCGCCGAGGTCGCCGGGTTCGGTGGGCGCACCGTCGAGCGTCTGCGGCGAGCGCTCGAGCGGCTCCGCCAACGACCGTTGGCGGAGCGGTCGCGGCTGCTTTTGATCTCGGATGCCTGCGACGCTGCCGAGCGCGTGCTGGCGCTGCTCGCAGAGTGCGACGGCGTCCTCGCCGCCGAGGCGGTCGGCGGTGTGCGGCGGGCGGTCGAAGCGACCGCCGATGTCGATCTGCTCGCTGCCGCAGCGGTGCCGGCAAAGGCGGTCGGCGAGCGGCTTGCGGCGAGCGGCGCCTTCCAGTCGGTGGCGCTGACCGAGGACGGCGACGACGGCGGCGGCGAGACTGCGGGCGTGGCCCGCCTGACCCTTCAGACCCACGACGGCATCGCCGTCGACCTGCGACTGTGCGCGCCCGACGCTTTCGCCGTCGCGCTGCAGCAGCTCACCGGTTCGCAGCGCCACAGCGCGCGTATCCGCGAGCTGGCCAGCGAGCAGGGCATCGAGCTTTCGCCCGCCGGCGCGAGGCGGGCGGGCGCTGCGCTGCGCTGCGCCACCGAGGCGGACGTCTACGCGCTCGTCGGCATGCCGTGGATCCCGCCCGAGCTGCGCGAGGACCGCGGCGAGATCGAGGCTGCACAGGCGGGCTCGCTGCCGGATCTCGTGACGGTCGAGCAGATCCGCGGCGATCTTCACTGCCACACGACGGCTTCCGACGGCCGCGCAGACGCTCGCACGATGGCGCTGGCGGCGCGCGAGCGCGGCTACGAGTACCTGGCGATCACCGACCACTCGGCGAGCCACGGTTTCGGCAACGCGGTCTCGGCGAGCGAGCTCGAGCAGCAGATCGAGCGTGTCGCCGCTCTCGACGCCGAGCTCGAGGGCATCACGCTCCTCTGCGGCAGCGAGATCTCGCTGCGACCCGACGGGTCGCTCGACTACCCCGATGAGCTCGTCGAGCGCCTTGACTGGGTGATCGCGAGCGTTCACACCTCGTTCGCGCTACCCGAGCGCGAGATGACGGCGCGCATCGTCGCCGCGATGGAGAACCCGCTGGTCGATGCGATCGGCCATCCCACCGGCCGCTTGATCGGTCGCCGCGACCCCTACGCCGTCGACGTCGAGGCGCTTGTCGAGGCGGCGGTGAAGACGGGCACGATGCTCGAGATCAACGGCAACCCCGACCGCCGCGACCTGTCGGAGGTGTGGGCACGCCTCGCGGCCGAGGCGGGGGCGATGCTCGTCATCAACTCAGATGCGCACAGCCCCGAGGGGTTCGACGTGATCCGCTACGGCGTCGCCACCGCACGCCGCGGGTGGGTGGGGGCGCAGTCGGTCGCCAACACCCGTCCGCTCGCCGAGCTCAGGCGGCTGCGCAAACGTGCACGTGTCTAGGTGGCGCCGGCTCGGTCGCGCGGCTCAGCCGCGCGCCTTGGCGGCGGGCTCAGCTTCGATCTTGCGCAAGCCCGGCAGGCGCAGCAGGCGCGGTGCGCGCAAGGGCGAGCCGCGCTCGATCCAGAACTCGACACCGTCGCGCTCCTCGATCGCCTGTACGGCGCGCGGCTGGTTGCGCCAGCGCAAGGCGACGAAGAGGGCGTAGCCGGCAGCGACGGCGGGCACCTGCGGGAACCACACGCCCGCCACCGTCGCGACAAGACAAGCGAGCGCGAGAGGCCAGTGGCGGTTTACGAGGATCGCGCCCGGTTCGAGCTCGGGCAGCGTCGCGGTGGTTCGCGCGGCAGCGATGAGGCGCGCGATACCGTCGGTCGGCCGCGGTCGGGCGCCGCGCACGGTCCCCGCGACCGCCGCTGCGACCAGCCAGGCGCTCGCGACGATCGCTGTGGTGGCATCGTCGCTGCGTGCCACGGCGAACATCGCTACTACCGTCAGCGCGGTCGCGGCCGCGCCGAGCAGCAGCACCGAGGCGCGCAAAAAGTCGCGGAAGCGCATCGTCAGTTGTCTGTAGCACGGCCGAGTTGGCGAACGCTCTCGCCGCGCCCGGCGCCGGTGCCGGTACGCGTGCCGGTCTTCACCGGTCGGAGCCTTCCGCCAGCGTGCGCAGAAGGGAGGCGAAGCCGCCGACCCCGTCGACTAGCAGGTCGGCCTCCTCGGCGAGTTCGCTCGGACCTTCGCTCGAGTGCACTCCCACCAGCACAACGTGGTCGAGCGCGCCCCGTTCGTGCAGTGTGCGCAGCGCGCGGAACGCGTCGAGATCGGTGGCGTCGTCGCCGCCGAAGAGCGCCGATCGCACGCCGAAGCGTTCGACGAGTTCGCTGACAGCCCGATCCTTGCCGATCGGCAGCGGCGGGCGCAGTTCAAGCACTTTCCGGCCCCAGTGGGTGGCGAGGCCCGCCTCCTCGGCCTCGGCAGCGAGGCGTTCGAGTTCGCTGCGCGCCCGTTGCGTGTCGGGCGCGGTGCGCCAGTGCAGGGCGACGATCGGTCCCTTGTCCTCGCGCCTGATGCCGAGCAGGCGCAGCGCCGCGCGGTCGACACGGTCGGCGAACCGCCGCACACGCTCCTCCCACTCGCGGAACCCTGGCTGGACACGCACGCCGCGCTCGCCGGGGAGCAACAGCTCGGCCCCGTGCGATCCGGCGTAAACGAGCGAGCCGACTCCGACCAGACGCCGTGCCTCGCTCGCCGGGCGGCCCGACACGCAGGCGACCAGGCGGTAGCGGCGAGCGATCCGCGCCAACAGGCGCGCGGTCTCTTCGCTTACGTGCGCATCCTCGGGACGAGCGACGATCGGCGCGAGCGTGCCGTCGATGTCGCACAGCACGGCGGCCCGCTCCGGCACGGCGACGAGCGGCTCGAGGAGCGACTGCGCCTCGGGAGGTGCGAGCGGCACTCGCCCAAGTATGGCGCCCGGCGCGAGCGCTTTCGCGTCTAGATATCGTCCGCGGCCGGTGACGCCTCGCCGACGCACGCTCCGACTCGCCCTCACGGCAACCGCCGGCGGGGCGTTCAGCGGTCTTTTCGGGATCGGCGGCGGCACGGTCATCGTTCCGCTTCTGATCGTGTGGTTCGGTTACCGCGAACGTGTCGCGACCGGCACGTCGCTGTGCGCGATCGCGATCATCGGTGCGCTCGCCGCTGCGGCGCACGGTTTGCACGGCAACGTCGACGTGAAAGCGGCGGCGCTCGTGGGCGTTCCAGCAGTCGCCGGTGTCGTCGTCGGTGCCGCCTTGCAGCAGCGCCTGCCCGAGCGCGTCGTCGCTGCGATCTTCGCGCTCGTACTAGTGGCGAGCGCGGTGAAACTCGCGCTCGGGTGAGGCCTCGAGGCGCGCGCCGGTGATGCGGGGGCGCTAGGCGGTGGTGGACCGGCAAGCAACGGTGTCCCGGACGCGGCACGGCCGCGGTCGCGGCCACGGGTGGGGGTTGTCGCCGTGAGCGCCGCAGATTTGGTTGCTCTCGCCGCGGTCGGTTTCGCGGCGGGTGTTGCGAGCGGCATGCTGGGTGTCGGGGGCGGCGTGCTGTTCGTACCGGGACTCGTCGCCTTCCTCGACAAAACGCAGCTCGCGGCCGAGGCCACGTCGCTGCTCGCGGTCACCGTGGTGGCCGCGGTCGGCGCCTGGCGTCAGCACGGCTACGGCAACGTGCGCCTGCGCGACGGCATCCTGATCGGCCTGCTTTCACCGATCGGCGTCGTCGCTGGAACCGAGCTCGCAAACGCCGTCTCCGACCGCGCCCTCGCTCTGTCTTTCGCGGCCCTGCAGCTTTACTTCGCGTGGCGGCTTGCGCGACGGGTGCTCGCGCCGGCTTCGCGCGGGAGTTAGCTCCTGTCCCCTTGCGTGTGGCGCGGCTGCCCCCGCGCGGCGACCATCTGCCGGGCGTTCGGGTAGCCGGCTTTGCGATCGCTCGCGTTGCAACGGTTGAGCGCTAAGCGACCGGGCCGCCCATCCAAGCTCCCACCGCCGTATCGAGCTGGTTCAGCCGGTACAGAGCGGCCGCTTCCGCCGACCGGAAGCGCCGGGACGGGAGCTGGTCGGGACCGTGGTGGGCGAGGACACAGTGGAGGAGGGACTGAAAGCGCGCCTCGCGGTCCGCGGCCGGGACGCGAGCGAGCGGCCCGACCGCTGTCCGGTCGGCCGCCAGGGCCGACCAGCGCTCCTCGATCATGCGCTGGCCGAGCGCGAGATGACCGAGCAGCGCCCCCTCGCTCGACAGCGCGATCTCGGCGCCGAGCTCGAACTCGCGCGTCTTGCCCACGTCGTGGAGGAGCGCCGCCGCCAACAGCAGATCGCGGTCGAGCCATGGATGCACTTGGCACAGCTCGTGCGCCAGCGTCGCCACCGCGACCGTGTGCTCGAGCAAGCCGCCCAGATAGGCGTGATGTCCCTCGCGCGTGCACGGCGCGAGACGAAACTGCTCCCGGAACCCCTCGTCGTGCACGAAAAGCTGTACGAGCGGCGCCAGCACCGGGCACGCCAGCTCGGCTGCCAGCGCCTCGAAAAAGCCGTCTAGCTCGTCGAGCTCGCGCGCCGTCGCAGGCAGAAACCGGCGCGGATCGACCGCGCTGCGGTCGGCACGACGGATCGACGCAAGCTCTACCGTCCGCTCGCCACGGAAGCGCTCTACACGTCCCACCACCTCCACCAGGTCACCCTGCTCGAACCCGCTCGCCAACGCGGCCGCATCGCGGAAAGCGCGCGCGGTGATCGTGCCCGAGCTGTCACCGAGCTCTACCGCCAAATACGGCTGCCCGTTGCGAGCGACGAGCAAGTCCTTGCGCGTGCACGCATACACCCCGCTGAACGAGCGGCCCGGCTCGAGCGCCGCAAGCGGCGGATCCGAGCGCATCGACCCCTCGCCGCTCGCTTGGCGGCGCGGCACGCGAGCGCCACCCTGGCCCTCCCTTTCACCGCTCGTTCGCTCGCTCACGGCGAGAAGGGTCGGCGAGCGGGCGGACGGAAGGAGCTCCGCGCGGGCCGCTGGCCGCGTCTCGCACGGGCGGCCGCTGGTGTTGCGTCGGGCCGCCGGCGGTCGGCGGAGCGTCGGACTGCCCGGCGCCGTCGGCTACCGTGAACCTGTGAGCGACGAACTGCGCGTCGACGTTTGGCCTGATCTGCGCCGCCCGACACTGGTTTGCGCCTTCGAAGGTTGGAACGACGCTGGCGACGCCGCCTCCTGTGCCGCCGACTTCATACACCGCCGGCTCGGGGCCAACGAGTTCGCCGAGATCGACCCCGAAAACTTCTACGACTTCACCGCCGTGCGGCCCACCGTCGCGCTCGCAGCCGACGGCCGTCGCAAGCTGTCGTGGCCGCGCAACGTCTTTTCTTTCGCCGAGGTACCCGGCGCCGACGGCGACGTCGTGGTGCTGCGCGGCGTGGAGCCGTCGCTGCGCTGGCGCACCTTCACGCGGCTTGTGCTCGAAGTCGTCGAGCGTCTCGAGGTGCGGCTCGTCGTCTCGCTCGGTTCGCTGCTCGCCGACGTACCGCACACACGCCCGGTCGCGATCACCGGGTTCGCCTCCGACCCGCTGATGCTCGACCGCCTCGGCGTTGCCCGCTCCACCTACGAGGGTCCGACCGGCATCATCGGTGTTCTCCACCACACGCTTGCCCAGGCCGACATCGCCGCGATCAGCTTGTGGGCGTCGACGCCGCACTATGTCGCGGCGACCCCCAACACCAAGGTCGCGCTCGCGCTCGTTCGCGCCTTCGAGGGGGCGGCGAAAGTCGCCGTCGAGGCGTCCGAGCTCGAGCGCGCCGCCGAAGAGTACGAGCGACGCGTCTCGCTTGCCGTCCAGCAAGACCCCGAAGCGCGCGCCTTCGTCGAGCGGCTCGAATCGGCCGCCGACGACGAGCAGCCGCGCCCGCGACGGATCCCGTCGGGCGAAATGATCGCCCGCGATTTCCAGCGCTTTTTGCGCCAGCGCGGCGGAAACCGAAGCGCGGAGGACGAAGAGGAGCGCTAGCGCGGCGCGCGCCTAGCGCGGCGCGCGCACTGCGGTCCCCGCCGGGCGCAGCCGGTGCCTGCGGCTCTCGGTCCGGACCGGCCGCGCCGCCCGACCCGTCTACTCTGCCCGCACGGGCCCTACACCTCGCTCGCCGGGCAGAGGATGCGGTAGTCACACGCCGCGCACAGGTCGGGTGCCGGGCGCGGCTCGAAACGCTGTTCGGCGATGCCCGCGGCAAGCTCCTCGACGCGCGCCACCACCCGCTCGATGTTCGTAGCCGTCGCCGGCACCTCGACCTTCTCGCCGGTCAGCACGTACAGGTAGCTCTGCGCCGCGCACTCAACACCCCACGCCTCGCGTGCCGCGAGCTGGTAGAGCGACAGCTGGATGTCGTCGGCGAGATCGGCGTCGCTGCGCGCCTTGCCGGTCTTGTAGTCGATCAGTTCGAAGCTGCCGTCTGCGCGCCGGTCGACGCGATCGACCCGCCCCCGCACCAGATGGCGGCCGAGACGGAACGCGAAGCCGCGCTCGAACCACAGCGGCTGTGCGCCACCGGCCGCCCGCTCGCTGCCGAAGCGGTCGAAGTAGCGCTCGAGCGCTCGCCGTGCGCGCTCGCGCAAAGCCTGTTCGCGCGGCCCCTGACCGAGCCCTGCTCGCCGCCAGCAAGCCTCGAAAGTGCGCAACAGCGCCGCGCGCGAGCCGTCGCTGTGCAGATGGAAGCGCTCGAGCGTCTGGTGCAGCGCGATACCGAAACGCTGCTGCAGCGTCGGTTCCTGGGGGATGCGAAAGACGCGGGCGAACTTGTAGCGCAACGGACAGAGCCGGTAGGTCTCGAGGTCGGACGCCGACAGCAGCAAACCGTCGCCGCGGCGGGGGATGAAAGGCTCAAGACCGGTGGGCTGCGCTGCCGGTCGCGCGTCGCTGTCACCGTTCGCTGCCGGGGCGTGAGCGTCGGGCGCGCCGCCGGCAAGCAGCGCGTCGACCGACGAGCGCGCTAGCAGCTCGCGCTGGCTTTCCGTCGCTGCGCGCTCGACGATCGCGCTCGACACGGCGAGCACCTCGCGCGGATCCTCGCCGGCGCGGGCGCGCTCCGACACCGCGACCGCCTTGATCAGATCGAGCAGCGCCACCACCGCGCGATCGACGTCGACGTGTGTGTCGAGGCGCATCTCGCCGATCCGTCCGGCGACCTCGGAAACCGTCTCCCCAAGCTTGCTCGCCAGCTCGGCGACGACCAGATCGAGCGGTCCGCGCTCGAGCGGTCCCGTCGCCGCGAGCTCGAGCTCCTCGGCCCCCAGTTCGGCGAGGAGCTCGTCCACCTCGCGGTTACACGCCGCCGCGACCACCACCACCTCGGTCCGTGCCCGCGCAGCCCAGTTCAAAAGCTCGCTGCGCGACGTCGCGTCGCCGGCGAGAGCGATCACGCAACTCACCTCGCGCGACGGCGGACAGGCGCACTCCACCGCCACTGCCGAGCGTGAAACCTCAAGCGCATCATCGCCGAGGGGATCGACGCCGGCACGCGCCGCCACCGACAGCAGCCGCACGAGATCGGCAAGCGACGCGTCGGGGTCGCGGTCGCACAGCCGTGCCGCTGTTTCGACCAGGCGTCCGATGTTGCGCGCACGGGCGGCGTTCTCGCTGTCGCCGGCGAGCGCCGCGCCGCGCAGCATCCCGAGCCGGCGCACGAGCCGCAGCACGAACGCGTCGGGTCGCATCGTCGCCGCCGCGCGTGCCGCGCGTGTGTAGAGATCGTGGAACGCATGGAGACGCTCGCGCCCCTCTGGCGTCAACTGGTCGCTCGTCAGCGCCGCCGCCACGGCGCTCGGCACATCGATCCGTCGCCGTCGCGCCGACTGCGACAGCCGCGCCAGGTCGCGCTGCGCGAGCTCGATCGGGGGTCTCGCCAACGCACGCATCGCCGCCGCAGCGTCGGCAGGGTCGGCGAGCGCGCGCAGCCACGCGATCACGTCGCGCACCTCGGGGCGGCGGAAGAAAGCGCCGCGGCCGCCGCGTTCGGTCGGCAAGTTAAGGCGCTCGAGCGCCAACGCGACGCGCTCGGCGAGCGGCTCCTCGTCGGTGACGACCGCCACCTCGCTCGGTCCGCCGTGCTTGCTCACCGCACGGGCGCACAGCGCCGCCGCGAGCTGTGCCCGCTCGGCGCGATCGCGTGTGCGGGCGACCCGCCAACCCTGGCCGCGCACCGGCGCTCGGCGGCTCTGGCCGAGGTTGACCGGATCGTCGACGACGAACTCTTGCTCGATCTCGCGCGCCCGCAGGGCGGCGTCGCGATCGGCTATCCAGCTCGCATCGGCGACCGCGACCGTCACCGCGCGCGCTTCGCTCGCCAGTGCTGCGACCAGCGTCGCCTCGGCGAGCGAGAGCGCCTCGTAGTCGTCCACGAACAGTGCGCCCAACGCTTGCGCTGCGCCGCGCCGCACGCTCGGCTCGCGCCGCAACAGCTCGACGGCGCGCACGACAGCACCGAGCCGGTCGATCCAGCCGCGTTCGGCCAGCATCCGCTCGTGCAGCTCGTAGGCACGCGCTACCTCGACGGCGCGTGCGGCGGCGGCGCGGGCGCTGTCGTCGCGGGCGCCGCGCAGCGCTGTTTCCGCGCGCGCGCGAGCCTCCTCGGGAAGGAGGAGCTCGCCTTTGAAGCGGTCGATGCCGTCGACCAGGGACGCAGCTAGCTGGGCGGGGTCGGCCATCGGGTCGTGGGCCACCGGTGCGAGCCGGTCGAGGGCGTCGTGCACGAGCAGCACGCGCTCGGCGCGTCCGACGAGCGGAAACGAGGGGTCGATCGCGGCAAGCCGGGCGTGGCGCCGCAAAAGCCGCTCTGCGATTCGCGCCACCGACCAAACCGCGAGCTCGTCGCTCGCCCCGCGCAGCTGCGCCTCGGCGCGGGCACGCACCGCGGCGGCGGCCCGCTCGCTCGCCGTCACGAACGTCGCCGGTTCGCTGCCGGGTTCGGCGAGCGCGGCCAGGAAGCGCTCGACGAGCTCCGTGGTGCGGCCGCTGCCGGGGGGGCCGCCCACCACGCAGGCGCGCGGCAACGCGCCTCCGCGTGCCCCGGTCGCTGCCGCTGCCGACTCTTCGCTTGGGTCGCGAGCGTTCGCCCGCCCCTGGGCGTGTCTCGCCGGCGGGTTCCCACGGTCCGGCGGCGTCCCCAGGCCGATCGCGGCGCGACTGGCGCCGTCCCCAGCCTCGGCCTCGTAAACCATGCGAGCCTAGGATACGGCGGCGATGCCGGCTGGCGAGGACGATTTCGCGCTGCTCGACCTCGCCCGCGCCATGGCCCGGCAGGTGCGCCGCGTCGTCGCGAGCCTCGACACCACCGCTGCACGCGGCGTCGCCCGAGGCCGCGGCGAGGGGGGAGACGTGTCGCTCGCGGTCGACGCGCTCGCTGAGGCGGCGGCCATCGACGTGCTCGAGAAAGCCGCTGTCGCCGCCACTGTCGTCTCCGAAGAACGCGGCGAGGTTGCGGTCGCCGGCGGCGGCGAACTGCGGGTTGTGATCGATCCCGTCGACGGCTCCCTGAATGCCAAGCGCGGCCTGCCCTTCGCCTCGCTGTCGGTCGCCTTCGCGCAGGGATCGCGGCTTCGCGACGTCACCTGCGGCTTCGTCTGCGATCTGGCTAGCGGTGACGAATGGTTCGCCGTGCGAGGCAGGGGCGCTTACCGGCGGCTAGCTGGCGCCGACGCTAGCGCCAGCGACGACCGGCTGCCGTTGGAACGAGTGTTGCCGGCCTCCCGGCAGCTAGAGGTGCTCGCACTCGAGTGCACGGCGCCGCGCCTCATCGCCGCCCACGCGGGGGCGATCGAAGCCTCGGGCGCCGAGCGCGTGCGCGTCCTCGGCGGTGCGGCCGAGGCGATGTGTCTGGTGGCTGAGGGACGGGTCGACGCCCTCGTTGCGTTGCGTCCGCTGCGCGTCGTCGATTTTGCGGCAGCGCGTGTTGTCGTGGAGGAGGCGGGCGGCAGTGTTTGGCTAGGTGGCGAGGGCGGCAAGGCTCGGCTCGCGATAGCGTCACGGCTCGAGCTCGTGGCCGCACGCGACGCGGGTACCGCCAAGCGTCTCGCGGAGCTCTTTTTCGGCGCTGAACGCCCCGCGGCGCGCTGCTAGCGCTTGCGACCGAAGTCGACGGTGTAGGTAACGCCAGGGGCCGAGGGGCGCCCCGGCACCCCGGTCGCGATCCCGATCCCGGCTTCGCGGAAACGGGGCGAGAGCAGGTTCGCGCGGTGCGGCGGGCTGTTCATCCACATCCGCAACGTGGCGGCCGGTGTCGCCAGCGAACTCATGCCCCAAGCGATGTTCTCGCCGACGATCCAGCTGCGGGCACCGCGTAGGTAGCCGCTGCGCACGATCCGGGCGAGGAATGTGAGGCCGCCCGGCGCGGTGTGCGAGAAGTAGCCGCGCCTCACCATGTCACGGGAGTGCGCTGCCGCCGCCCGTGACAGCCGGCGCGACAGTCGCAAGGGGCGCAGCCCGCGACGGGCGCGCACACGGTTTATCGCGCACAGCGTCGCCCGCACGAACGCCCGCCGCGTGCGCGCCTGGATCTGGCGCCGCGTGTCGTCGAACAAACTTGCCACCGACGCCGTCGCCGCTGCACGTGCGCAGCTAGAGCTGCGCTGCGGTTTCGTCGCCGCTCCGGCGCGATCGATCGGGCCGGCGAGCGCTGCGAGCAGGAGCACGACGAGCAGCGCAAGCGCGGCGCCGCCAGCGGCGCGACGCCGAGTCACGGCGTTGTCGCGGCCGAGCGCTTCGCTGTATGTCGCAGCGCGGGCGGGGGGCACGCCCGGGAAATCGGCGCTGCGCCCGGTGTCGCTTGATCAGCCAAACGTCCAAATGGACAGATGTACGTAGCCGCACCGCCGACGGCTGTTCGACCGCCCCTCGACGGATGTTGGAGACGCGCAGTCGAGCGCGCACCGGTCGCTCGGGCCAGGCTGGGCGCTCGGGCCGGGCTAAGACACCGCTGTCCGCGGCGCAGGACCTACGTAGGCAAGGAAAGCTGCTCGCCCGGCGCTGCCTCGGGTACCGGATAGACAAGCCTGCCCCCCACGACACGCGCCCTATGGTCGAGGACGTGTCTTTCGGTGCTGCCGTCAGGCAACAGGTGCACGACCGTCACGCCGCGCCCCGCAAGGGCGTCGGCCACCATCCGGCGGTGGCAGCGGCGCCAGTCGCTCTCGGCGCACATCACTGTCACCCGTCGCGTGCGCGCGAGAGCTAAGAGCCGGGCCAGACCCGAGGCGAACTCGGGGCTTTGCATGTGGTCGGCGTAGCCGCGGAAGGCGCGCTCGCGAAGGGCGGTGTTCGGGCTCTCGGCGAGCGGCTCGCGAAAACCGCCCAGTTCGGGCAGATGGACATAACCGATCCCGGCGCGGCACTCGAGCTCCCGCGCGAGCTCGCCTCGCGCGAAGTGCGGGAAGCGCGAACGGGGGCGCGAGCGCACGTCCGCCACGAGCTCGACTCCGGCTCGCTGCAACAGCTCGACGAAACGTTCGAGCGGGTGGCGCGAGTGGCCGATCGTGAAGATCGCTTGCGCGCCGCCCCGGCTGCACGCCTCGGCGTTGCCGGCCGTGCACGGTTGCACACGGCGAGTATCGCGCCTCCGTGCGAGCGGCTCACCCGCGAGAAGTTGCGTGCGACAAAACTACTTAGATCTAATAAACTTCCGAATCGACTACCTCACGAGGTGATAATAGATGGCCGAGAACACGAACGCAACGACCGCCACCCAACAACCGCCCGCCGACGCGACCGCTAGCACCAGCGAGCGCAGCCAGCGCGAGCGCACCACCGCCAGCCCGCGCCGGACGACGCGCGCGCGGCGTACCACGGCGACGCGCGCCCAGGGCACCCGTGCGCGTCGCACGACGCGACGCACCACCGCGTCGAGGTCCAACAGCCGCGCCCGCAGCGCGACCACCAGCGACGGCGCGCGCGGTCCCGTGGCCGTCCTGCGCTCCGTCACCGAGCAAGCCGAGCGCGCGGTGCTGATCCCGGTGGGCGCGGTGCTCGAGGTGCGCGACGCCGCTGTCGAAGCGGTGCGTCCGCTGGCTAGCGATCCGCAGTCGGAGCTGCAGCAGCTCGAGCAGCAGGTGCGCGCGAACCTGCGCCGTTTCGAGCGCCGTGGTACGACTGCCCGCAACCGTCTCCAGCGCCAGGTCAAGCGTGTCCGCACGCAGATCGAGCGCCAGCTGCGTCAGCGCCGGCGCAGCGCCGAGCGCACCTTGCGCCGCAACCGCCGCGAGCTCGAGCGGCAGGTGACGCGCACCCGTCGCGAGCTGCGCAGCTTCGCGTCGCGGCTGAGCGATCAGGTTGCCAGCCTGATCTAAGCCGGTCTCCGCGAAACAGAACACCCTCCTCCTCCCTCCCGGTGCGGCGCCTCGTCGAGGCGCCGCACCCGTTCTGCGACAATGTCGCCGTGCCGACCCGCGCACAGGTTGTCGACGCGCTGCGCGCAGTTATCGATCCCGAGCTCCGTCGTGACATCGTCACGCTCGGGATGGTGCGGTCGATCGAGATCGCAGACGACGGACGCGTGAGCGTCGTCGTCGCGCTCACCACGCCCGGCTGTCCGATCCGCTCGCACTTCGAGCGCTCGGTGCGCGAGGTCGTCGCCGCTCTCGACGGGGTGCGCGAGGTCGTGGTCGGTTTCGACGTTCTGACGCCGGAGGAGAAACAACGCCTCCAGCAGCAGCTCGGGCGGCCGCAGGGCTTGCCCGACGGTACGCTGGCGCGCGTCGGCAACGTCATCTGCGTGGCGTCGGGCAAGGGGGGCGTGGGCAAGTCGACGCTCACCGCGAACCTCGCCGCGGCGCTCTTCGCCGAGGGGCACCGCACCGCCGCGCTCGACGCTGACGTGTGGGGGTACTCGATCCCGCGCATGCTCGGCGTTCACGGGCGGCCACGCGTCTCGGCAGAGCGCAAGATCGTGCCGCTCGTCGCGCACGGGGGCGTGCGCGTGATCTCGATCGAGTTTTTCCTCTCCGAGCGCGACCAGGCGATCACCTGGCGCGGCCCGATGCTGCACAAGGCTTTGCGGCAGTTCCTGGAGGACGTCGACTGGGGCGAGCTCGACTACCTGTTGATCGACCTACCGCCGGGTACCGGCGATGTCTCGATGACGCTGGCCCAGCTTCTGCCGCAGGCGCATTTCGTGATCGTCACGACCCCCCAGCCGGCAGCGCAGAGCGTCGCGAAGCGCGCCGCCGAGCTGGCGCGCCGCTACGGGCTCGGGATCGCCGGCGTGATCGAGAACATGTCGGCGTTCATCGCGCCCGACGGCTCGCGCCACGCGATCTTCGGCAGCGGCGGCGGCGAGGAACTCGCCGACGAGCTCGATGTACCGCTACTGGCGTCGGTCCCGCTGCAGCCCGAGCTGCGTTCGTGTGCCGACGAAGGGCAGCCGCTCGTGCTTGTCGATCCCGACGCTCCCGCCTCGCAAGCGATCCGCCAGGCCGCGCGCGGCCTCATCGCCGAACTGCCACCCAGGCCGATTCTGACCGCACAACCTGCCGAGAGCGGCATCACCGGAACGCCCCTGCCGATGGCCCACTGAGCGAGGTCGGCGGGCTTGCTGCTCGTCACCGGCGCAACGGGAGCGATCGGGCGCGCGCTCGTAACGCGGCTTGTGGCGCACGACGCGCCCGTGCGCTGCCTCGTGCGCGACGCACGCGCGCTGGGTGACCTTCGCGTGCGCGTGCAGCTCTCGCTCGGTGACCTAGCCGAGCCGCGCTTGCCACGCGGAGCGTTGCGCGGCGTCGACACGGTCGTGCACCTCGCCTGCGCGCGCCGCGACCAGCGCGAGGCGACCATCGAAGAGGTGATCGTGGGCGGTACGGCTCGTCTCGTCGCCGCGGCGCGTGCTGCCGGGGTCGAGCGTTTCGTCTACCGCTCCTGGCTCGGCGCCGAACCTTGGGCGCCGGCGCGTGTCTTGCGCGCCCACGCCGCTGCCGAGCGGATTGTGCGCTCGTCCGGTCTCGACGCGACGATCGTACGACCGTCGCTGGTCATCGCTCGCGACGACCGGCTCGGCGCGATGCTGCGATGGTGCGTTGACGAGCTCGGTTTCGTTCCGCTTCCCGGGCGCGGCGGAGCGCCGTCGCGCCCGATCTGGTCCGACGATGTCGCTGCCTGCCTGGCGCGGATCGTGCTCGCGAGCGGGCCTAGCGCGACGGCGCCGGCCGGCAAAGGCGAGTCGAGCGAGCGGCGCACGCCGACGGCCCGGCCGCGGACCGACGGCCGCGACCGGGTGGAGGTGCTCGAGCTGTGTGGACCGGAGCTCCTCACCCAGCGGCAACTCCTCGCCGCCATCCTTCGCGCGCAGGGTGTTCGGCGACCGGTCGTCCCCCTGCCCTGGTCGCTCGTCCGTCGCGCCGGCGCGCTGGTCGAGGCGCTCGGGCGAGGCGAGGCGCCGACCCTCGCCGAACTCGAGCTTCTCCGCAGCCCGAGCGTGTGCGCTCGCGGCGACGTCGCTGTCCGAGCGCTCGGGGTCGAACCGGTGCCGGTCGCCCTGGCGCTAAGTTGAGCTCGGCACAGTGCTCTGGCTGTCGCGCAAGAAGCTCGTGCTTCCTGCGCCCGAGGAGGCGCTACCCGGTCGCTCGCAAGCGATCGTCCGGCCGGGCGTGCACGCCGTTCTCGGCACGCCGCTCGGCGGGCCGTTTCCCGAGCAGTGCGAGCGCGCACTGTTCGGTATGGGCTGTTTTTGGGGCGCCGAGCGGCTTTTCTGGCAGCTCCCCGGCGTTTACACGACCGCTGTCGGCTACTCCGGTGGCTACACGCCCAATCCCACCTACGAGGAGGTGTGCAGCGGCCTTACCGGACACGCCGAGGTCGTGCTGGTCGTGTTCGATCCCTCGCGCATCGCCTACGGCGAGTTGCTGCGCGTGTTCTTCGAAGGGCACGACCCGACACAGGGCATGCGCCAGGGCAACGACATCGGCACGCAGTACCGCTCGGTGATCTACTACACGACCGACGAGCAGCGGCGCCTCGCCGAAAGCGCGCGCGACGCCTACCAGCGCGAGCTCGCGACCGCGGGGTACGGGGCGATCACGACCGAGATAGCACCGGCCGGGCCCTTCTACTACGCGGAGGACTACCACCAGCAGTACCTGGCCAAGAACCCCGGCGGGTATTGCGGGCTCGGCGGTACCGGTGTCCGCTGTCCTTCGCCGACCGCTTCTTGAAAAGCAGCGGGCCCGGCCGTGCGGCCGGGCCCGCGAAGAGCGCTAGGCGTGGGTGCGCGGACTAGAAGTCCATCCCGCCGCCGCCGGGCATGCCAGCCCCGGACTGCTCCTTCTCCGGGATCTCGGCGACGATCGCCTCGGTGGTGAGGATGTTCTTGGCGATCGAGGCGGCGTTCTGGAGCGCCGAGCGCGTCACCATCGCCGGGTCGATCACGCCCGCCTGGACGAGGTCGACGAGCTCGCCGGTCTCGGCGTTGAGACCGTAGTTGACGCCCTTCGACTCCGCCTCGCGGACGTCGTTGACCACCACCGAGCCCTCGAGCCCGGCGTTCTCGGAGATCTGGCGCAGCGGCTCCTCGAGCGCCCGATAGACGATCTGCGCACCGGTGCGCTCGTCGCCCTCGAACTTGTCGAGGTCAATCGCCTTCTGCGAGCGCAGAAGGGCAACGCCGCCGCCGGGCACGATGCCCTCTTCGAGCGCCGCGCGGGTCGCCTGCAGCGCGTCCTCGACGCGGTGCTTCTTCTCCTTCATCTCGGTCTCGGTGGCAGCACCAACCTTCACGACCGCCACGCCACCAGCGAGCTTCGCCAGCCGCTCCTGGAGCTTCTCGCGGTCGAAGTCGGAGTCGGTGTTCTCGATCTCCGTCTTGATCTGGTTGATGCGACCCTTGATCTGCTCCGGATCGCCAGCGCCGTCGACGATCGTCGTCGTGTCCTTGGTGACCACCACGCGGCGGGCCCGGCCAAGCTGCGAGAGCTGGGTGTTCTCGAGCTTGAGGCCCATCTCCTCGGTGATCACCTCGCCGCCGGTGAGGATCGCGATGTCCTCGAGCATCCGCTTGCGGCGATCACCGAAGCCCGGCGCCTTCACCGCGCAGGCCTGGAAGGTGCCGCGGAGCTTGTTGACGACGAGCGTCGCCAGCGACTCGCCCTCGACATCCTCGGCGATCACCAGGAGCGGCTTGCCCGCCTGGATCACCTGCTCCAGCACCGGGAGCAGGTCGCGGACCGCGCCGATCTTCTGGTTAGCGATGAGGATGTAGGGCTCCTCCAGGACGCACTCCATGCGGTCCTGGTCGGTGACGAAGTAGGGCGAGATGTAGCCCTTGTCGAACTGCATGCCCTCGGTGAACTCGAGGTCCATGCCGAGGGTCTGGCCCTCCTCGACGTTGACGACGCCGTCCTTGCCGACCTTCTCGATCGCGTCGGCGATGACGTCGCCGATCTCGTCGTCACCGGCCGAGATCGCCGCGACGCGGGCGATCTGCTCCTTGCCCTCGACCTCGGTCGCCATCTCCTTGATGCGCTCGACGACCTGGTCGACGGCGCGCTCGATGCCGCGCTTTAGCGCGATCGGATTGGCGCCGGCGGCGACGTTCTTGAGGCCGTCGCGGACCATCCGCTGCGCAAGCACGGTCGCCGTCGTGGTGCCGTCGCCGGCGACGTCGTTGGTGGCGGTGGCGACCTCGCGCACGAGCTGCGCACCCTGGTTTACGAACGGGTCCTCGACCTCGATCTCGCGCGCGATCGTCACACCGTCGTTGGTGATCGTCGGCGAGCCGAACTTCTTGTCGAGGACGACGTAGCGTCCCTTCGGCCCGAGCGTCACCTTGACAGCGTTGGCGACGGTGTCGACGCCTTGCTCGAGGGCCTGCCGGGCCTCGTGGTCGAACTTCAGCTCCTTGTGTGCCATCGGAAACCCCTCCTTTGGAAGTCGTTAGCCCTCGACCTTGGCGAGCACGTCCGACTCCCGCAGCACGAGGAGCTCCTCGCCGTCGACCTTGATCTCGGTGCCGCCGTACTTGGAGTAGAGGATCTCGTCGCCCTCCGCGATGTCGAGCGGGATGCGACGCTCACCGTCCTCGTCCCAGCGGCCCTCGCCGACGGCAAGAACCTTGCCGCGCTGCGGCTTCTCCTTGGCGGTGTCCGGAAGGACGATGCCGCTCGGGGTCTTCTCCTCCTCCTCGATCGGCCGCACGATCAGCCGATCACCGAGAGGCTTCAACTTCATGGGCAGAACCTCCGTTCCGCTGTCGAAGACTGCCTGCACTACTGGCACTCGCTACGAATGAGTGCCACGCTCGGCACTCTAACACGGAGAGTGCCAAGCGTCAGCAAAAATTGGGGCCCCGGTAACAGTTCCTTCACCGGGGTCGAGAAGCGGCGGGGTGCGTGCAAGTGCACGCGGGCGCCGCTCGTTTACCGCGCTAGTTCTGCGCCGGCGCCGACGGCCGCATCCGCTCGGTCAGTTCCGAGGGGCGGTCGACGATCTGCGAGAAGCGCACGACTGTGACGATGTCGTCGTGCGAGATCTTGCGCCCGTAGATCTGTTCGAGGAAGTGAACCGTCTCCTCGAGGCGACGGAACTCGGGGTTGTCGTGCTCAATATCCCGGGGCGAGAGGTCGCGCACGCGCTTGACCTCGACGGAGTCGATCACGGCCTCGAAGATCCGCTCGCGCGGGGAGTGCTGGTAGCCGACCGTCACCATCACGACCGTCCCCTTGCGGTACTTCTGGCTTTTATCGCCGAGCCGGATCGTCGCCGTCTTGCGCCCGCGTCGCAGCTGGTCGATGAAGACCGGCGAGTAGAAATTGAGCACGTACACGCGCGGCAGCCTACCGCCCGCACGGCTCCTGCGGCCACTGCCGTGCCACCAACTCGCGGGCGCGCGCGGCGATCTTGCGCTCGCCGGGATAGGACAAACGCTCGGGCGCCTCGTCGAGCGGTAGCCACTGCGCACCGAGGACCTCGCTGCGGTCGTAGTCGCGCAGCGCGCCCGACCGGTAGCGACAGAGGAAAAACACGACTCGTTTCGACACCTTGCGCCCGCCGCGCGTATACCAGTAGCGCGTGTCGCCGATCTCCTCGAGCGGCTCGACGCTGAGTCCCGTTTCTTCGCGCACCTCGCGCACCGCCGCCTCGAGTGGCGTCTCGCCCGGCTCGACGTGGCCCTTGGGCAGGGCCAGGACCCCGGCGCGCGGCTCGACCGCACAGATGAAAGGTCGACCGCGGAAGTGGCGGACGACAACACCGCCGGCCGAGAACTCATCGCAGTCGCTGTGGGTGCGGGTCATCGTCGCTCGCTTCCATCGGCCACGGGCCTTGCCGGGATGCCCCGACGATCAGGATCCTTACTACGGCATTTACGCGATGTAGGCACGCAGCCGCTCAGGTGTGTGGACGATCACGCGCCCTCGCCGCAGCGTTACGACGCCGTCACGGGCGAGCGACTGCAGGAAGCGACTGGCGCTTTCGCGTGTCGTGCCGGCCAGTCCGGCGATTTCGGCTTGCGTGGCGAGCACCTCGACGTCGCGGTCGGGAGCGCCCTCTCGCTGCCGCGCAGTCACTTGCGCGAGCAGCGTCGCCGCAACGCGACCGGGGACGGTCTGGAAAGACTGCTGCACGAGGCGATCGGTGGTGGCGCTGACGCGCTCCGCCATCGCCGCGAGCATGCGCATCGCGATCGACGTATCGGCACGGATCAGCCGCTCGACGTCGCCAGCGAGCAAGGCGAGCGCCGTCGTTGGCTCAAGCGTCTCGGCGGTCGCGGAGCGCCGCTCGCCACGGAACAGCGCGAGTTCGCCGAAAACCTGGCCGCGCCGCAGCTCGGCGATCGCCAGCGCGCGGCCGTGACGGTGGCGGGTGAGCAGCACCGCACCCGAACGCACGACGTAGCAGGTGTCGCCGCTGTCGCCCTCGCGGAAAATCACCTCGCCGCGCTCCCAGCTGCGCGGGACGGCCACCGCTGCGAGCTCGCGCAGCTGTCCCTCGTCGAGCGCCGCGAAGTAGAAGGTGCCGCGGAGGAGCTCCGCTGCCTCCTCGGGCGCGACTGTGAGCGATTTGCGCGTCGGCTCCACCAGGTGGCTCCTCCCTCGGCTCGAAGCCCGACCCTAGCGACCGTGCGAGCGGTCGCTGCGCGCTAGGGGGCGTGCTCGGCGGCGGGAGCGAGTGTCGCGAAAAGAGCCGGGTCGTTGGTGATCACGCCGTCCACTCCGAGCTCGGCGAAGCGGACGATCTCGGCGGCGCTGTCGACAGTCCACACGTACAGCTCACCACCCGCAGCTCGCACGCTCTCGACCAGGCGTCGGCCGACGAGCAGGCGGTGCACCATCAGGGCGTGACAGAGACCCGCCGCGAGCGCACGCGCCGCTCGCGCCGGCAGGCGGCGGCGCCACCACTGGACCACGGCGTAGGCGGGTACTGCCAGCACCGTCTTCGTGTAGTCGCGGCGCACGCGCGGTACCGAGAGGCCGCGCCGCGCACCCGGAGCCGCTGCGGCAAGCGCGCGCAACGACTCCGGCCAGGTGCTCGAGAAGAGCGTGCGCTCTAGCAACCCCCGCTCGCGGACAGCCGCCAAGACCTCGCGTTCATAGCCAGGCAACTTGAGGTCGACGTCGAGCTCGATCCCTGCGTAGCGAGCGTCGGCCAGGTGGTCGAGCGCGGCGTCGAGCGTCAGCGGCTCGCGAGCGGCCAGGTCGTGCGCGTCGTGGGCGAGGACGAGACGGCCACGTCGATCGCGAAGGACGTCGAACTCGATCATGTCGACACCGAGCGCGAGCGCCGCCTCGAAACTCGCGATCGTGTTGCCGGGGGCTGCGTGCGCGGCGGCACCCTTGTGCCCGACCCGTTTGAACGCCGTGCTCATCGTCTTCTCGACAATGAAGTCGGCTGCTCGGTGCGTTTCCTTCCGCGCGTGTCTGCCGTCGCGGCACCTTCGGTCGGGAGCGCGGCGGAGTGGAGCGCGTAGCCAGGTACGGGCTCAGCGCCGGCGGTGGCTGCGTACGCGGGACGTGCGTCGCGGCGCTGGCAGCGCGGACACCAGTAGATCGTGCGTCCCTGCTCGCTGCTTCGGCGCGCGGAAATGGCCGTTCCGCACACCCGGCACGGACGGCCAGCGCGGCCGTACACCTGCACCGGGCGGGGCCTGGTACTGCCGGTCGCGACAGCCGCGAGCATCAGCTCGCGCGCGCGGCCGACGAGGGTTCGTAGGTCATCGCGTGTCAATGCGCCGATCGGTGTGAAGGGATCGATCCCGCTAGCGAAGCAAGCCTCGGACCGCCAGATGTTGCCGATCCCTGAAAGCGCCCGCTGGTCGAGCAAAGCGTCGGCGATTGCGAGCCGACGGTCGAGCGCCGCCAGCCTTACGACCGCAGCCTCCAGGTCGAAATCGGCGGCGAGGATGTCGGGACCGAGCCCGACACGCGCCAGCGCGAGCGCAGCACCGGCGCTGGAGCGCAGCTCGAGCACCGGACCGCCGTACTGACGCACTGCGTGCGTGTCGGTGAGCAGTTCGAGCCACAACCGGCTGGTCGTCTCTCGCCGCCGGCCTGTGCTCGGCCCCGTGCGTGCGCCAGCGTCAGCAGCGACGCGCTCCGTCACCACCCAGCTCCCGCTCATCCGCAGATGCGAGTGCAGCACGAGACCGCCTTCGAACTCGACGAGCAGGTGCTTACCGTGGCTGTGCACACCGGTGCAGCGACGGCCGACGAGCGTGCGCACCGAGCGCAGCGAGGGGTCGCGCGCCCGCGGAGCGCGCGCGTCGACCACCTCGCGACCGGCCAAGACGCGCGCGATACGGCTAGCCGCAAGGCGGATCGTGTCGCCCTCGGGCATGGACCGATGGTAGGGAGTCGACCGCCGCCCCCGCTGCTTGTGGCCGCGCATCTCGGCGGCCGAGGCCGGTGCGAGCACGATGCACGTTAGGTTGTCGCGCGTGGCGGAGGCCGGAACCGTGATCGCTGTGCGTGGCCTCGAACGCGCGTACGGCTCCGTGCAAGCGCTGCGCGGCGTCGATCTCGAGGTCCGGCGCGGCGAGGTTTTCGCCTTCCTCGGCCCCAACGGCGCGGGCAAGACGACGACTGTTGAGATCCTCGAGGGCTACCGTGCTCGCGACGGCGGCGAAGTCGCCGTGCTCGGCGAAGACCCGCAGCGCGCCGATCGCGCCTGGCGGGCGCGGATCGGGATCGTCTCGCAAGAGACGTCGCTCGACCCGTTCTTGACGGCGCTCGAGACCGTGGCGATGTTCGGTCGCTACTACCCCAATCCTGCCGATGCCAAGGAGCTGCTCGAGTGGTGCGGCATAGCCGAGCTCGCCGCGCGCCGTGTCGGGTCGCTGTCGGGCGGCGAGCGGCGGCGGCTCGATTTCGCCGTTGCTCTCGTCGGCCGACCGGAGCTTCTGTTTCTCGACGAACCGACCACCGGCTTCGACGCCGCCGCTCGCCGCGAGGCGTGGGAGCTTGTGCGCGGTCTGCGCGAGCTCGGGACCACGGTCTTTCTGACAACCCACTACCTCGACGAAGCCGAGCAGCTCGCCGACCGCGTAGCGGTGATCGTCGCCGGCCGTGTCGTCGCCGAAGGCACGCCCCGCGAGCTCGCCGCGATGAGCGAGCGCTACCGCATCTCGTTTCGGCTGCCGTCCACCGATTCGGGAGCGCGGCCGCCGCTCGACGGGCGCTGGGACGGCGGCCGCTTCGAGCTCGCGGTCCGCGACCCACGGCCGGCGCTGAAGACGCTGATCGACTGGTCGCTGGAGCGAGGGATCGAGCTCGTCGACCTCGACGTCCGTCGCCCCTCGCTCGAGGAGATCTACCTCGAGCTCGTAGGTCAGGAGGAGCTCGTGGGCCGGCAGGGAGGCGAGTGAGGTGCGCGCGCCCGCGAGCAGCGCCGCCGACGAGCGTCAGCTGCCACCGCTGCTACCGCTCGTGGTGGCACAGGCGGGGTTCGCGCTGCGTTCTTTCCGCCGCAACCCGCCGGCGGTGTTCTTCTCGGTGCTGCTGCCGCTCATCTTTCTGGTGCTGTTTAGCGCGATCTTCGGCGACGCTCGCATCGACTCGCGCGGGATCGACCTCGCCACCTATTACGTGCCGGCGATCGCCGCGCTGGCGATCGTGTCGACGACGTTCATGAACCTCGCGATCAGCGTCGTGGTGCGACGCGAGCGCGGGTTTCTCAAGCGTTTGCGCGGTACGCCGTTGCCGCCGGTGGCGTTCGTGCTCGGCGAGGTCTTGGCAGCGTGCGCCCTCGCAGTAATGATCGTCGCCGCCGTGATCGCGTTCGGCGCGGTCTTCTATGGCGTCGCCGTGCCCGGGCTGCCGCTCGTCACCGTCGCGATCGGCGTCGTTTTCGGTGCTGCCGCGTTCAGCGCGATGGGCTTGGCCCTGTCGACGGCGATCCCCAACGAGAACTCGGCTCCGGCGATCGCCAACGCCGTAGCGCTGCCACTGTATTTCGTCTCGGGCCTTTTTTTCGACACCTCGCAGGCGCCAGGCTGGCTGCGCACGATCGGCGAGGTTCTCCCTCTCGAGCACCTCTTCGAGGTGCTGCTCGGACCGTTCGAACCGGGCGCGCACGGCGTGCAGTTGCCGCTCGGCCACCTGGCGGTAGTGACCGCGTGGGGTGCCGTGGCGGTCGTAGTGGCAGCGCGGCGCTTCCGCTGGGTGCCAGCGCGCTGAGCGGTGTCGTCGGGCGGTCCGAACCGTCAGGTTCCGGCGCCCGCCACGAGCCGCTTCGGTCCCCGGCGGAAGCCGAGCTCGACAAGCATCGCCTCGAGCGGCGAGCCCGCCAGGGGCTCACCGTCGATGCGTTCGAGCGCCAGCCGCCCGCACCGCCCCTCGCTCGCAGCTTGTGCGAGCGCTTGCAGCGCGCGCACGAGCCAGGGGGCTGGAGCGCCGTCGTCGCCGAAGGGTTCGCCAGCCAGCGTCACAAGGGCGCGCCCGCCCCGTTCGACGTAGAGAGTCGGCTGTCCGTGGTCGAGCACGACGTACGCGCCCGCCACGCGTTGCGGGCGGCGACCGTCCTCGCGCTGCGGCCAAGGCAGCACCGACCCGTAGGGCTGGGCGGGATCGGTAGCGGCGATGACGAGCGGCGCCTCTTCGGGGTCGTCGCGCTGTGAGCGCAGCCGGTCGACTGCGCTCGGCAGTGCGAACTGCACGCCGCCGAGCCCTTCGACGAAGTAGCCGCGCTGGGCGATGCCGAGCACTTCGAGCTTCTGTAGTTCGCCGTAGAGGGCGGCGAAACCGCCGGGCACGCTCTCGCTGCGTGCAGTTTCGCGCGTTACGACGCCGTAGCGCTCGAGCAACAGCTCGGCGAGTGCGCGCATCCTGGGCCCGAACGCCGGCGCGCTGCGGAAAAGCGGCGCGGTCAGCGACCAGCGGCCGACGAGGTGGGGCGCGGGACCACGCCGGCGACGTGCGAAGCGCGTACCGCGCCGCACCTGGGCGCGCCGTTCGCTGCCGGCACCACGGCCAGCGCGCAGCGGCGCGAACGAGTCGTTCGTGACCTCGCCCGCCCAGACGAGTTCCCACAGCGCGGCTTCGAGCTCCTCGGCCGCGAAGCCCGACAGTTCCTCCCCGATCTCGAACCAGAACCGCGCTCCCTGCGCGAGCGCTGCGCGCAGGGCGTCGTGCACCGGTCCCTCGGGCCGCGGTCCCGCACCGGGCAGCGGCCCGAGCAGGCGCGCGTCCTCGCGAAAGAGGAACGCCACCCTGCCGCTGCGACCGAGCCGCCCGGCGCCGACCCACACCACCTCGCCGCTCGCCAGAAGCTCGTCGAGCCAGGTCGGCGAGTAGGCGCGGAGGCGGCGCGGAAAAACATCGCGCTCCCAGCTCTCGACGGCGAGTGGCAGCGCCTGGAGTGCGATCAGTTGGTCGCGCAGCGCTGCCACACCGCCGCCTGTGGGTGCGCCTGTCGCGCCCTGCCAGTTCGCCAAGAAGCGCGCGTAGGTCGCGTGCTCGACCGGCTCGAGCTCGCGTCGCAGCCGCGCCAGCGACGCCCGGCGCAAGCGGCGCAGCACCTCGGGGCAGCACCACTCGCGCTCGCTGCCGGCAGGGCGTAGCTCGCCGCGCAAGAGCTCGCCGCGGCGCTCGAGCTCGCGCAACTCCGGTGTGACGTCGACCCCGAAGCGGGCGTTGGCCTGCTCGGTCGTGAACGGACCGCGTGTGCGTGCGAAGCGCCGTACGACCCGCAGCCGAGCTTCGGGCTCGTCAGCGAGGAAGCGCTCGGGAAGCCCGGCTGGCGGCGCGCAGCCGAAGGCGTCGCGGTAGAGCCCTGCCTCGTCGGCGGCGATGATCCGCTCTTCGCCGGCGATACGCACGCGAGCGATGCGCCGTTTGCGCTCGAGCTCGGCAAGGAGCGCGCGGGGCGATACGACCCCCACGCAGCGCAGCGCGATCTCGCTCGCGGTCAGGTCGCCGACGGCGCGCAGCACGTCGATCAGCTCGTCGGCGTTGGCCGCGCGCCGGCGCTCGTGCGTGTGCTGGAGCTCGGCTTCGACCTCGGCGATAGCGTCGGCGTCGAGAAGCTCGCGCAGCTCCTCCTGTCCGAGCAGCTCGCGCAAGAGATCGCGGTCGAGAGCGAGGGCTGCGGCACGCCGTTCGGCGTTGGGCGTGTCGCCCTCGTACATGTACGTCGCGACGTAGTCGAAAAGCAGCGACGACGCGAACGGCGAAGCGCGATCGGTTTCGACCTCGACGAACGCCACCTCGCCGCTTGCGATCGAGCGCAACAGTTTCTCCAGTGCCGGTAGGTCGAGCACGTCGCGCAAGCACTCGCGGTAGGTCTCGAGCACGATCGGAAAGCGCGGATAGCGGCCCGCCACTTCGAGCAGCGACTGCGCTTTCAGTCGCTGCTGCCACAGCGGCGTTCGCCGGCCCGGACGCGTTTTCGGCAGGAGCAGCGCGCGGGCGGCGTTCTCGCGGAAGCGGGCGCCGAACAGCGCCGAGCCGCGCAGCTCGCGGACGACGAGATCCTCAAGGGCGTCGGGGTCGACGAGCGCGATCTCACCGCGCGGCGGCTCTTCGGCGTCGGGCAGGTGCAGTACGACGCCGTCGTCCGACCAGATCGCGTCGCACTCGATGCCGAGCTCGTCGCGCACCCGTGCCGAGATCGCTAGCGCCCACGCTGCGTGCACGCGCCCGCCCCAGGGGGAGAGCACGCACAACCGCCAGTCGCCGATCTCGTCCCGGAAGCGCTCGACGACCACGGCGCGGTCGGACGGCAGGGTGCCGGTCGCAGCACGTTGCTCGCGCAAGTAGGCGACGAGGTTGCGCGCCGCGCGCTCGTCGAGGTGGAAGCGGCGCGCGAGCGCGGCCGGATCGGCGTCGGCCGCTTGGCGGACGAACTCGCCGATCGCACGCCCCAGCTCGCTCGGTCGCTCGGCGCCCTCGCCGCGCCAGAAGGGAACTATCCCGGGCAGACCGGGCGCCGGCGTGACGATCACCCGATCGTGGGTGATCTCTTCGATTCGCCAGGTGGTCGCACCGAGCAGAAAGGTCTGACCGGGGCGCGCTTCGTACGCCATCTCCTCGTCGAGCTCGCCGACACGGCGCCCGTCGGGTAGGTGCACGCCGTAAAGGCCACGGTCGGGAATCGTCCCGGCGTTGACCGTCGCCAGTTGCCGGGCCCCTTTGCGAGGGCGGATCGTGTCGGCGACGCGGTCCCAGACGATCCGCGGGCGCAGCTCGGCGAACTGTTCCGAGGGGTAGCGCCCGTCGAGCATGTCGAGCACCTCGCACAGCAGCTCGCGCGAGAGCTCGGCGAACGGCCAGGCGCGACGAACGAGCGCGTGCAGCTCGGCTACCGACACCTCTTCTTCGCTGGCGGCGATCGCGACGATCTGCTGGCAGAGCACGTCGAGCGGATTGCGGGGAACGCGGATCTGTTCGATCGCACCCTCGCGCATCCGCTGGGACACCACCGTTGCTTCCAGAAGGTCGGCGCGGAACTTCGGGAACACACGCCCTTTCGAGACCTCACCCACGCCGTGACCGGCCCGCCCAACGCGTTGAAGGCCGGTGGCGACGGACTTGGGCGACTCGACCTGCACCACGAGGTCGACCGCCCCCATGTCGATGCCGAGTTCGAGCGAAGAGGTGGCAACGATGCACGGGATCTCGCCCGCCTTCAAAAGCTCCTCAACGTTGTTGCGTTCCTCGCGGGAGAGCGAGCCGTGGTGGGCGCGAGCGACCACGAGCGGCTTGCCCGCTTGTTCGGAGGCGAGCTCGTTGAGGCGCATCGCGAGCCGCTCGGCGCCGCGGCGGTTGTTCACGAAGACGATCGTCGAGCGGTGGCGCTCGACGAGCTCGAGCAGCGCCGGGTAGATCGCCGGCCAGATCGACCGCTGGATGCCGGCGCCGTCGGTGGTGGGGGCGAGCTCGGCGCCGCTGTCGGGATCGGTCATGTCCTCGACCGGTACGCAGATCTCGAGATCGAGCCGCGGCTTTTCTCCGGCGTCGAGCACGCGGCAGCTGCGTCCCGAGCCAACTAGGAAGCGGCCGACCTCCTCGAGTGGCGAGGCCGTCGCCGACAGCCCGATGCGTTGGAGCGCTCGGCCGGCCGCAGCCTCGAGACGTTCGAGCGTGATCGCCAGGTGCGCCCCGCGCTTGCTCGGGGCGAGAGCGTGCACCTCGTCGACGATCACGCACTCGCAGGTCGCGAACAGCTCGCGCGCCTGCGAGGTCAACATCAGATACAGCGACTCGGGGGTGGTGATCAGGATGTGCGGCGGGTGTCGCAACATCGCGCGCCGCTCGCGCTGCGGGGTGTCGCCGGTCCGCAAGCCGACGCGGATCGCCGCGGCCGCTTCGCCGCCCGGTCGCGCTGCGATTCCGCGCAACGGTGTGCGCAGGTTTCGCTCGACGTCGTACGAGAGCGCTTTCAGCGGCGAGACGTAAACGATGCGCACGCCCTCGCCTCGTTGCTCAGCGAGAGGGTCGGCGTCGGCGCGCGCTCGATCGTCACTGCCGAGTTCGCGCACTAGCCGGTCGATGCCGCAAAGAAAGGCGGCCAGCGTTTTGCCCGACCCGGTCGGTGCCGAGACCAGCACGTGCTCTCCCGCTGCAATCGCCGGCCAGGCGAGCTCCTGGGCGCGTGTCGGGCGCTCGAACGCTTGGCGAAACCAGTCGGCGACGGGAGCGCTCAGCACTGCCAGGGGATCGGAGCCCACCGTCCGGCGAGGGTAGCCGGGGGGAGGGCGGCCGGGACGGCTAGCGGAGCCCGGCGGTTTCGACCGCGCGAGCGAGCACCCCGTCGATCATCTCCTCGGTCAGCCGGCCGGTGAAGACGTTTTGTTGGCTGGGGTGGTAGCACCCGAGCAGGCGAAGACCCGAGGCGAGCGTCGCTTCGGCTGCGTGCGCGAAGCGCGGTTTGGGTTTGGTCGCGCTGCCGGTGAGGCGGGCGTCGGCGCGCAACACCGCATCCCAGGCGAAGCTGCCCAAAGCGACGACCGTGCGCAGCGACTGCAGCTGGGTGAGTTCGCGGCAGAGCCAGTCGAGGCAAGCATCGCGCTCTGGGGGTGTCGGTTTGTTCGCGGGTGGGGCGCAACGCACCGCCGCTGTTATGAAGCAGCCGGAGAGCTCGAGGCCGTCGCCGGGTGCGAGTGATTGCGGCTGGTTGGCGAGCCCAGCGCGGTGCAGTGCGGCGAACAGGAAGTCGCCCGAGCGGTCGCCGGTGAAGATGCGGCCGGTGCGGTTGCCGCCGTGCGCCGCCGGTGCGAGGCCAACGAGCAGAAGGCGCGCCTCGGGGTCGCCGAAGCCGGGCACCGGTCGGCCCCAGTACTGCCAGTTACGGAAGGCGGCGCGTTTCTCCTCGGCGACACGCTCGCGCCAGGCAACGAGCCGCGGGCAGCGGCGACAGTCGACGATCGCTTTCTCTAGCGCTCGCAGCTCGGCTGGCCAGCGCTCGTCGCCGAGCGCGACGGCGAGGCGCGTGCCTAGAGACGGCGGGTGTGACGCAGTATTGGTCACTCGTTTGCCTTCCTGTCGCGGCGCAGGGACGGTTTCTCGCAGGGACGGTTTCTGTGTTCAAGTGGAGTTGGCGGGGCGGATGCCACCAGGAGCCTGGGCCGTGCCGCACCATTAGGCGAGCCAGCTCGCGCCCGTCGATGAGGATGATGCGGTTCGGATTGCTGCGTGCGTATTCGCGGGCATCGGGTGTGAACTCGCCGGTTGTGATGAACACGCCTTTGCTCGCTCCGCACCCGAGCAAGGCGCCGGCGAACTGTTGCACCACGGGTCGACCGACCGACTGTCTGGTCCAGCGTTTGGCTTGGGCGTAGACGACGTCGAGTCCGAGGGGATCCTGTTTGATGGCGCCGTCGATCCCGCCGTCGCCGGACCGTCCCACGACCTGCGCAGCGTCCTCCCAGAGCGGCCGTAACCCATTGCCACGACTACATCGAGTACGACTTGCTCGAAAAATGCTGGCGAGGAGCGGGCCAGGTACTCGAGGCTCTCGCCCTCGAGCGCCGCGAGGTGGCGTTCGAACGCCTCGGCGATCGCTTCCTCGGGTGCGACCGCATCGGCACTCGCGCTCTCGGCTACGTCCTTTTAACGACGCTGCGCGGTGCCTTTGTCTCTGCTCTATCTGCGTTAGGAAGTCGACGAAACCCGGAAACTGTTTGACGAACGCCACGTCGATCCGCTCGGGCGACGTGGCAAGCACCGCTCGACCTTGCTCGGTAATGCGGAACCGGCCGCGGCCCGTCATCTCGAGGAGCCCGGCTTCCTTCATGTAGGTGCGCGCCCATGACACACGGTTGTCGAAACGCCGCTGTCCTCCGCTCCGCAGAAGCTCCTCCCGCTCCTCGTCGGTCAGTGCGAAGTGCTTGGCGAGCTCGTCGATCGCCTCGCGGATCGTGAGCTCGTGGCGCGAAGCGGCGAGTTCGAGAAGAGGGAGCATCACAGCTTGGTACTCGGGTATTGGCATCGTTCGCGGTTGCGGTCGCGGACTGCAGCGCGGGCAGACCCCTAACCGAGCCCGTAGTTGTGACAGCGCCCAAGCCCGCGGAGCGCGAGCGGTGGTGGGTGCGCTTACTCCAGCGGGGCGGTCGGCCGCTCGAACCCCTCCGCACCTGCGCCTAGGCCTTCAGCTTCCGCCCGCTCGCGAACAACCACTGCGCCCAGGCGTACAACGGCAGCGCCAGCGCGGCGCAGATCGCGAGCGACAGCGCCACCGACACGTCGGAGTGGCCGAGGAAGCCGTAGCGGAAAGCGTTGATTAGAAAGAACAGGGGATTGACGTGCGAGACCTCTTGCCACGGCGAAGGCAGCACCGACACCGAGTAGAAGGTGCCGCCGACGAAAGCGAGCGGCGCGATGACGATGTTCTGGATGAACGCCGTGTGGTCCCAGCTTTGGGCGTAGATCCCGGCGATAAGACCGAGCGCCGAAAACGCGAGTAGACCGAGTGCACAGGCGCAGGCCAGAACCAGAGGATGGGCCACACCCACTCCGGTGAGCGGTGCCGCCACCGCGACCAGCAGAGCGCCGATCAAAAGCGCCCTGCAGATCCCGCCGACGAGGAATCCGATCGTCATCTGCCACGGGCGCATTGGCGCCGACAGCACGTCGTGGATGTAGCGGTCGAAGCGTGCCTGGAAGATGGTCGCGGAGTTGTTCGAGTACGCCGCCTGCACCATCGACATTGCGACCAGGCCAGGCACGATGAACTGGTCGTAGGGGATTCCGTCGATGCCACGGATCCGGCCCGATAGCGAGAGCCCGAAGACGAGGATGAACAGCGCCGACGAGACGACCGGCGCAAGGATCGTCTGCGTGTAGACCTTGCTGAAGCGAAGGATCTCGCGGCGCGCCAGCCAGAGCATGCCGCGCATGCCGTCGGGCTCCGACCGTCGCGCGATGCGATCGGCGGTGGCCTGCGCCGGCGCGGTCTGTGTGGCTTGCGCTCTCACGCCGCCGCGCCGACGCCCATCGCTTTCACGTACACCTCGGCGAGGGACTCTGCTTCGTAGCGGGCGCGCAAGCCGTCGGCGCTGTCGCGGGCGAGCAGCTTGCCGTCGCGGATCAACGCGATCTCGTCGCAGAGCTCCTCGGCCTCCTCGAGATAGTGCGTGGTGAGCAGGATCGTCGTCCCGTCTGCGTGCAACTTGCGGATGTAGCGCCAGAGCTCGATCCGCAGCTCGAAGTCGACCCCCGCCGTCGGCTCGTCGAGGATCACGAGCCGCGGTCGGTGCATCAGCGCACGCGCCAGCTGCAAGCGCCGTTTCTGGCCGCCCGACAGCCGCGGTGCTCGCACGTCGGCCTTCGTTTCGAGGTCGAAGGCGCGGATCATCTCTTCCGCGCGCTCCTCCGCCTCGGCCTTCGACATGCCGAAGTAGCCGCCGTGGTAGACGAGCGTTTCGCGCACCGTAAGGAAGCGGTCGAGGTTGATGTCCTGTTCGGCGAGCCCCACCCAGGAGCGCGCACGCAGCGAGTCGGCCGGCTCGCCGAAAACGCGTACCTCGCCAGCGGTGATACGGATCAGGTTGCAGACGGCGCTGATCAGCGTCGTCTTGCCCGCTCCATTCGGTCCAAGCAGGCCGAAGAAGGCGCCGTCGGGAATCTCGAGGTCGAAGTCGCGCAGAGCGACGGTACCGTCGTCGTACCGTTTCGTGAGGCCGCGTAGCTCGAGCGCCGGCGGGGCGCCGGTGCGCCCGTCACGGGCGTCGAGGTCGGGGTGAGATGCGGGCGCGGCCACGATCGGCGAGCTTACTCACGTTCGGTAAGAGTCCCGCACACCCTCGGGCACGGCCGGCTCGTGCTGCAGCCAGCTGTGGCCGCGACGTGCGCCGCGCGCGGGCAGGTGCAGCCCACCCCCGGCAGTTATTTCAGCCCACACCCGGCCGTTATTTGCTACTCCGCTGGTAGGATTTCGGCGTGATCTTCTCGGCGAGGGCTGAATACGGCGTTCGCTTGATGGTCGAGCTGGGGCGGGCAAAACCCGGCCATCCCGTGTCGCTCAAAGCGATCGCCGACGCCGAGCGGTTACCGCTGTCCTATCTTGAGCACGTGGTCGCGCGGCTCAAGCGCGCCGGTCTAGTGCGCAGCGTACGCGGCGCGTACGGCGGCTACACGCTCGCGCGGCCGGCAGAGGCGATCACCATGGACGAGGTGGTCGCCGCGCTTGAGGGCGCGATCGCGCCGATGGAGTGCTTCGTCTCGGTGCGTCCCGACCGCGTCGCCTGCTCGCACGAAGCCGACCGGGGCCGTACCTGCGCTACCAAGCTGCTGTGGACGCGCGTGCAGGGCGGCATCACGCGCGCACTTCAGCAAACCACCCTCGCCGAGCTGGTGGCCTTCGCCGAGCACGGTCCGCGTACCGACGGTGCGCACGCCGGCGAGGCAGCCAAACAGTCGTCGACGGAGGCGCCGGTCGTCGCGTGACCGCGCCCCCGCCACCACCCCGAGCACAAGCGGAGAAGCCGATGGCAGATCTAGAGATCAGAAACCTGCACGTACGCGCCGAGGACAAGGAGATCCTGCGCGGTGTCGACCTCGCCGTAAACAAGGGAGAGATCCACGCCTTGATGGGCCCCAACGGCTCGGGTAAGTCGACCCTCGCCAACGTGATCATGGGCCGTCCCGACCTCGAGGTCACCGAGGGGCAGATCATCTTCAAGGGCGAGGACATCACCGAGGCCGACCCCGACGAGCGCGCCCGCATGGGCTTGTTCATGGCTTTCCAGTACCCGGTCGCCGTTCCGGGCGTGACGGTCTCGAAGTATTTACGCACCGTCCTCAACGCCCACCGCGAGGCGCGCGGCGAGGAGCCCATCTCGCTCAAAGAGTTCCGCCAAACCGTGCAAGCGGCGATGGAGCTCATGCAGGTGCCGCGCGACTTCGTGAACCGCTACCTCAACGACGGCTTCTCGGGCGGCGAGAAGAAGCGCATGGAGGTGCTGCAGCTAGCGCTCCTGCGCCCCGAGATCGCGATCCTCGACGAGACCGACTCGGGCCTTGACATCGACGCTCTGCGGATCGTGGCCGACGGTGTCAACTCGGTCGCCGGCCCCGAGATGGGCGTGCTGATCATCACGCACTACCAGCGCATCCTCCACCTTGTGAAGCCGCAGTTCGTGCACGTCCTCTACCAGGGCAAGATCGTCAAAGAGGGCGGCCCCGAGCTCGTCGCCGAGCTCGAGCAGAAGGGGTACGGCTGGATCCGCGAGGAGGTCGAGGCGGCCGCCTGAGCCCGTCGCGATGGACGACCTCTACCGCGAGCAGATCATCGAGCACTACAAGCACCCCCGCAACTGGGGGACGCTCGAGCCCTGCGATCTCGAGTTCGAGGACTCGAACCCGCTCTGCGGCGACGAGCTCAAGGTGCAGATGCGCCTCGACGACGCTGGCCGCGTCAGCGACGTGCGCTTCCAAGGTCACGGCTGCGCGATCAGCCAGGCAGCGGCGTCGATGCTCTCCGAGGAGCTCGTCGGTAAGACGGTCGACGAGCTCCTCGAGCTGCGTCGCGACGACGTGCTCGATCTGCTCGGCATCGACATCTCGGCGACACGTATGAAGTGCGCGCTGCTCTCGCTCAAGGTGGTGAAGAGCGCCGCGCTCGGCAAAGCGGCGGAGTGGGAGGAGGGCACGCCGGAGTCGGCACCGGTACCGCCCGCTGCTCGCAACGCCCTGTGAGGGGGGCGTTCGGCCGCGGCTCACGACAGGTACGTGCCTTCCGGGCGCCGGCCCGCGACAGATCCGCGCTACACTTCGAGCCCAATTCCGATCTTCACGGTCGGAGTTAGCAACGCACCGCACCAACCCGCGCCCGAAGCGAATCGTCCATGCCTGAACTGGTCGAAGTCTGCCCACTTTCGGAACTTCCGCCCGGAGAGCGGAGGATCGTCAGCCACGGCGATCTTGAGATCGGCGTGTTCAACTGCGGCGAGCGCATCTTTGCGATCGAGGACCGCTGCTCCCACGACGACGGACCACTCGCCGAGGGGCGCTTCGACCCAGAGCGCTGCACCGTCGAGTGCCCGCGTCACGGCGCGCTTTTCGAGCTCGCGAGCGGCCGCCCACTGACGCTGCCGGCCTACGAGCCGGTCGAGACGTTTCCGGTCGTGATCGAGGACGGCGTCATCAAGCTGGAGGTCTCCTAACGCCATGCCGACCACCGAGCAGCTGAAAGAGCAGGAAGAGCTTCGGCGGATAAACGCCGACTACGCCGAGCGCTTCGGCTTCCACGACCCCGAGCGCTATCTGATCAAGTCGCCGAAGGGGCTGTCGCGCGAGATCGTCGAGCAGATCTCCGATTACAAGCAGGAGCCCCAGTGGATGCGCGAGTTCCGGCTCAAGGCGCTCGAGCACTTCCTCGAGCGCCCACAGCCGACGTGGGGCTCACCGCTGCTCCAAGAGGTCAACTACGACGACATCCACTACTTCGTGCGTGCCGCCGAGAAGCCGGCGCGCTCGTGGGACGAAGTTCCCGAAGAGATCAAGCGCACATTCGACCGGCTGGGCATCCCCGAGGCCGAGCGCAAGTTCCTGGCAGGTGTCGGTGCACAGTACGAGTCCGAGGTCGTCTACCACCAGGTCCGCGAGGACCTCGAACGCCAGGGCGTGATCTTCCTCGACATGGACTCCGGCCTGCGCGAGCACGAGGACCTGGTGCGGGAGTACTTCGCGACGGTCATCCCGCCCAACGACAACAAGCTCGCGGCGCTCAACTCGGCGGTGTGGTCGGGCGGCTCGTTCGTCTACGTGCCGCCCGGCGTCAAGGTCGAGATGCCGCTTCAGGCCTACTTCCGCATCAACGCGCAGGCCGTTGGCCAGTTCGAGCGCACGCTGATCATCGCCGATGAGGGCTCCTACGTGCACTACGTCGAGGGCTGCACGGCGCCGATCTACTCGACCGACTCGCTGCACGCCGCGGTCGTCGAGCTGATCGCCAAGCCGGGCGCGCGCATCCGCTACACCACGGTCCAGAACTGGTCGACGAACGTCTTCAACCTCGTCACCAAGCGCGCGGTCGCCTACGAGGAAGCGACCGTCGAGTGGGTCGACTGCAACCTCGGGTCGAAACTGACGATGAAGTACCCGAGCGTCTACCTGCTCGGCCGCCGCGCCCACGGCGAGATCCTTTCGATCGCTTTCGCCGGCCGCGGCCAGCACCAGGACGCCGGCGGCAAGATCATCCACGCCGCGCCCGAGACGACGTCGAACATCTTCTCGAAGTCGATCTCCAAGGACGGCGGGCGGGCTAGCTACCGCGGTCTGCTCGAGATCGCCAAGGGCGCACGCGGATCGCGCTCGAAGGTCGTCTGCGACGCACTCCTGCTCGACGAGCACTCGCGCTCCGACACCTACCCGACGATCCGCATCAAGGAAGACGAGGTCGACGTCGGCCACGAGGCGACGGTCTCTAAGGTCGGCGAAGAGCAGCTCTTCTACCTGATGGCCCACGGCATTCCCGAAGAGGAAGCCTCGAAGGTCATCGTCAACGGCTTCATCGAGCCGATCGTCAAGGAGCTGCCGATGGAGTACGCGGTCGAAATGAACCGCCTCATCGAGCTCCAGATGGAGGGTTCGATTGGCTAGCGCACAGACGGCTCGGGGAACCGAGCCGACGTGGCTCTCGGATCGGCGCGAGCGCGCCGCTGCCGAAGCCGCGCGGCTACCGCTACCCGACACAAAAACCCAGGGCTGGGAGTTCACCGACATCTCCGGCCTCGACTTCGAGCGCTACGCGATCGCAGCCTCCGGTGACAGTGCGGCAGAGCTGCCCGAGCCGCTCTTCACCGATCTCGATCCGGCGCTCGAACTCGCGTTCGCGGACGGCACCGTGCGAGCGGCTGGGGGCGAGCGGGACGGTGCGCTCGTTCTGCCACTCGCCGCAGCGCTCGAGCGTTCCGGCGAAGTCGTCGAGCGGCACCTTGGGTCGGTCGTCTCGCTCGACGATCCGTTCGTCGCTCGCAATGAGGTCGCCTGGCAGGCTGGCGCGCTCGTCTACGTGCCTCGGGGTGTGCGTGTAGAGCAGCCGCTGGTGGTACGAGCGGGTCTATCGCAGGATGGCCTGCAGCTGCCCTGGCGCATGCTCGTCGTGCTCGAGGAGGGTGCCGAGGCGACGTTGTTTGAGGAGTACCTCGGCCCTGGCGACACGGTCGACGCGCTGCTCAACAGCGTCGTCGAGATCGTCGTCGGCGAAGGCGCCAACCTCACCTACATCTGCGGACAGCGCCTTTCGGAAGGCTCCTGGGGCTTCGCTAGCCAGCGTGCCCACGTCGCCCGCGATGGCCGCCTCGACTGGGTCGTGCTCGGGTTCGGTGGTGCCAACGGCAAGTTCCGCACCGAGACCAAGCTCGCCGGCGAGAACTCGTGGGCGCGCGTCACCGGCGCCTACGCCGGCCGCGGCCGCCAGCACCTCGACTTCGACACGACGCAGGAACACGCCAGCCCGCACACCACGTCGGACCTCGCGTTCCGAGGCTTGCTCGCCGACCGCGCGACCGCTGTCTGGCGGGGCATGATCCGCGTCGATCCGGGGGCGCAGCGGACGGACGCCTTCCAAGAGTCGCGCAACCTGCTGCTTTCGCGCAACGCTCACGCCGACGCCATCCCCGGGCTCGAGATCGAGGCCAACGACGTCCGTTGCACGCACGCGGCGGCGGTGGCGCAGATCGACCGCGAGCAGCTCTTCTACCTGCGCGCTCACGGTGTCCCCGAGCAGGCCGCGCGCCGACTGGTGATCGAAGGGTTCCTGCAGGAACTGGTCGAACGCTTCCCCGAGGGCACGGTGCACGACACCCTCTCGACGGCGCTCGACCGTCGCCTGGTAGAGATCCTCGGCGCTTAGGCGGCGGCTGCCGGCCTGCGCCCCCCAGCCGGCCTATGCCCCGTAGGTCGGGTACAGGTCACCGCCGGCGCGGTCACGCCACTGGCATCAGCTGGGCGGTAGCTTCGCCGCGGGCGATCCGCTGACGCTCGGTGCGGGCGACCAGCGCGTAGGCGTCGTTGCAGCGCCCGCGGACGAACGGGCGGGGAGCTACGCGTCGCGTAGCCCGCAGCAGCGCGACAGCCGTGGTAAACGCCGCGTGCTCGCGGCGGCCGTAGCTCAGGCCGTAGAGCTCGCGCACGCGCACCGGCAGGCTGCCGAGGATGAGCGCGTCGTGCAGCCGTTTGGCGACGGCAAGGCCGCGCGGCAACGGCAGCTCGAAGGCGCTGATCAGGCCAGCGTGGCGCGCCTCCGGAGTGAGGTAAACGACGTCGCTTGCGATGCGCCCGTCGAACCAGGCGCGGAACTCGCGCCACGATCGCGGCGCGACGTCGCGCGGCATGCCGAAAAGCTCACCGAAGCGAACGTAGTCGCGCCACAGCGCGTCGCGTTCGTCGTCGTCGAGGGGCCGCACCAGCAGTTCGAAAAAGCACACCGCCGAATCGCACGTTACGGCTACGGTCCAGAGCATCAGCTCGGGGTCAAAAGCCGAATACGGGGTGCCGGCAGGGTAGGGGCCGGCGTCGCGCGGCAGCGTCCCGCGCACCCGCTCGTGCATCGCGTGCACCCGCTCGAGCACGCGGTCGGCCTCGGCGCGCGTGCCGAAGAAGATTGTTTCGAACGCGGTAGCGGTGTGCGCTAGCCGTTGAAACGGCGCGTCACGCCCGCGCGTGTGTAGCGCGGTGCCGATGAAGTTGCGCGGGTCGAGCGCGCCGATACACAGCGCCCGCTGCCCGTAGTGGAGACCAACAAGGCGCTCCTCGTGAACGCGGCGAAGAACCGACCGCTCGCGCGGGAAGTATCCCTCGTCGACCGGCACTGCGTTACAAGCCTACGCCGGCCGTAACAGAGATGCAAGGGCGCGCGGTGACGAAATGGTGCTGGCGGCACCGGTTACAGAAACTGCTGCCGGCGGACCCGGTGACAGAAAGTTGTGTTCGCGAACCCGTGTACGACGCGGTGCTAGGCGCCGGCGGCGCTTCCGAGCGGCCGTCCGTAGTGGCGTTCGTAGTACTCGCGGTACTCGCCGCTGCGGATCGGCTCCCACCACCAGCGGTTCTCGCGGTACCAGTCGACCGTGCGCGCGATGCCTTCGTCGAAGCGAACGCGTGGCTCCCAGCCGAGCTCGGTGCGGATCTTCTCGGACGATAGCGAGTAGCGGCGGTCGTGGCCGGGACGGTCGCGGATGTGCTCGATCAGCGACTCGTCGCGCCCCGTCAGCTCGAGAATACGCCGCACGACCGCCAGGTTCTCGCACTCGTCGGGACCGCCGACGTTGTACGCCTCGCCTGGCCGTCCCTTGTGCAACGCCAGATCGATGGCGCGACAAAAGTCCTCCACATAGAGCCAGTTGCGCACCTGGCGGCCGTCGCCGTAGACCGGGATCGGGTCGCCGTGGAGAGCGTTCAGGATCGTCAGGGGGATCAGCTTCTCGGGGTGTTGGCGCGGACCGTAGTTGTTCGACCCGCGGCAGATGACGGCGTCGATCCCGTAGGTGGTCACGTGTGCCGACACGAGAAGATCGCCGGCGGCCTTGGTGGCCGAGTAGGGGGAGCTTGGATCGAGCGGCGACTGCTCGGTGAACGACCCTTCGAGGATCGAGCCGTAAACCTCATCGGTTGAGACCTGCAGGTAGCGCTCCACGCCCAGCTCGCGCACGGCGTCGAGGAGCACCGCGGTGCCGATCACATGCGTGCGGCAGAAGTCGTACTGCGCCTTGATCGAGCGGTCGACGTGCGACTCGGCGGCGAAGTTGACGACCGCGTCGCAGCCTTCCATGACCTCGCGCACGATCTGGGGATCGTCGATCGAACCGACGACCAGCTCGCAATCGACGCCCTCGAGGTTTTCGCGGCGCCCGGCGTAGGTGAGCTTGTCGAGCACGACAATCTCGTCGTCGGGACGCAGTTCGCGCACCGTGCGCACGTACTGCGAGCCGATAAATCCGCAAGCTCCGGTTACGAGCAGTCTCATCCGGTCGCTACCTCCGGGGGCACTGTGTCGGGGTCGGGTGAAGTGACGAGCCACCCACGCTCAGCCAGGTAAGCGCGCAAGCCCACGCGCCAGTGGTCGAGCCGTGGCGTCTGCTCGCGAGTCGCCCGCAGCACCGAGTTCGCGGGGCGCGGTGCCGGGCGCGGGAACTGCTCGGTGGTGCAGGGCTCGACATTGCAAGCCACGCCGGCCAGGCGCACCGCTTCGCTGGCGAACTCGAACCAGGAGCACGCACCGCCCCCGGCGACGTGGTGGACGCCGCGGGCGGGCGCCTCGAGCAGCTGCGCGATCGCTCGTGCCAGGTGACGGGTGTAGGTCGGGCAGCCGATCTGGTCGTGCACGACCTGCAGCTTCTCGCGCTCGCGGGCGAGCGTCAGGATGGTGTCGACGAAGTTGCGGCCGTAGGGACCGAACAGCCAGGAAGTGCGGACGATCAGGTGGTTGTCGTTGGCCTCCGTGACGGCTTGCTCGCCGGCTAGTTTCGACCGGCCGTACGCCGAGATCGGTCCGGTGGCATCGTCCTCGACGTACGGCGATCCCTTGCTGCCGTCGAAGACGTAGTCGGAGGAGATGTAGACGATCCCGGCGCCGACCTCGGCAGCTGCCCGTGCCACGATGCCGGCTCCCTCTCCGTTCACGCGCAACGCTTCTTCCGGTTCGGCTTCTGCGCCGTCGACATTGGTGTAGGCGGCGCAGTGCACGACCCAGTGGGGGCGCTCACGGGCCAAAACAGCGCGCGCTTGCCGCTCGTCGCAGATGTCGAGTTCTTGGCGGGTTGCGCCGACCGCGCCTGGTATCTCCTCAAGCACGACGCGGCCGAGCATGCCGCCGGCTCCGGTGACCAGGACGCGGCTCACTGCACCCTCCCGCCGTAACAGGTGGTCTCGCCGCCGCGGCGGCAGCTGGCTGGATTAGGACGCATCTCTAGAGGATGGCAATCTCGGCGTTGTCGCCGACGACGAAGCGGAACGCGCGCGGCACACGCGGACCGCGACCGATCTTCACGTTGTGGCCGATCAAGCTCGCTTCGACACGCTGATCGAGCTCGCGGATCTCGGAGCCTGTCATGACGATCGAGTGCTCGAGCTCGGCCCGCTCGATCGTTACGCCATCGCCGATCGCCGTGTACGGACCGATGTAGGCGTCGACGATGCGTGCCCCCTCGCCGATGATCGCGGGGCCTCGCACCGTCGAGCGCTCGACGAGAGCGCCCTTCTCGATCCGCACGCGACCCTCGACGCGGGAATCGACGACCTCGCCTTCGCAGGCCGGTTCTAGATCGTCGAGGATCAAGCGGTTCGCCTCGAGCATGTCCTGCACCTGGCCGGTGTCCTTCCACCAGCCGTGGACGACGTGCGGGTCGACGCGCAAGCCGCGGTCGAGCAAGCGTTGCAGAGCGTCGGTGATCTCGAGCTCGCCGCGCCACGACGGCTCGATCTCGCGCGCCGCCTCGAAGATCGCGGGCGTGAACATATAGACGCCCACCAGCGCAAGGTTCGTGGGGGGGTCTTTGGGCTTTTCGACCAGCCGCACCACGCGACCGTCGCTCACCTCGGCGACGCCATAGTGCTGGGGATCGGGGACGGGGGTGAGGAGGATTAGTGCGTCCGGTCGCTCGCGTTCGAAGGTCGCGACGAGCTCGGTGATTCCATCACGCAGCAAGTTGTCGCCGAGGTACATAACGAACGAGCTGTCGCCGAGAAACTCCTCGGCGCAGAGGACGGCGTGCGCGAGACCGCGCGGCGCGTCCTGCTCGATGTAGGTGATCGCGAGCCCGAAGCGCGACCCGTCGCCGGCGGCGGCGCGGATCTCGCCCCCGGTCTCGGGCGCGATGATGATTCCGACCTCGCGGATACCGGCCGCCGCCATCGCCTCGAGCCCGTAGAAGAGCACCGGCTTGTTAGCGACCGGAACGAGCTGTTTGGCGCGCGTATGGGTGATCGGCCGCAGGCGGGTTCCTTTGCCGCCTGACAGGATCAGTCCTTTGAGTTCCGACACGTTCGCTCGGGGGCTTCGCTACGACAGTTAGGAGACGGGTGAGCTAGATCAATAGGTGCCGGCCGCGAGCTTGCGGTGGTCCCAGCTCGCGATCCGCACGGGGCTGAAACGCAAACCTACTCGCTTCGCCGCCTGCGCCGCAACCATCTGGCGCACGTCGTCGGTCAGCGTTCCGAAGTAGCGGCTGAACAGTCGCAAACCGAACTGCTCGAGCGCATCGCGGTCGTACTCGAGTTCGACACGGCACTCCATCATCACGCCGCGCAGCTCGTGGTACTGCTCGCCGGCCTCGATCCCGACCGTGGCGCGCGGGTCGCGTTCGAGGTTGCGCGCCTTCTGCGACTTGCGGTAGGTCCACGCGAGCAGCTCGAGCCCTTCCGGTACGTACCACAGCGGCACCAGGTGGGGCCAGCCGCGCGGCCCGATCGTCGCGCACTGGAGGGTGCGCTGCTCGGCGAGGAACGACCGCACCTCCTCGTCGCTCATGCGGATTTGATCGCGCCGCGACGGCACGCCGCAAAGGTAACGCCAAGCGCAGCCACTCGGCTTGCCAAGCGACCCGCTCGCAGCTCGCCAAGCGACCCCTACCGCCGCCTAAACGCGGACCAGCGTGCGCAGCTTCGTCGCCGCCTCGAGAACCGCACGTCGCGCGGCGCTCGGTTCGAGCACGACTGCGTCGCCCGCCTCCTTGAGGATCTCGCGCACGAGATAGTGGTGCCCGGCGTAGGGCAAGGCCACGACAACGGCGCCGTCTTCGAGCTCCGCCACCACGCGCTTGTCCTCGCGCGCGAAGCGCGCCCGCTCGGGCGAGATCCACACGCGGGCAACTTCGGCGTCGGGCACCTCGCCGGTGCGCGGCCAACCTTCGAGATCGAGGTCGACGCCGGTGCGCGGCGTGAAGCGCTCGTCGCTGAGATGGGCCGACTTGATGCGATCGAGGCGGAAGCTGCGAGGGGCGTCCCGTTCGGGATCCCACGCGTGCACGTACCAGCCCTCGCGACCGTTGACGAGCTTGTACGGCTCGATGCGGCGGTGCGCGAACTCGTCGGCGTGCTCCTTGTAGTACTCGACGTCGAGCAGGCGTCGCTCGGTGATCGCTCGGCAGACGACGCGCGCGACCTCGGAGTCGTCGCCGGCGGCGTGAGTGACGTGCAGATCTTCAAGCGCCGGGTCGCGACCCAGAGCGGCGACGATCTTTTCGCGCGCGGACGCGAGGGAGCCCTCGGGCAGGTGCTCGCCGAGCAGGTCGATGGCGGCGATCAGCGCTTTCGCTTCCAGCGGCAGCAGGCGTGCCGGCCGCGCGAAGTTGTCGCCGTACGCCTCGGGATCGACCTCGATCGTGTCGCCGTGAATTTCGGCGTAGAGAACGTAGGCACCGCCACCGAAGTTGACGACGTTGAGGATGTCGATGTCCTGGCGCAGCTCCTCCTCGCTCGTGCCGAGCGTCCGGCAGAGCTCGCTGACCGACAGTTTGGCGTCCTCGCGCGCGGCTGTGATCAAGATGCCCGCCAGCGTCACCAGTCGGGCGAAACGTTCGGGGCGGATCGCAGGTTCGCTGCGCTCTCGCTGCTGATCGCCCGCGGCGGCTGCGCTGGTCGAGTGGCTGCGCGGCCGTTCGGACAGGGCGGGCGCTGTTTCGAACGTGCCGTTCTGGTGGCGCTCGACGATCAGGGCGACACGGCGGTCGTACTCGGCTACGAGCTCGGCCGGTGCGAGAAGGCGTGCGCGCTCGCCGAGTCCGAGCAACCAGGCGATCAACGCCCGTTCGTCGGCGTAGTCGGTCTCGAAGATCGTCCCGGGGCCCGGCGCGTCGTCGACATTGTCGGCGCTTTGCGCACGGCCGGCGTGACCGAAGTGCCGCAGCACGTACCAGTCGATGCGGTCCGAGAGCCAGATGCGTGCCGTGCCTTTGCGCTCGCCGAGCTGCCACTGCACGCGGCGCGCGTACTCGCGCGGGTCGAAGTCGGCAGGGCGTTGGAAGTCGCGTTCCGCCTTGGTCGCGTAACCGATCTTCCCGCGAATGCGGGAGATGCGGAAGACGCGGACCGCATCGCGCTCGTGCGAGTAACCGATCAGGTAGAACTGGCCGCCCTTGTAGAGCAGGTGGTAGGGGTCGACTTTGCGCCGCTCGACGGTGTCGCGGCCGATTGTGTAGTAGTCGAAGGTGACGGTTTTGCGGCGGAAGATCGCTGTCTCGAGTTTTTGCAGCCGCTGCGACAGTTCCTTGCCCCCCGGATCGGCCTTAATCGCCAGCGCGACCGATGTTTCCTCGGGCGCGTCGAGCGGCGAGGGCTTGCCCCACGACAGGTGTTGGAGGGCGAGCCGCAGCGGTTCGGCGTACGCGAACTCGCCGTCGAGCAGGGCGAGCGCGGTGCGCAGCGCCGCAAGCTCCTCGTCGCTGAACTCGATCGGTGGGAGGTAGAAGTTCTCGGGCGGCAGCTGGTAGGTCTCGGCCTCGAAGTAGCCGTCCGGGGCCTTGTCGACCTTGAGCCGGATGCCGAGCGATTCGAGCTCCGCGCGGTCGGCGTAGAAGCGGCGGGCGAAGGCCTCGTCGTTCATCTCCGAGTAGCCCTCGACGTTCTGCTTGATCTCGACGGCGGTGACCGGGCGCCGCTCGGCCATCAGGTACGAGATCAGCGAGAGCTGACGGATCAGCTTGTCGGTGTCCTTCGCCACGCAAGCCAGGATAGGTCCCGAGCGGCGCAAGCGGAAAGTCGCCGCCGGCCGCTTTGGACGCTATTTGCGGGGCTCGGTGGCCGCGGAAGGCGCCGCCGCCGCCCTTACGCCGCGAGCCGATCGGGGTCGCCGCCGGTGTCGCCCGCCGAGGACGCGCGGCTCGCGCGGCTGGCGGTTGTGCGTTCCTCGTCGGCTGCAGAAGCGCGCGCCGGGAAGAAGGCCGCTGCAGCGATACCGCGGTCGAACGCCGACCAGTACTCGCCTTCGGGCAGCTGCTTCTCGATCCGGTCGAAGCTGCCCAGTGTGCCGCCGAGGTTGTCGATCATGTGGACAAGCACCGCCTCGCGCGTACACGGAACCACTGGGCTGCCGAGCTCGAGCTTGCCGTGGTGGGAGAGGATGATGTGCAGTAGCGCCTCGGCGTCGCGCGCGGGAAAGTCGGGGATCTCCTCGATCGCGCGCCTGACCGTGTAGTAACCGAGCGCGATCTCGCCGTGCAGGCGGCCGCGATCGGTCATTTCGATCGCTCCCCCACGGTCCTCGTAGGTGAAGACCTTGCCGATGTCGTGCAGCAGCGCACCGACGACGGCAAGGTCGCGGTCGATGCCGGGAAAGGTGGCGGCCATCGCCGACACACCCTGAGCGACCGTCAGCGAGTGCTCGAGCAGACCGTGCCGATACGCCTGGTGGTAGTGCTTGGCAGCCGGTGCCGAACGCCAGCGAGCGCCGATCTCGCTATCAGGCGCGAGTAGGCGCTCGACTAGCGTCCGCAGGTGGGGTCGCTGGATAGTCGCGATCAGCTGATCCAGCTGATCGCTCATGCGCTCGTATGAGATCGGCGGGCCGTCGAAGAGGTCGCGCGGGTCGTACTCGTCATCGACAGCGGGGCGTACCGCCCGGAGGCGCAGTTTCGGTCCGTACCGCTGGTGGACGCTGTACTCGCCGCTGACGCGGACGGCCGCGCCAGGTTCGCACACCGTTTCGATCGTCTCGATGTCGTCCCATGCGACAGCCTCGACGCAGCCGGTAGCGTCGGCGAGGCTCACGCGCAGGTACTCGCCGCCCTGGCGGGTGGGACGGCGAGCGCGTTCACGTACGAGAAAGACCGAATCGACGCGCTCGCCGTCGACAAGCTCGCGAACGAATCGCTTACCGCCTTTCTCCGTCGCCGACCGCGGGCCGTAGCCGTCAGCTGCCGCGGTCGCCGCGGACCGAGCGACAGGGCTCTCGGTGACTTCGTTGAGAGAGGGTTGGCGCATTCGTTGGAGACCGTAGAGGAGCGTTCGGACGCTCTCGTTCGGCGACGCCGACGACTGCGCTAAAGATTGGTTACTCGTCTGCGCACTGCGCGGGGACGGAGCACGCACACGAGGCGGGCGAGCGACGGTGATGAGCGAAGAAGCGAGGGCGCACCGTGCGGTGGTAGTCGCCGGGGCTACCGGCGCGCTCGGGCGTGCGGTAACGAGCGAGCTCGTCGCGCACGGCTTCGAAGTGTTGCCGCTCGGTCGTCGCGAGGAGGCGGTAAGCGCGCTGGCGCGCGAGCTCGGCTGCGCGCGCTGGGCTGTCGCCGAGCTCGGGAACGGCAGCACGCAGCTCGAGGGGGCGCTTGCTCGGCTCGCTCCTTTCGATGCGGTGGTGGATGTGGTTGGCGGTTTCACGGCCGGCCCGCTACTCCACGAGACCGACGCCGCCGACTTCCGCGCTCTGTTCGAGCTCAACTTCTTTAGTGCCTACGAGTTGGCGCGAGCGGCGCTACCCCACTTGCTCGCGCGCGGCGGGGGTGCGCTCGTTTTCACCGGCGCGCGCGCCGCGCTCGAACCGTTCGCCGGCGCCTCGGCCTACGTGATCTCAAAGGCCGCGCTGCATGCCCTCGTGCGCGCGCTCGACGCCGATTACCGGCGCCGTGGCGTGCGTGCCAACGCCATCGTTCCGGGCGTCATCGATACGCCTGCGAACCGACGCGCGAACCCCGACGCAGATCGCTCGAACTGGGTCGACCCGCGCGATATCGCGCGGGTCGTGCGCTTTTTGGTCTCGGACGATTCGACGCCGATCGCCGGTCAGCTGGTGCCGGTGTGGGCGCCCGCTTGACCGTCGCGTTTGCGTCCCGCGGCGACGAAGTTGAAACCGGAGTCGACGTGCAGGATCTCGCCGGTGATCGCGCGCGAGAAATCCGAGAAGAGGAAGCACGCGGCGTCGGCCACCGGGTAGGGATCGGTCGGATCCCACGGCAGCGGCGCCCGCTCGGCCCATGCCTCGGTGAGGATCTCGAAGTTCGGGATGCCCTTGCCGGCTCGTGTTTCGAGCGGGCCGGCGGCGATCAGGTTGGAGCGAATCAGGCGCTCGCCGAGGTGGAAGGCGAGGTAGCGGTTGATCGATTCGAGCGCCGCTTTGCAGACGCCCATCCAGTTGTAGATCGGCCAAGTCACGGCCGCGTCGAAATCGAGTCCCACCAGCGAACCGCCGCTCGGCGGGCAGAGGTCGCGCAGAAGGCGCCCGAGCGACATGTAGCTGAAGCTGCTCGTGTGGAAGGCGAGGTTGACGCGTTCGGGACGCACGTCGAGGAAGTCGCCGGCGAGCGTTTCGCGCGGCGCGAACGCCACCGCGTGCAGCGCGCCGTCGACGTTGCCCCACTTCGCGCGCAGGCGATCGGCGACGCGGTCGAAGTGCTCGCTGTTGGTGACGTCGAGATCGAGCACTTCGGGCTCGTTCGGCAGGCTCTTCACCGCCTCTTCGCACAGCTCACGGTCCTGGGGGCGGGCGGTGGCGACGATCTCGGCGCCGAGCTCCTGGGCCCGCTTGGCGCAAGCGAACGCAATGCTCTGATCGTTGACGATCCCGGTGATGATCAGACGCTTACCTTCGAGCATCGTCTCCCTTCCCGTGGCGATTTGGCGGTTGGAGTGGGCTGCTAGGCGGTGCTGTCGGAGCGCAGCGCGCGGTCGCTAGCGCGCACGCGCTCCGCCTGTCGAGCGCGGAAGTCTTCCACGGTACGGCGGATGCGCGCATCGCTGACAGCGAGGATTCTCGCTGCGAGCAGACCAGCGTTGCGCGCCTGGCCGATCGCCACGGTGGCGACCGGCACGCCGGCCGGCATCTGCACGATCGAGAGCAGCGAGTCGAGCCCCGAGAGGTGGCGCAGGGGAACTGGCACGCCGATCACGGGGAGCGGCGTCACCGAGGCGAGCATCCCCGGCAGGTGGGCGGCACCGCCCGCGCCGGCGATCAGAACGCGCAGTCCCCGGTCGACCGCGGTCGCTCCGTACTCGAGCATCTCCTGTGGCGTGCGGTGGGCCGAGACGATCCGCAGCTCGTAGGGGATGGCGAACTCGTCGAGCACTTCCGCGGCCCCGCGCATCGTCTCGAGGTCGGACTGCGAGCCCATCGCGATCCCGACCAACGGCTCGCGACCCCCTCCGTACCCGCTCGCTTGCGTGCGATCGCTCACTGCGCTCGTCCTTCGAGAACAGCCGCGGCTCGGCGGGCGCGTGCCAGCGCTTCGTCGGGATTGGCAGCGAGCACCGTGACGTGGCCGAGTTTGCGTCCTGGCCGCGGATCTTTGCCGTAGAGGTGCACGTGAACGTCACGGACGGTGGCGAGCGCGTGGGGCAGCGCTGCCCGGGGATCGCTGCCGTCGGGTGGGCCTACGACGTTCACGGTCGCCACAGCGGGTGCGACTAGCTCCGTCGACCCCAGCGGCCAGCCGACCACCGCCCGCAAGTGCTGCTCGAACTGGCTCGTGACGCACCCCTCGATGCTGTAGTGACCGGAGTTGTGGGGTCGTAGCGCGAGCTCGTTGACGAGCAAGCCCGCGCGTGTGCAGAACAGTTCGAGCGCTACGACGCCCGTCGCACCGATGGCCTCGCTGATCGCGAGCGCAAGCTGTTGGGCTTCAGCGCGCTGGGCGTCGGACACGCGCGCCGGAACGATGATCTCGCGACACATGCCGTCGACCTGCACCGTCTCGACCACCGGGTAGACGACCGCCTCCCCGCTTGTCGAACGGGCGGTGAGCACCGCGAGCTCGGCGACAAGGTCGAGCCGCGGTTCGAGCAGCAGTGTGCCGTGCTCGCCTAGCAAGCGCTCTAGTTCCGTCTCGTCGGCGACGACGAACACCCCGCGCCCGTCGTAGCCGCCACGCGGCGGTTTCGCGACCAGCGGCCAGCCGTGGCGGCGGGCGAACGCGCTGGCACTGGTCGCGTCGGCGACGACGGCGAACTCCGGCACAGGAAAGCCCAGGCGCGCCAGCTCGCTGCGTTGGTGCGCTTTGTCCTGGGCAAAGAGTTTGGCGGCAGGCTTGGGCTGGAGGTTGTAACCGCCTGCGGCCAGCTGCTGCAGATGTTCGGGCGGTATCCGCTCGTGGTCGAAGGTGACGACATCGGCACCTGCCACCGCGGCTTCGAGTTCCGCGTAGGCGTTCGGGTCGGCGCGCCGCCAAGGTGCTCCGGCCCGAACGGCAGCGTCATCCGCGCTCGCCGCGACAACCGTGAAGTCGAGCGCCAGAGAGATGGCCGCTTGGTGCGTCATGCGGGCGAGCTGCCCGGCACCGATCATCACCACTCGCGGTGAGCGCAACCCCCCAGCAGCTACGGCGACCTCGAGTGTCGCATCGGGTGCGTGAACTGCTGCCGGCCCGGTGTTCGACGTCCGCTGCATGTCCTCGTCGGGCGAAGAGCACTAAGGAGATTGCCAAAACGGCGGCGCCCAGGGCCCGCAGGCGACGCCACGTTTACGCTAGGTCGGTGCTCGCGATCGAAGCTGCGGGGTTGGGCAAGCGCTACGGGCAGGTGACGGCGCTGGCCGGGCTCGACCTCGCCGTGCGACCGGGCGAGGTGTACGGCTACCTCGGCCCCAACGGTGCTGGCAAGACGACGACGATCAGGTTGCTCCTGGGTTTGCAGCGACCCACGAGCGGTGGCGCCCGCGTCTTCGGTATCGACGCTTGGCGCGACGCAGCGTGTGCGCACCGACGTGTCGCGTATGTGGCAAGCGAGCCCGCGCTCTGGCCGAACCTGACGGTCATCGAAACGCTCGAGCTCTTGTCGCGGTTGCGCGGCGGGGTCGACACGACCTACCGCGACGAGCTGCTCGAGCGCTTTCGCCTCGAGCCCGACCGCCGTGTCAGAGCCCTCTCGCGGGGCAACCGGCAAAAGGTGCAGCTGGTCGCGGCGCTGGCCACGCGCGCTGAGCTGCTTCTGCTCGACGAGCCGACTACGGGTCTCGATCCGTTGATGCAGCTTGAATTCCGCCAGTGTGTGCACGAGGCGCGCGAGCGCGGCCAGACCGTCTTCCTTTCATCGCACGTGCTCAGCGAGGTGGAAGCGGTCTGCGATCGCGTAGGCATCCTTCGCGACGGTCGCTTGGTCGACGAAGGTGCCTTGAACGAGCTGCGCCATCTGCGGGCGCGCGTGCTCGAGGTCACCTTCGGAACAGAATCCCCGACGCTCCCGGCACTACCAGGCACAAGAACAGTGCGGTCGGGTCCACGGTCGCTGCGAATCGAAGTGAGCGGTGGCGTCGGGCCGGTGCTACAGGAGCTGGCGAAGCACCCTGTCGCGACGTTGACGGCGCGCGAGCCGACGCTCGAAGAGATCTTCCTGCACCACTACGACACACGTCATGGGTAGCTGGCGCGTGGCGGTCTCGCTCGCTCGGGCGACGCTGCGCGAGACGCGTGTGCGCGACAGCGCTTTCGCTGCCTTCTTCGCCGCCGTCGCCTACGTCGTCGCCGCGTCGTACGACAGCGTGTTTCCAACCGTTTCCGACCGCTTGGCTTTCGCCCGCACGTTCGGCTCGAACGAGGTCGTGCGCCTGTTCGTCGGCAAGCCCTACGACCTCTTGACGAGCGGCGGCTACACAGCTTGGCGTTTTGGCGGCTTCGCGGCCATCGTCGCTGCGAGCTGGGGGGCGGTAGCTTCAGTGCGGGCGCTGCGGGGCGCCGAGGACCGCGGCACCGTCGAGCTCGTTCTTGCCCACCCTGTCGCGCGGCGCGAAGTGTTCGCCGCCTTCCTCGTTGCGTTGGGCGCCGGTTGCGCGTTGCTGTGGGCGGCCTCCGTGCTCGGTCTGGTGGCGGCCGGTCTGCCGCTGGGCGGTTCGGCGTTCCTGGCGCTAGCGACGGTTTCGCCGGCCTTGCCGCTCGCTGCCACAGGAGCGATCGCCAGTCAAACCGCCGCTAACAGGCGGATCGCCGCCGAGCTGACGGCCGCGGTGGTCGCTGGTAGCACGCTCTTGCGCGCTGTGGCCGACACGGTGAGCGCTACCGGCTGGTTGCGCTGGCTCACGCCGCTCGGCTGGGCCGAGGAAGCGCGGGCGTTCGCCGGTGCGCGCCCTGGGCCGCTGGTGCTGTCGCTAGCAGCCAGCTGCGGCGGGCTTGCGCTCGCTTGGCTCCTGTGGCGTGCGCGCGATGTCGGCCAAGGAGCGATCAGAGGATCGGAGGAAGCGCGAGCGCGCACGTTTCTGCTGCGCTCTTCGGCGCGCTACGCCGTTCGCGAACATTCGGGGAGCCTGGCAGTGTGGGCCGCGGGAACCGCCCTTTTCGGTGTGGTGTTGGGGATGGTCGCGGCGTCGTTCGACGCGCAGGCCCTGTCCGAGGGGTTGCGTCGCCGCTTGGCCGAGATTGCCGGTACGTCGCTCGACAGTCCAGAGGGGGCCGTGAGCTACTACTTCCTGACTTTGGCGCTCGCCTTGGCGATCTTCGCGTGCCAGCAGATCGGCGCGATCCGTCGCGAGGAAACGGAGGGGCGGCTAGCGACCGTGCTGGCGCTACCGATCGCTCGCACGCGCTGGTTCGCGGAGCGCCTCGCGCTAGCGGCTCTCGCCAGCGCCGGTTTGGCGGTCTTGTTCGGGGCGTGCATCTGGGTCGGCGTGGAGGTCCGCGCAGGGGGTGTCGGGCTCGGCGAGGCGCTCGCTGGCGCGGTCAACACCCTCCCGGTGGCCTTTTTGTTCCTCGCCCTGGCGGCGCTGCTGGTCGCCGTAGCACCGCGCATCGCTAGCGGTGCCAGTTACGGGTTCGTTCTTGCCGCGTTCACCGTGCAGTTGCTGGCCGCTCTAGCCGACGTTCCGAAGTGGGTAGCCGACCTCTCGCCGTTCGCCCATCTTGCGCTCGTGCCTGCCCAGCCGTTCGCGACAACCGAGAGCACTGTTCTGTTGGCATGCGCTAGCGGCTTGGCGCTCGTCGCGCTGGCGGGCTTCCGGCGGCGCGATGTCGAACGGGGTTAGCCGGTAGGCGGGAGCTGCGGTCGGGAGCGCGCGCGGTGTCGACTCTGCTGCTAGCTGCTTGTGCGACGACACTGGCGACCGGGCTCGGAGCGCTGCCGGTCTTCTACCTCGGGAAGCGGGCCGAGCGGTTTGCCCCCGCGCTGTGGGCCGTGTCGGCCGGGGCGATGGCGGTGGCAGCGGTCGCGGGCTTGATCGTGCCAGCGGCGGACGAGGGCTCGCCCCCGGAGTGGATCGGCGGCGCGGCTGCCGGGGTGGCGTTTCTGTTTGTGGCAAGGCGGCGGCTCCGGCTTGCTGCGCGTAGCCGGCCGCACGCTGTGGAAGAGGTGGCGGCGGCGCGCCGTGCCTCGCTACTTGTGTTCTTGACGTTGCTGATCCACAGCCTTCCCGAGGGGTTCGCGCTCGGCACTGCGTACGCCTCGGGCAGTGTCGAGCTCGGCGTACTCGTGTTCGCTGCGATCGCGCTTCAGAACGTTCCCGAGGGCACGACAGTCGCCCTTCCCTTGGCGGCGGCGGGCGCCGGACGCGGACGCCAGTTCTGGGCGGCTACGGCTTCCAGCCTCCCGCAGCCACCGGGCGCCGCGATCGCCTACCTAGCGGTCGAACAGGTGCAAGCGCTGTTGCCGTTGTCGCTGGCGTTCGCGGGTGGGGCGATGGCGGCGTTGGTCGTGGTCGAAATGACTCCGCGCGCTTTCGTCCGCGGGCTCGATCCCCTCGCTGTCGCCGGTTTTGCGCTCGGCGCCTCGGTGATGCTCGCTCTGACCGCTGTGTTGGGCGTTTAAGCGCCCGCGGCCGCCAACAGCAGCGTCGCTCGAAGCAAACGAGTGGCGAGGGCCGGACTCGAACCGGCGACACCACGATTTTCAGTCGTGTGCTCTACCACCTGAGCTACCTCGCCGCGGCCGTCGATGGTAGCGCGGCACGGCTGCGAGCCGCGACTGCGGCGTGGGGTGTCAGGCGAGCCCTTCGGCTTCGTACTCGCGCAGGAAACCCTCGAAGAGCCGGCGGTGGGCCTCCTCCTCGTGGAGGATCTCGATCACCATGTCCTGGGTGACGTAGTCCTTGCCCTCGCAGAACTCGATGATCGCGTTGTAGTGCTCGATTGCGGCCGTTTCGGCCTCGATCACGCCCCGGATCACGTGCACGACGTCGGTCTGGTGTTCGGGCGGCTGCAAGTACGACTGCTCGGCCTTGAACTCGAGCGACCCCGGCACGACACCGTAGAGCTCCTTGATCCGTTCACCGAAACGTCGGGCATGGGCGAGCTCCTCCTGGATGTCCTCCTCGAGCGCTTCGCGGATTTCCTGTGCTCGCACACCGTCGGGGTTGATCGACGCCTGCAGGTAGCTCATCACCGTTTCGACTTCCATCCAGTACGCCTTGCTCAACATCTCGATCAACTGCTCGCGCTCGGCGCGCAGCTCCTCGCTTAGGATTCCGCGTCGAGCTGCAGTTCGCGTCTCGCCCATCCTCTCGCCTCCACGTCCTTTCGAATCGCTGATCTCCTTGGGAAGCGAGCGGAAGCGAAATCCCGCCCGCCTAGGGTCACGCTAGCGAGCGCAGCTACGTGCGCCAAGCGGGTTAGCGCGTGACCGATCGTTGCGACAGCGTCGTGCTCCGAGAACGGCGAAAGCGCGGGCCGACACCGTCGCGGTTCTAGCTCGCGCTCTCGCTGATCCCTTCCGCGGATGCCCAGCGGCGCAGGAGCGGCAGCGGATCGATCGGTTCGCCGCCGTCCTGCCAGCGGCCGCGCCAAACCTCGAAGTGAAGATGTGGCCCGCTCGCCCGTCCGGTCGCTCCCACCGCAGCTAGCTGTTGGCCGGTGGCGACACGGTCGCCCTCGCGCACCCGCAGCGAACCGGCGGCCAAGTGCATGAAGACGTAGTCCCGTCCAGCGCGCTCGTCGCGGAGCACCACGTAATGTCCGGCGCCGCCGTGTTGATAGGCGACATGCACCACGACACCCGCCGCTGGTGCCACCACAGGGGTTCCCTCGCTGGCGACGATGTCCTGCCCTTGGTGGCGGTAGTGACCCCGGTCGGCGCCGAAAGCGCCGTCCGCTCCCGCGAAGCGCCACGTCCCGTGCACCGGGAAGGCGTTCGCCAGCACGCGCACCGCGACCGTGGGCACACCGCGCAGCGGTACCCGCTGCCCGCGCCGATCGCGCACGGCGAGCGTGAGCGCCACGGTGCCGGGGGCGGTAGGCAGCAGCGCTTGTGGCGTGACGCTCGCCGTGAGGTCGCTCCCCGAGCGCCCGATGCCGAGGTCGACCCGGTACGAGCTCGAGGAGCCGTTTGCGGCTGCAGCCCGCGCATCGCGGCGTGCGACGAGCGTCACCGTCCAAGGGCCGCCGCGGCCGCGCAAGCGGACGATGACGCGCAGCGGCCGGCCTCCGTGATAGAAGCGCCCGCCCGCGACCGAGAACGCTGCGACCGCAACCGGGCGGGGTCGTGCGCGCCGTGGCCGTCGTTTGTCCTTGCGCCGAGTGGTGCCGCGGGGCGCGGTCGCGCGGCGAGTGCGGCGCGGCCCGCTCCGTGTTTCCACGCCTGCGTACGCGCCGCCGCCCGCAGCGCTTCCCCGGCGATTGGCCGGCGCCTTCACGGCGCTTGCCGGGGGCGCGCTGACCCCTCCGCGCGAACTAGCGATATCGGCAGCGCTGCTGTTCGAGATTGCGGGAGCGAATGCGGCCCCGCCGCTCGCCGCCGTGGCCGGGGATGGGGCGGCGAGCAGCGTGACCGCGAGGGGGAGCACGATGCGAGGCAACCGCATCTAGCGCCCAAGTTCGGCACAGCGGTAGCTGGCTTGAGTGCCCGTACCGAATTCCTGCTCGCTGCAAGCGATCTTGCAGGCGCGCCGCAGCGATCGGCACGCTCCTCGCGGCGAGGGCCACGAGCGCTCGCTGTCACGCTCGCGCGGGCGAGGGAACGTGTTGCAACGACACCCCGGCCATCGCGCTCGCGAGCGCCTCAAGCAGCATGTGTGCACCGGCTTTCGACAGCGGCTCGTTGAGGTTCCCGCACTTCGGCGACTGAATGCAGGACGGGCAGCCGCCCTCGCAAGGGCATTCGCGCACCAGTTGCAGGGCGTCTTGCGTCAATTCGCCGAAACGGTCGAAGCCCGTTCGTGAAATGCCCACCCCGCCCGGGTGACCGTCGTACACGAACACGGTCGGCTTGCCGGTTTGAGCGTGGCAGGCGGTCGACAGCCCGCCGATGTCCCAGCGGTCGCACATCGCCAGGAGCGGCAAAACGGCGATCTGGGCGTGCTCGGCTGCGTGCAATGCTCCCGGCAGCTCGTCGATCGCGACCTGTCCGAACTGTTCGTCGGGCAACACCCACCACAGCGCCTGGGTGACGAACTCTTCGCTCGGCAGCTCCAGGCCGACAAGATCGATCGGTTCGTGATCGCGCACACGCTTGCGCTGGTAGGCGATCACGGTGTCGGTGACCGAGATCACACCGAAACAGAGACGAAGGCCGCTGGGCGTGGCGATCTCGCGGCTTACGGCCTCGATCATCACCTCGGTGTCGTGGCGCGGTTGCGTGTACCAGTCGCCGTTGAAGGGCTCGACCAGAGCCCTGCCGGTCTCGAGATCGAGATCGACGACCGCGTACTGAACCCCGAGATGCATGTAAACCGCGCCCGGGTGAACGAGCGCGGGGGCTCGTGCGCGCTCGACGGTGCCGAGCAGCTCGCCGGTCGTGCGGTCCACGATCGCCACGGATGTGGCGCTCGCGCTCCGCAGCGGCACGCGTTCCGGAGGAAAAAGCGCTGAACGGTTTAGGTATCTGCCGCCGTGCTCGCGCACGGCGCCCACGCGCACCAGCGTGCGTAGCCGCTCTTCGAGCCGTTCGCCAAAAAAGACGCGGTCGCGAGCGGTGAGCGGCAGCTCGTGCGCCGCGCACCAGAGGTGAGCGAGCTGGATCTCCTCGCTTTCCGGGTCGACGATCGCCTGCTCGACGGGACGGGCGAGGAAATCCTCCGGATGGCGGCAGAGGAACTGGTCGAGCGCGTCGTCGCCGGCGAGAAACACGGCAAGACCGCGTCGGCGGCGGCCTGCGCGGCCCCACATCTGTTTGAGGCTCGCGACGGTGCCCGGGAAGGTCACGCAGATGGCGGCATCGAGGTCGCCGATGTCGATCCCGAGCTCCAGTGCGTTCGTCGCCACGACAGCGAGCAGCTCGCCGGACACGAGCTTGCTTTCGATCTCGCGCCGCTGGAAGGGCGTGTATCCCGCGCGGTAGGGGAGCACCCGGCGCGCCAGCGGCGCGCAACCGTCGTCGCGAAGGCGCTCGACGGTGAACCGATGCACGAGCTCGACGCCGCGCAGCGAGTTGAGAAAGCAGATCGTGCGCACCTCGGCTGCGACGAGGCGAGCCAACAGGTGTGCCGCCTCAGCGAGTGCCGAAGCACGCAAACCGAGCCGTTCGTCGATCAGCGGCGGGTTCCACAGCACGATGTCGCGCGCGTGCCGCGGTGCGGCGTCGTCGCGGACGACCGTTGCCGGCTCGCCGATAAGCGCCCTGGCGTGTTCGGCCGGGTTGGCGATCGTTGCCGAGGCGAGAAGGAAACGCGGGCGCGTGCCGTAGCGGGCAGCGATCCGGCGCAAGCGGCGCAGGACGTTGGCCACGTGCGAGCCGAAAACGCCACGGTAGACGTGCGCCTCGTCGACGACGACCGCCGCGAGGTTGCGAAAAAAGCGCGCCCAAGAAGCGTGGTTGGGCAAGATCCCGAGGTGGAGCATGTCGGGATTGGTGAGCACCACGTTGGCGTCACGGCGGATTGCCGGCCGGTCCGCTTTCGGGGTGTCGCCGTCGTAGATCGCCGGCCGCAGGAAGGGCAGACCGAGCTCGTCGAGCTTGCGCGCCTGATCCTGGGCTAGCGCCTTCGCCGGGTAGAGGTAGAGCGCGCGGGCCGAGCGGTCACGCGCGAGCACGTCGAGCACCGGCAGGTTGAACGCCAGCGACTTACCGCTCGCGGTGCCCGTCGCGATCGCGACGTGCCCGCGCTTTACCGCTTCCCAGGCCGCTTCCTGGTGCCGCCAGAGGGCGCCGATGCCGAGACGTGCAAGGGCCGAGCGCACCTCGTCGTGGAGGTCGTCGGGCAAGGCGACGCGCTCGCTACGGCGAGCTCTCTCGCTGAGGCGAACGACCGTTCGGCCCCCGGTACCGGCGCTCGTGAGAATCCGCACCAAATCCCTGCTAGGCGCCGGGCGCATCGAGTGCGATAGTAGGCGGACCTCGTTCGACCCCAGCGCCACGGCGACCGCTTGTCGCCGCGGTCCTGCTGCCAGCCGAGAGCGCCGTGATTCGGACCTTCCATCACCGCGACTTCCGACTCGACGAGCTCATCCGCCTGAAACGGGAGCGCGGCGAGAGCGTGTCGGCGGTTCTCCCGGCGCGCGAAGTTGCGGACACGGTCGGTGACATCGTCGACAAGCTGCGCAGCCTCGGCGATCTCGTGGATCAGATAGTCGTCGTGGACGCTGCCTCGCGCGATGGCACCGCCGCCGTTGCGGCGGCGCACGGTGCCGAAGTGCACCAGGAGTCGGAGCTCATGCCCGAATTCGGGCAGGCGCTCGGGAAGGGCGACGCGATGTGGAGGGCGCTCGCTGTCGTCGAGGGCGACCTCGTCGTCTACCTCGACGCCGACACGCGCCGCTTCCCACGCCACTTCGCGATCGGCATGCTCGGACCGCTGCTCGCCTACGACGACGTGGCGTTCGTGAAAGGGTTCTTCCGCCGGCCCTTCACCACCGACGAAGGCGAAGAGCGGCCGCTCGACGGTGGTCGCGTCACCGAGCTCTGTGCGCGGCCTTTGCTGTCCGCCTTCTACCCCGAGCTCGCGGGGTTCGTGCAGCCGCTCGCGGGCGAGGTGGCCGCGCGGCGGGCGCTGCTCGAACGCATTCCCTTTGCGACCGGTTACGCGATCGAGACCTCGATGCTGCTGCATGTGCGCGATCTCGTCGGCGTCGATGCCATGGTGCAGGTCGACCTCGAAGAGCGGCGCAACCGCCACCAGCCGCTGCCCGATCTGGCGCCGATGGCCTACGCCGTGCTGCGCGTGATCCTCGAGCGTTTGCGCCGGGAAGGCCGGCTGCTCGACGATCACGCGCCGCCGCTCCAGACGGCCGACGGGCGGCTCATCCAAGTCGAGGTCGTCGAGCGACCACCCTTTATATCTCTGGGCGCGCAACGGCCGTGAAGAGCGCCCGACAGTCGCGAGCGCGGGCGGCGATCGCCTGCCTCTACACCGACCTCGACGGCACTCTGCTGGGTGCTGGCGCGTCGCTGTTTCGCACCGCCGAGGGCGGCTTCACGTTGCTCGCGGCGCGGGCGCTCGAGCTCTGCTACCGCGCCGACATCGAGGTGGTGTTGATGTCGGGCCGCAAGCGCGTGCAGGTCGCCGAGGACGCGCGGCTGATCGGCCAGAGCGCATTCATCTACGAGCTTGGCGGCGGCCTGGCGGTCGACGGCCAAGATTTCCTGCTCGTAGGCGAAGAGTGGTTGCCGCGCAGTGCCGACGAGACCGTATTCGATCGCGTCGCGGCGAGCGGAGCACCTGAGATCCTGCTCGATCGTTTCGCCGGGCGGCTCGAGCCGCACGCGCCGTGGCATCGCGAGCGGCGGATCACGCACCTTTTCCGCGGCTTGGTCGAACCGAGCGCCGCCGAAGCGGCGCTGGCCGAGGCCGGCGTCGACGGTCTGCGCTTGGTCGACAACGGCGTTCTGCCGCCCGGTGAGTGCCGCCTGTCGCTCGAGGCGCCCGCACACGCGTACCATCTGCTGCCGAAACCGGCCTCGAAGGCGACGGCGGTCGCACGGCACATGGCGATCCGCGGCCTCGCCCGCGAACAGTGCATCGCCGTCGGGGATTCCCGCGAGGACCTGGCCGTCGCTCCGCTCGTCGGCCGCTTCTTTTTGGTCCGTAACGCGCTCGACGAGGACCCGTCGCTGCGCGAGGAGCTCGACCGCTACGGCAACGTCGAGGTGACCTTGGGGGCGGCGGGCGAAGGCGTCTACGAAGCCGTCGTGCGCAGCCTGTCGGAGCGCGCTGCTCCGCGCGTCGCTTAACGGCTAGAGCGGGAGGTAGCGGGGTTCGCAGCGCTCGGCGGACCGCTGCAGGCCGCGACAACGCAAGTAACGATCGCTACATTCCTGAGTAGTCAGGAACGAGGGCGGTAGGCGGGCGGCGGCGCGCCGCCCGACGCCAGCGGCGGACGCTCCGCCCACCGGCCGCTCCAGCCAACGACGAGGAGGGGCAACGATGGGCACGACAAAGGCTCATCACTTTCGCAAGCTGGTAGCGGGCGTGTGCATGGTCGTCGCGCCGGTGCTGGTGATCGTCGGGATGATCGTTCATCCCGGGCTCGAGGACACCGTGCGCGGCCAACTCGCGACCATCGCCGCTGACCGCGATCGCTGGCTAGTCGCCTATTTGCTGATCGGCGCCGGTCTGGTCTTCACCGTACCGGTCGTGCTCGGGCTCATGCACATGCTGCGCGAGCGCGATCCATCGGTGGGCCATCTCGGCGGGGCGCTCGGGCTGGTAGGAGCGATGGCTGCCGCCGGCTACCTGGCCATCGAGGGGTTCGGTGGCTGGGCGGCGGCCGGCGTAGGTGGCGGAGGTACGGTCGCGCTGTTCGAGCGCATGCACGACAGCGCTGCCACCTTCATCCCCATCTACCTGCTCTCCTACGGGCTGGTGGCGGGCATGATCGTGCTCGCCTTCGGCCTCGCCCGGCGGCGTCTCGTGGCGCCGTGGATGGCGGCGTGCGCGGCGATCGGGCCGCTGCTCGTCGGCATCGGTGTACCGGCGGCGAGCGGCGCGCTTTGCCTGATCGGCGCCGCTGTGACGCTGATCGGCGTCGGGGCGATCGGTCAGCTGGTCCTGGCCGAGAGCGACGAGGAGTGGGAGCACACGCCCGAGTACCGCGGCTTCAGGCCGCGTCTCGGCACACGCTGAAAGCGAGGTGATCGCAAAAGAGGCGGGCCGTACACAGAATGGCGCTGCCCAAGGTGCCCCGCTCGGGCACCGAGCTACGAGTCCACGGGTGACCGGCGGGCGCCCCGCAGCTGCGGGGCGCCCGCGCCGCTTCCGCCGGCCGAGCCGCCCGGAAGCGAGAGCGAACGGCTTTGCGACTGAGCGAGCGCATTTGCGACTTGTTGCCCGCCCTGGGCTCGACGCCCTCTCTCACCTTCACTCCACGCACGACGCTTCGTCGTCGCGCAGGCAGGGATGCTCCGCATGGACGAGCTCGCGTGCGGCCGCAGTCAGCTCGCCTTCGTTTGTGGCTGTCGCGAGCCCCTGCAGGTCGAGCACGCGCATGCCGAATTCGTCGAGCGCAATCTGCCCGCAGATCGCGTGACATGTGACCCCGCGCTGGCGCGCGCGCGTCGCTACCTCGCAGACCACCTTGCCCGCCAAGGTTTGGGCGTCGAGGCGGCCCTCCCCGGTCACGACGAACCAACAAGCAGCGAGAGCACGGTCGAAAGTGATCGCGTCGAGGACGTACCGCGCACCCTCGACGAGCTCAGCGTCCAGCCATGCCCACAGCGCTCCGGCGAGGCCGCCAGCGGCACCGCCGCCCGGGACGCCACGGGGGTCTTTCGGCGCCGCCTCGGCGAGCCGCTCGAGGCGCTCTGCGAGCAGGGGGAGGTCCGCCGGTCGCGCGCCCTTCTGGGGGCCGAACATGCGGGCTGCTTCCTCCCAAGGCGTTCGGACGTCGCAGAGGACCACGATCCGCGGACGGCACTCGTGTCGTTCGAGCACTTGGAGCGCGCCGCGCCCGCCGTCGACCGTCGCGCTGCCGCCGGCTGCGACGAGAACCCGTTCCGCACCGCGCTCCGCCGCTGCGACGATCAGCTCGCCGACTCCGTAGGTCGTCGCTGCGAGCGGGTTGCGCTCGTGCTCGCCGAGCAAAGCCAGTCCCGCTGCTTCGGCCACCTCGACGACGGCCGTCCTGCCGTCGGCCAACAGTGCGAACCGCGCTTGGACGGGGCGGCCGAGAGGGTCGCTCACGCGCGTCGTGACGATGTCACCTCCGACGGCGCGCACCAGCACTGGCATCGTCCCCTCGCCGCCGTCAGCGACGGGGAGCTCGACCGCCTCGGCCCCGGCCGCGCGAATGCCGCGCGCGATCGCCCGTGCGACCCGCTCCGCGGTGAGCGACCCTTTGAAGCTGTCGGGCGCGATGAGCGCCGGTGGATGGCGCGTGTCTAACACCGGGGCCAGCTGGTCGCGGTCGGCGGGGATGGGCGAGGAGCAGCCCGGCGCGCACGCGACGGAGACCACACCGCGTTCAGCCCTCGCTGTCTGCGAGCGCTGCGCGAAACGCTTCCTCGGCTTCCTCGCCTCGCACGCAGAACACCACGCGCTCCAGCGTCCGCGGCTGGTGTGCCCGCACCGCGCGCACCATTATGCGCGCTGCTTCGTCGAGCGGGAAGGCGCCGACGCCGGTGCCGAACGCCACCAGCCCGAGCGAGCGGCAACCGAGCTCTTCAGCTTTGGCGAGCGTGCTGCGCGTGGCCTTGTCGATGATCTCGGCCGAGGTCGGTCCGCCGAGCTCCATCGTCGCGGCGTGAATTACCCACTTCGCCGGAAGGCTTCCCGCGCCGGTCTCGACCGCCTCGCCGAGCCCGATCGGCGCCTTGCGGTCGGACTCCTCCTGGATCTCCGAACCACCGGCGCGCACGATCGCCCCGGCGACGCCGCCGCCGTGGCGCAGCTCGGTGTTTGCGGCGTTGGCGATCGCGTCGACCGCCAGCTTGGTGATGTCGCCACGCTTGACTTCCAGCTTCAGCTCCGCCATAGCCGCAATCGTGGCGCAAGCTGCGGCGCAGTGCAGCTCGGGAGCTGCCGCCGATCGGCTGCGCCGGTGACGGCGAGGTGGCGGGTAGGATGGGCCGCGAGATGTCACGCGAGCACGCAACCGTCGCCGAAGAGGAGTACCTGCAGACGATCTACTGGCTGGAAGAGGCCGGTCTACCGGTGACCGGCGCCAACATCGCCCGGGCGATGCAGGTGGCGCCGCCGACGGTTCACGAGATGGTCGGCCGGCTCGAGCGCGACGGTTACGTGCGGCGCCGACCCGACAAGACGATCGAGTTCACCGAGCGGGGCCGCGAGCAGGCGGCCACGATCGTGCGTCGCCACCGCTTGATCGAGCGCTTCCTCACCGACGTCTTCGACATCCCGTGGGACCAGGTCCACGAGGAGGCCGAGCGACTTGAGCACTGGATGTCGCCGATCGTCGAGGAGCGCATGCTGCGCGCGATCGGTGACGCCAAGACGTGCCCCCACGGGCACCCGATCTTCGAGGGCGAGCGCGAAGAGGCAGTGCCGCTCGCTGATTGCGAAGTCGGCGCGAAGATCCGCGTCGTACGCTTCGAGAACGAAGCCGAAGACCTCCTGCACTACCTCAAGGACGCCGGTTTCTATCCCGGTCTCGAGGGGAAGGTCGCCGACAAAAGTGACGACTGGGTGGCGGTCGAGAGCAGCGAGGGTCATCGTCTCGAGATCACGCGCAGCGTCGCCGAAACGGTGTCGGTCAAAGCCGATCCGTCACCGCCGCCGCGCACCGCGCTGCCCGAACAGCTCGTGATGGCGCGCGAGCACTGGGGCCGTTGAGGCGGGCGACAGCGGCGGGCGCGGCTCCCGGCGGCCGTCGCCGGCGTTCCTAGTCGCGACGCCTGTCGGTGGCTCCAGCGCCGCCGCGGTGCGCCAAGCAAGGCGCGCTCGGCAGCGTAGCGAGCTAGGGGGTCAGTCGTCGCGAGCGCCGCTACCGCGGTCGACCGCGGCGAGCGGCTGGCCACCGGAGCGCCGGTCGAAGTAGAGAACGGTCGCGAAAACAGCCACCGTCGGCAGCGCGACCGCGCTCGACAAGCCTTGGCCCACGACGAGCCACGCAGCGGCGTCGGTGCTGCGGGCCACAGCAGCGAACGGCGAGCCGATCGCGAACGCGGCGACCGATGCGAACAGCGAGCCCGCCGCTACGACGAACGCGCAGCGCCAGAAGGCGCCGCGGACAAGCTCGCCGCTGCGGCGCAGCGCGGCCAACGGATTCACGTCTTCGAGTGCGACGACCGGCAACACGAGTGCCCAGCGCACCGCCAGGTACAGGCCGGGCACGACGAACAGAAGAAGACCGCAAAAGATCCCGACGGTGGCGAGTGTGAGGACGAGAACGGCACGCGGGAACAGTTCGAACGCGAACGCCAGCGCTGCCGCGAGCCCTGGACGTTCGCGTGCTGGTTCGCGAACGACGACGCGAATGCACGCCGCCGTAACGAGCGGCCCCACCACGAGCAGGTCGACGAGGCTGACGACCGCGGCCTCGCCGACGTCGACCGTCGGTGTGTAGCTCGAGGTGAGCTGCCGCAGCCCGATGCCGTCGACGATCGCGTGAGCTGGGAGCGACACCGCGACACCCACCGCGACCAGCGCGCGCAGACGTCCACGCAAGAGGAGGAGCGCATGCGCTACGACCGCGAGCGGCGAAACGGAAGGTGGCCGGTCGTTCGCCAAGTTAGAGCTGTCAGCGCGAAACCGCGCTGAGCTCCCGGTAGGCAGCAGCGAGGCGCGCCACGCCTTCGCGCAACCGTTCGGGAGGTTCCGCGGAGTAGGCCAATCGCAGCGAGCGCTTGCCGCCTTCGAGCAAGAAGTCGGTGCCCTTGACTACGACAACGCCGCGCTCGCGCGCCGCCGGCTCGAGCGCTCGGACGTCGCCGTCGGGAAGATCGACCCACAGAAAGTAGCCGCCTTCGGGCACCACGAAACGGGCCTCCGGCAGGTGTTCGCGGAGCGCGTCGCAGAGGGCGTCGCGGCGTTCGCGCAGCGCGCTGCGAACGCGCTCGAGCGCGCGCTCGAAACCGCCGCCCCGGCAGAACTCGGCGACGATGCCCTGCGACGCTACGCAGGGCGAGATGTAAGTGTTGGTTGCGCGCCGGCGCAGCCGCGCGACGAGCTCGCTGTCGCCGAGCACGTACCCGACGCGCACGCCCGGGCACACGGTCTTGGTGAACGACGACACGTAGACGACGTGGCGACGCTCGGCGTCGAGGTCGAAGATCCGCGGCAGCGGCTCGCCGGCAAAGCGCACCTCGACGTAGGGGTCGTCCTCGAAAATCAGGAAGTCGTAGCGGCGGGCAAGCGCGAGGAGACGCTCGCGCTTTTCGCGCGAAAGAGTGCAACCGGCGGGGTTCTGGAAGTTGGGGATCACGTGCGCGAAACGGGGGCGCGCCCCGGCGTCCAGGGCCCTCTCGAGCGCGCCGACGTCGAGCCCGTCCGCCTCGAGCGGGATGGCAAGGATCTCGGCGCCGAGCTCGCGCAGCATCAGCAGCGTGCGGTCGTAGGTCGGCGCTTCGACCACAACCAGATCGCCTGGTTCGACGAGCTCTTGGAAGAAGAACGCGTCGGCCTGCATCGAGCCGTTGGTGGCGAAGACCTGGTCGGCCGTGACGCCATGCCGCGCCGCGATCCACTCGACGAGCAGCGGGTGGCCGGCGGCCGGTCCGTACGAGAAGCAGTGCTCGGGGTGCGAGCTGAAAGCGCGATCGGCAGCCTCGCGTAGCTCGTCGACCGGAACGAGGTCAAGCGAGGGCGCCCCGCGCGCGAGAGAAATCGTCGTTTGCGCGCTCACGGGCGGGACGATATCGCGCGCCCGCTGGCGAGCAGGGTGCTACACGCGGGCACCGAGAATCTCGGCGACGATCTCGGCGACCTCGGTTGGATTGCGACCGACGCGCACCCCGCGCGCTTCGAGCGCCTCCGCCTTCGCCTGTGCCGTGCCCTTCGACCCCGAGATGATCGCGCCGGCGTGACCCATTGTCTTGCCGGGAGGAGCGGTGAAGCCGGCGATGTATCCGACCACCGGTTTGGAGACGTTCTCGGCGATGAAGTCAGCGGTGCGCTCCTCCTCGTCGCCACCGATCTCGCCGACGAGCACGATCAGCTCGGTCTCGGGATCCTCTTCGAACATCTGCACGATGTCGATGAACGACGAGCCGACGATCGGGTCGCCGCCGATGCCGACGATCGTCGAGTTCCCGAGCCCGCGCTGAGCGATCTCGTTGCCGATCTGGTAGGTGAGCGTCCCGGAACGCGATACAAGCCCGACCGATCCGGGCTTGAAGAAGTGGGCCGGGATGATCCCGACGTTGGCCTTCCCGGGCGAGAGCACCCCCGGGCAGTTGGGGCCGATCAGACGCTTACGCCCGTCGCGCTTGAGCTGTGTGTAGACGCGCAGCATGTCGTGCACCGGGATCCCCTCGGTGATGCAGATACAGAGCTCGACCCCGGCGTCGGCCGCTTCGAGGATCGCGTCGGCGGCGAAGCGCGGCGGTACGAAGATCATCGACGTGTTGGCACCGGTTTCGGCGACCGCTTCGTGCACGGTGTCGAACACCGGGATGCCCTCGACGTCGCTGCCGCCCTTGCCCGGCGTGACGCCGGCTACGACCTGGGTTCCGTAGCGGCGGTTGTTGAGCCCGTGGAAAGAGCCTTCGCGTCCGGTCAGGCCGGAAACGACGAGCTTCGTGTGTTCGCCGACGAGGATGCTCATGCGCGTGCCTCCTGCGGTACCGGCCCGGCCAGCTCGACGACACGCCGGGCTGCATCCAGCATCGTCTTGGCGACGTGGACGCCCTCGAGGTTCGCCTCGGCGAGGATCCGGCGGCCCTCCTCGTCGTTGGTGCCGTCGAGTCGCACCACCACCGGCACGGAGATGTCGAGGCGCTCGAACGCCTCGACCAGGCCGCGGGCTACCTCGTCGCAGCGGGTGATGCCACCGAAGATGTTGAACAAGAGCGCCGTCACCTTGGGATCGGAGAGAATCACCTCGACGGCAGCGACGATCTCGTCGGCCTTCGCGCCGCCGCCGGCGTCACAGAAGTTCGCCGGCTTGCCGCCAGCCTGGGCGACGACGTCGAGCGTCGACATCACGAGTCCGGCGCCGTTGCCGAGGATGCCGACGTTGCCGTCGAGCTTCACATACTGGAGCCCGCGCTCCTTAGCCATCCGCTCCTGCGGATCCTCGGCCGAGACGTCGCGGAACTCGGCGCTGTCGGGATGGCGCCAGAGCGCGTTGTCGTCGAGCGTGACCTTGGCGTCGAGCGCAACGACCTCGCGGCTCTTGGTGACGAGCAGGGGGTTGACCTCGACGAGGGTGGCGTCCTCGCGAATGAAGACCTCGTAGAGCTTGCCGAGGATCGCGCCGACCGGCCGCACGACGTCACGCGCAATACCGGCCTCGAAAGCCAGGCGACGGCCGTGGAAATCCTGGAAACCGAGCAGCGGATCGATGTGCAGGCGGACGATCGCTTGCGGGTCGCGCGCGGCGATCTCCTCGACGTCCATCCCGCCCATCCGCGACAGCATCACGAGCGGGCGTTTTGCCGAGCGGTCGAGAAGAACGGCGGCGTAGTACTCCTCCTCGATCTCCGACGCCCGCTCGATCCACAGCTCGTGGACTGTGAAACCGCGGATGTCCATGCCCAGGATCGCTTCGGCGTGGGCGCGGGCTTCGTCGCGGTTGCGAGCCAGCTTGATACCACCGGCCTTGCCGCGCCCGCCGATCTTGACCTGGGCCTTCACCACCACCGGGTAGCCGAGCTCGTCAGCGGCAGCGACCGCTGCGTCGACGCTGTCGGCGTGCCGGCCTTCGGGTACGGGAACGCCGTGTTTGCGGAAAAGCTGCTTGCCCTGGTACTCGAGAAGATCCATCGCTCGTCCGTAAAATTCGCGCCCGCCTCCGGCGGGCTTCCCGCCACAGACGGCGCGCAACACTACCGAACCTTCGAACGTCAGGAGAGCCTTGGCACTACCGAAGACCGTCAAGTTCGTCAGCTTCGACTGCTACGGCACCCTCATCGACTGGGAAACCGGGATCTATGAGGCGTTCCGCGACGAGGCGGCGAAGGACGGATTCACGGTCGATCGCGACCAGCTGATCCCGCTCTTCATGCAGCACATGCGCGAGGTGATGCGCGGTTCCTACGAGCTCTACGCCGAGGTGCTGCGTCGCACCGCGCGCGCCGTGGCCAAGGAGATCGGCTGGGAAGCGTTGCTCGAGGAGGGCCAGCGCGCGAACTTTCTGCCCAACAGCGTGCCGCGCTGGCCACCGTTCGCCGAGACCAACAAGGTGCTCGAACGCCTGCGCAAGAAGGTCGATCTCGGCATCCTCTCGAACATCGACGACAAGCTGCTCGGCGCCACGCGGCGCCACTTCACGGTCGATTTCGATCTGGTGGTGACGGGCCAGCAGGTTCGCTCCTACAAGCCCGATCCGGCCCATTTCAAGGAGTGCGCACGGCGTCTCGAAGACCGCAAAAAGGAGTGGGTCCACATCGCCTCGGGCTGGGAGACGGACATCGAGCCCTGCCTCAAACAGAAGATCCCGGTGGTGTGGATCGACCGCCACGGGGCCGGTCCGCCCGAGAAGGCGCGAAAAAAGCCGGACGCCATCGTCAAGAACCTGCGCGAGGCGGCGAAGGCGCTCGGGCTGTAGCGCCGGGCCGGCCGCTTGTCGGTGTTGGTACTCGTGCCATCAGCAGCGCCGATGCGCACATGCCGGCGGCGAGGAGCCAGCCGAGCGTGCCGAACCCGGCGGCGCCGATAACCGCACCGCCCGCCGCCGCTCCGAAGACGTAGCCGAGCTGGGCGCTTGCCGTGCGTGCCGCCATCATCGTCGCCTCCTGTGCCGGAAGCTGGGCGAGCGCGAGCGCGCTCGAAGCGGTCGAGCGCAACGCTGCGAAGAAGGCGGTCAAACAGAACGCCGCGAGAGTGAAGGCGACCGCCGGCGTGACGTTGAGCAACGGGACGAACGCGGCGGCCATCCCAAGCGCCCCGGCGATCGCCCACAGCCGAGCGCGCCGTCCGACCAGATGGCGCCCGCTGGTGGCCGCTACCGCCAGATAGACGGCCGAGCCGCAAGCGAGGAGGAAGCCGACGCTCGCCTCGCGCACGCCGTAGGTCTCGATGTAGAACGCGCCGGCGTAGGTGAGCTCGGCGGTCCAAGCGCCGAACGCCACCAGTTCGGCTACGGTCCAGCGCCGCGCGCCGACATCGCGCCAGATCGACACCAGCGCCGCGAGTCCGCTGTCGCCGCTACCGCACGTGCGCGGTGCGCGCAGACCGCCTACGACCGCGACGAGCGCGGCTGTGGCGGGCACCAGATAGGCCGCCCGCCACGAGACAGTGTCCGTAAGGACCCCGATGATCGGGTTCCCGACGATCCACGCCAGCGACTGCGCGCCGACCACGAACCCGAGCGCCCACCCCACCTCGCGGCCGTGGAAAAACGCCGAGGCACCGGCGAAACCGGCCGACAACAGGCACGCAACAGCCCCGCCCGCGACGATGTGGGCGGCGAGAAACACGGTCAGCGACGGGGCCGCCGCGATAGCGGCGCAGGCGCACAGGCCAATCACGCCTCCGAGTACGATCAAGCGCGCCGGGCCGAGACGGTTGCCGTACGCCGCGACAGGTACCGAACCCGCTGCGGCGGCGAACGCCAGCACCGCGCGCGCGAGACCGACGGTGCCCACGCCGGTGCCGAAGTCGCGTGCAACGGCAGCGAGGATCGGCGCCAGCGCAACGATCGTCGCCTGGGAGGCGACGGTCGAAGCGGCCAACGGCACCAACCGCCGCCAGCGCGATCGCGTCGAGGCGGCGGTGTGCGCTGGCGCGCCCGTCAGAGCGGCTTACTGGATGACGGCGATCGTTTCGCCGATCGCGACGGCGCCGCCCTCGTTGACGCCGATCTTCACGACCTTGCCGGCGACGGGCGCGGTGATCTCGTTCTCCATCTTCATCGCTTCGATCACGCAGATCAACGCGCCCTGCTCGACCTCGGCGCCCTCCTGGACGGCGACCTTGAGCACCGTGCCCTGGATCGGCGAGACGAGTTCCCCGGAGGCGCCGTCCGACGAGGACGAGCCGCGCTTGCGGCGCTGCGGCGGCTTGCGTGCTCCTTGCGCCTGCGTGGGCACGGCGCCGTTGCTCGCCCCGCCTACCGGCGGCGGGCCGATGACGCGCACGTCGAAGCGCCGCCCCGATACCTCGACCGCGTAGCGGCGCTCGACCTTGACCTCTTCCTCGGCAGCCTCATCGAGCTGCGCCTCGCCGGCAGCTTCGCGTTCAGGCTCCTCGAGCGAACGTAGCCACTCCTTGTCGCCGAGCAGGTCGCGACAGGTCTCGCCGCGTGCCCACTGTTCGGTGGCGAGCAGCTTCTTGTGGAACGGGATCAGCGTGCGGATGCCGCCGATCTCGTACTCGTGGAGCGCGCGCAGCATGCGCCGCGTCGCTGCCTCGCGGTCGACGTCCCAGACGATCAGCTTGGCGATCATCGGGTCGTAGAGCGGGAGCACCTCGTAGCCCGCCTCGACGCCCGAGTCGACGCGCACGCCCGGCCCCGCCGGCTCGCGGTAGTGCGTGATCTTGCCGGGGGCGGGAGCGAAGTTCTTGGCCGCCGACTCGGCGTTGATGCGGCACTCGATCGCGTGGCCGCGAATCTCGAGGTCCTCCTGCTTGAACGAGATCGGCTCGCCGGCGGCGATCCGGATCTGTTCGCGGACGATGTCGACACCGGTGACCATCTCGGTCACGCAGTGCTCGACCTGAACGCGCGTGTTCATCTCGAGGAAGTAGTACTGGTCGCCGGACAGCAGACCCTCGACGGTTCCTGCCGACCGGTAGCCAACGGCGCGTGCCGCCTCGACACCGATCTGGCCGATCCGCTCGCGCAGCTCCGGCGTGACGAGCGGTCCGGGTGCTTCCTCGATCAGCTTCTGGTGGCGCCGCTGGATCGAGCAGTCGCGCTCGAACAGGTAGACGATGTTGCCGTGGTCGTCGGCGAGGATCTGGACCTCGACGTGGCGCGGGTCGGGGATGTAGCGCTCGATGTAGACGGTGGGATCGGCGAAGAACTTCTCGCCCTCGCGCGAAGCTCCCTCGAACGCTTTCTCGAGGTCGTCCTCGGATTCAGCGACGCGGAAGCCCTTGCCGCCGCCGCCGCCAGCGGCCTTGAAGGCGACCGGATAACCGATTTCGGCGGCGATCTTCGCCGCCTCCTCGACCGACTCGACGGGGTCGGTGGTGCCGGGGACGATCGGAACGCCCGCCGCTTTCATCAGCTCGCGGGCGCGCGTCTTCGAGCCCATCGCTTCGATCGCTTCCGGCGGCGGGCCAATGAAGACGATGCCAGCGTCAGCGCAGGCGCGCGCGAAGGTGGCGTTCTCGGCGAGAAAGCCGTAGCCCGGGTGGATCGCCTGCGCGCCCGCCTTCTGCGCGACCTCGATGATCTTCGGGATGTTCAGATAGCTCTCGGGCGCCGGGCCGGGGCCGAGCAGATAGGCCTCATCGGCACGCCGAACGTGCGGCGCGTCGCGGTCCGGCTCCGAGTAAACGGCGACGCTGGCGATACCGAGTTCTTCGAGCGTCCGCATGACGCGGATCGCGATCTCTCCACGGTTGGCGACGAGGACCTTGTCGAACATGCGACCGGGAAGAGTACCGAGCAGCGGCGGCGCGCGGCGCGGCTAGGCGAGTCACGGTCGTGTCCCGGTGGGAATTGGTCGAGCTGGTCAGGCCTGCAGGCTGCGCGGTGCGTCGCGAGGCGGGGCTGCCCCCGGCCGCGCAGCTCCGCCGCTGCGCTGCGCGCGTACCAGTGCCGTGCCGACCACGCCCGCTGCCACCAGCGGAACGGCAGCGATCAGCTGCGTCGGTACGGCGAGGCCGGATTTCGCGAGCAGCCCGAGCCCGGCGCCACAGAGGACGATCGCAAGCGTCAGTCGGAGCGCAGCGGCTGGGACCCGCACCGACAAGTGGCTGCCGATCCAGACACCGGGGACCGAGCCGAGCAAGATCGTGCCGGCGAGAGCGAAGTCGATGTTGCCGGCGCCCAGGTGGGCTAGCGCCGCCGCCCACAGAAGGATCGCCGCATGGACGACATCGGTGCCGACGACGCGCGTCGGCGTGAGGCGGAAGATGAGGATTAGCCCGACAGCGATCAAGGCTCCGCTGCCCGCCGACGTGACCCCGAGCACGAAGCCGACCACGGCACCGAAGGCGATTGCTGCCAGGCGCTTGCGCGCGGTCATGTCGGCGCTGTCGCGCTCGTGTAGCGCGAGTCGGCGCGCGAACAGCGAGCGCACCAGCGTGGCGATGCCGGTGACGATCAAGGTCACGCCGAGGGCGGCGATCAGCGTCGTGTCGAAGCCGGCACCGAGCGACTCCTCGAGTAGATGCAGCACGTAGACGCCGCCCACCGCCGCCGGCACCGAGCCCACGGCCATCCACGCGCACACCACCGGGTCGACCGTGCGCTGGCGCCAGTGCTTGTAACCACCGACCGTTTTCGTCACCGCCGCGTAGGCGAGGTCGGTGCCGATCGCGGTGACCGGTTTGACGCCGAAGAGCAGGATCAAGAGCGGCGTCATCAGCGATCCGCCACCGATCCCGGTGAGTCCGACAAGGACACCGACCCCGAAACCGAACACGACGAGCAGCGGATCCACGCTTCTGCCTCCGCTCGCCGACCTCAGCTGCCGGGCCCGCCCGCCGGCACCACTCGCTTGGTGACCGCTGGCCGCGGAGCGATCCGCTCGATAACCGCTGCGAGTCGCTCGGCCGCGACTTCGGGCGGCACCGTGTGGTCGATTGTCAGATCGGGGTGCGACGGCGGTTCGTAGGGGTCGTCGACGCCCGTGAAACCGCTCAGCTCGCCAGCGCGAGCGCGACGCCAGAGCCCCTTGGGGTCGCGGCGCTCGCACTCCTCCGCGGGAGTCGCTACGTGGATCTCGAGGAAAGGCAGGCCGGCGGCGGCAGCGACCGCGCGCGCCCGCTCGCGATCGGCCCGGTAGGGCGAGACGAGCGCTACGAACACCACCAGACCGGCGTCGGCGAGCAGCGCGGCGGCGTGCGCTGCGCGACGGATGTTCTCGCTGCGGTCTTCGGCGCTGAAGCCGAGGTCACCGCAGAGACCGTGACGAAGGTTGTCGCCGTCGAGTACGTAGGCCGGGCGACCTCGTGCCACGAGAAGCTCCTCGGCGAGCGCGGCGATCGTCGATTTCCCCGAGGAGGGGAGGCCGGTGAGCCAGGCGATCGCACCGACCAGGCCGAGCGCCGCGCGCTGACCGCGGTTGACACGGCCCGGCTGCCACACCACGTTCGGACTGCGGGATTGGGCGGCGCTCACGCTAGCGGCTGCTCGATCATGCCGGCGGCGGCGGTGTCGCCGGTCTGCTCGTCGACGAGGATGAACGCGCCGGTGGCGCGGTTCGCCGCGTAGGGGTCGCACGGCAGCGGCTCGGCGACGCGGATGCGCACGCGTCCGATGTCGTTTAAAGCGAGCTCGCTCGCGCCGCGCGCGTGTTCCAGCGTCGCGACGTCGAGCACGTGCTCGATCGCGTCGATGCGCGCCGGCGTCGAGCGCGCCAGATGCTTGAGGCGGTAGCGCGCACGCTCGCGCGCCGGGTGCTCGGACATCCAGCAAACGGTGGCCGCGAAAGCGCGCGCCAGCTGCGGCTGGTCGTCGGGATGGGCGATCAGATCGCCACGAGCGGCGTCGACATCGTCGGCGAGACGCACCGTCACCGACAGCGGTGGGTACGCCGCGTCGATCTCGCCGTCGGCAGTATCGATCGCCACCACGCGCGTGCGGATACCAGCCGGCAACACCACGACCTCGTCGCCTCGACGCACGACACCGGAGGCGACCTGTCCGGCATAGCCGCGGTAGTCGTGCCAGGCATCGTCCTGCGGCCGGATCACCCACTGCACCGGGAAGCGCAGCTCGCGCAGGTTGCGATCGCGCGCGATCGGCAGCGTTTCCAGCAGCTCGAGCAGGGACGGTCCCTCGTACCACGGTGTGTTCTCGGAGCGCTCGACGACGTTGTCGCCGTGCAACGCGGAGATCGGGATGAAGTGCAGGTCGCGTGCCCCCAGCCGGCGTGCGACGGCCGTGAAATCAGCTGTGATCGCGGCGAAGCGCTGCTCGTCGTAGGCGACAAGATCCATCTTGTTCACGCACACCACGAGGTGCGGGATGGCGAGCAGCGTCGCGATAGCGGCGTGGCGGCGCGACTGCTCGACCACACCGTTGCGGGCATCGACCAAAAGGACCGCTACATCGGCGGTCGAGCAGCCCGTGACCATGTTGCGCGTGTACTGCACATGGCCTGGACAGTCGGCGAGCACGAACTTGCGTCTTGGCGTCGCGAAGTAGCGATACGCGACGTCGATCGTGATTCCTTGCTCACGCTCGGCGCGCAGGCCGTCGGTCAAGAGCGCGAGGTTGACGTGCCCGTCGCCGCGCCGCCGCGACACTTCGACGACGTGCTCGAGCTGATCTTCGAAGATCTGTTTGGAGTCGTAGAGGAGACGCCCAATCAGCGTCGATTTGCCGTCGTCGACCGAGCCTGCCGTGGCTAGACGCAACAGCTCGACCGGCTGTGGATCGAGCGCGTCGAGCGCGAGCGCATTGACGTCGCTTGCCGCCATCAGAAGTAGCCCTCGCGCTTGCGGTCTTCCATCGCCGCGTCGCTGATGCGGTCGTCGGCGCGTGTCTCGCCGCGCTCGGTGATCCGCGTCGCGGCGATCTCGGCGATCACCTCGTCGAGCGTTGCCGCCGACGAGCGCACCGCGCCGGTGCAGGTCATGTCGCCGACGGTGCGGAAGCGCACGGTCTCTTCGAACGGCTCCTCGCCAGGGAGGAGCTCGACGAACGGCGAGACCGCGTAGAGCATCCCGTCGCGCTCGAAAACCTCGCGGCGGTGAGCGAAATAGATCGAGGGCAGCTCGATCCCCTGCTCGCGGATGTAGCGCCAGACGTCGAGCTCGGTCCAGTTCGAGAGCGGGAACACCCGCATGTGCTCGCCCGGGCGCAGGAACGTGTTGTAGACGTTCCAGAGCTCCGGGCGTTGCCGGCGGGGATCCCACTGACCGAAGTCGTCGCGCAGCGAGAAAATCCGCTCTTTCGCGCGCGCACGCTCCTCGTCGCGGCGCGCGCCTCCGAATGCGCAGCGAAAGCCGTGCTCCTCGATCGCGTCGAGCAGCGTGACGGCCTGCAAGCGGTTGCGCGACGCACGCGGCCCGGTCTCTTCGCGCACCCGACCGCGATCGATCGACTCCTGCACCGAGGCGACGATCAGTTCGCAGCCGTAGCGCTCGACCATGCGGTCGCGGTACTCGATCACCTCGGGGAAGTTGTGGCCGGTGTCGACGTGCATCACCGCGAAGGGGATGCGTCCAGGCCAGAACGCCTTGTGGGCGAGGTGGAGGAGCACCGCCGAGTCCTTGCCGCCCGAAAACAACAGGACACCCGGGCTGAGCTCGGCAGCGGCCTCGCGCAGGATGTGGATAGCTTCGGCCTCGAGCGCGCGCAGATGCGAAACGCCGTGCGCGCCAAGCGCCTCGCCGCTGGCGTGGGGCGCAGCGACCGTGTTGTCGACGAGCTCGCTGCTCACGACGCCCTCCCTTTCAGCCGTGCAAGCCGCATTCGGTTTTGCCGTGGCCCTGCCAGCGCCCCTCGCGCCCCCGCCCCGGCACCGTGCAGTGCGTGCAGCCGATCGACTCGTAGCCCTGGTCGTGGAGCGGGTTGTAGGGCACGTCGTGGGCGGCGATGTAGCGCCAGACGTCCTTTTCCGACCAGTCGGCGAGCGGGTTCGCCTTCCACAGGCCGTGCCGCTCGTCCCAGTGCAGCTTGGGTGTGGCGGCGCGGCTGGGCGACTGGTCGCGACGGATACCGGTGACCCAGCAGTCGACCGTGGCGAGCGCTTCCTTCAGCGGCGCTACTTTGCGCAGGCCGCAGCACGCGTCGGGATCGCGCTCCCACAAGCGCTCGCCGTGCAGCACTTCCTGGCGGGCGAGCGACAGGCCTTGGTAGACGTCGACCGTGATGCCGTAGCGCTCCTCGAGCCGTCGCCACGTGTCGTAGGTCTCGCGGAAAAGCAAGCCTGTATCGAGCGTGAAGAAGCGCACGTCGGGCGCGATCCGTAGCGCCATGTCCATGATCACCGACGCTTCTTTCTGGAACGAGCAGGCGACGTAAAGACGCGGGTGGAAGCGCTCGATGACGAGCGCGAGAAGCTCCTCGGCGCTCATCCGCTCGACGCGGTCGGCGTCGAGTCCGTCCGGCAGAGTCGCTGTCGTGACGGTCCCGGAGCTCATCCAGCTGCGCACTCGCCTTCGCCGCGCACGACCTTGAACGGCTCGCGCCGGCTCCAGTCGATGAACATGGCGAGGTTCTCGAGGTTGAAGTCGACCGGCAGCGCGAGGTCGCGCACAGCGTCCTCGAACGGCTTAGTGCCGACGCGGTCGACGAAGCGTTCGAACGTCTCGCCTTCCTCGCGCTCCCGCTCGTAGAGGCGGATCCAGCGCTCGACGGCGTCGGGCACGCGCTTAGCCGGTAGGCGCACCTTCAGCCGCTGCCCGAACGCTGTCTCGCCGTTCTCGTAGCGGCCGCCGACGTGGGCGACGTACGCCGGGAGCTGCTTGTCGCCGACCTTCAGCGACGCTCCGTAGAACCCGATCGTGCCGATGTGGTGCTGACCGCAGCCGTTCGGGCAGCCCGACATCTTGATGTGGATCCGGCGCGTCAGGGGGTCCGTGATGTTCATCGCCTCGACCCGCTCCTGCACGGCCCGGTTCAACCCCATCGAGGCGGTGATGCCGAGCTTGCAGGAGTCGGTGCCCGGGCAGCTCACAACATCGGTGACCTCGTGCGCGCCGGGATCGCCGAGACCGAGCTCGGCGAGGCGCTGCCAGACCTCGTAGACGCTCTCCTCGCGAACCCAACGCAGAACCACGTTCTGTTGGATCGAGGTTCGCGCGTAGCCACCGGTGTAATCGCGCATGATCTGCGCGATACCACGGAACTGTTCGGGCGTGAGGTCGCCGCGCGGCACCTTCACCTCGACAGTGCAGAACCCCGCCTGCCGCTGGGGCTGCACGTTCGCCTCGCAGAAGCGGGCGAATTCGGGTGCGTCACCGTTCGGCTGGGCGTAGGCGGGCCGCGGCGCCGGGGCGTTGGCCTCCTCGTCGTGCAGCAGTAGTAGCGGCCGAGGATCGAAGTTGCGCTCGCGCACCCAGTCGCCGCGCAGCTCCTCGTCGACCATGGCACGGAACTCGTCGATGCCGACTTTGTCGACCAGGAACTTGAGGCGTGCCCGGGCGCGGTTCTTGCGCAGCCAGTCCTGGCGGTCGAAGATCCGAAGCACGGCTTCTGAGACCTTGAGGTAGTCGCCGTTGTCGAGCTCGACGAACTCGTAGAGCGTCGAGCCGGTGCGGGCCATGATCGAAGTGCCGCCGCCTGTGCGGATCTCGACGCCGCGCACGCCGTCGCGAACACGCGGGATGAAGCCGAGATCGTGGATCAGGGAGACCGCGCGGTCGGCGTCGCTCGCGCTGAACGACACCTTGAACTTGCGCGGCATGTCCTGGCAGACAGGGTTGCGCACGAAGTAGCGCACGAACGCAGCCGCGTACGGCGTTATGTCGAACGGTTCGTCAGGAGCTACGCCCGCCCACGGATCGCCTGTGACGTTGCGGACTGTGTTGCCGCACGCCTCGCGCGTTGAGAGGCCGACGCGGCCGATGTGGTGGAGCAACTCGGTGGCGTGGACCAGGGGAACGTGGTGGAACTGGACGTTCTGTCGCGTCGTGATGTGACCCTTGGCGAGGGGCGCCCAGCGCTCGGCGACGTCTGCGAGCGCGTCGAACTGCTCGGGCGTGAAGCCGCCGAAGGGCAGCTTGACGCGCACCATGTGCACATCGGCTTGCCGCTGGCCGTACACGCCCTGCTTGAGACGGCGGGCGAGGAAGCGGTCGGGATCTAGCTCGCCTGCCAGGAAGCGCGTGGCCTGCGTCTCGAAATCCTCGAGCTCCTCCTCGAGGATCGGAATCACGTGCCCCGGGACGTTCTCGTACGTCCGCTCGGGGTTCGTCAGCGAACCGGGACGTCCACGTTGGTGAGCGCTAGCGGTCGGTTCCACTGCTCCTCCTGACAGCTCGGGTGCGGCTACGGGCGTGCGGACGGCCAACTATAGCTCAAAGTCGGAAATAGGTAACGACTTTAAGGTTTTTTGGGCGTGGCGACCGGCCGGCGGCGACGCGAGCGTCGCGGGCAGACGGGTAGCGGAAGCGGGCGCGGCTGGCGCTAGCGAAGTGGATCGCCGGGCGCGGAACCTGAAAAATCGCCCGCGAACCGCGCGCCAGAACTCTTCTCGCGCCAGCTCGTCGCCGCCGCTCCGCGTCGCACTCAGCGCGGCGGCATCAGGATGTAGGGCGCGACTTCGCCGTCCGGCGGGTCGAGTTCAAAACCCGCTTCGGCCCACGCGACAAGGCCGCCGCGCAGCGTCATCGCCTGGCGGCCGGACGCTGCGAACGCCTCGGCTACGGTCGTCGACCGTTCGCCCGAGCGGCAGTAGAAGACAACCGGCCGCGACACGCCGAGGTCGCCGGGGTCGGCAGCGAGCTCGTCGGCGGTGCGGTGAATGCTGCCGGGCAGCGCGCCGCGCCGCCGCTCCTCTGGGGAGCGCACGTCGACAATGTCGATCTCGCCACGATCGCGCAGCTCGGCGACCTCTTGCGGATCGAGCTCTCGTACCTGTGTCGCGCTGTCGGACATCGCGGGCGAGATTAGAGCGATCGTTGAGCGTTGGCGCGCCTACAGCCGGCCGCCTGCTGCGCCCCAGGAGTTCGGGTCGCCCCAGTTGGAAGGGAAGAGCGGCATCCGCTGCGTGCTCTCGAGCAGACCCGTGCGCTTCCAGCGCGATACAGGCTCGGTCGGCGGCGCGGGAGCAGGCGCCGTGTCGCGCAAGAACTGTTCGATCGCGGCGGCCACCGCGGCCGCCTCTTCTACGGTGGCTGCCGTTTGCGTGATCTCGATCTGCGGGCGTGTCGGCCGTGCGCGTCCGTTACGGGTCACGGCGCGGAACGGTAGCGCCCGCCGCGCGAGCATGCTCGCTCGCGCCCGCCAGCCGAGCGTAAGCGCCGCCCACGAGCGCGGCGAGGAAGACGGCGAGCAGTACGTTGCGCACCCCGACGAGAGCCACCGCCCCTGGATCGAGTCGCGTGAGCGCGGCGAAGCGGTGGGGGAATTCGAGCAGAGTGAGAAGCTGCGCCAGCGCTCCGAGCATGAACGTGCGCCAGCGACCGAGGCCGGCGAGGACTGCCAAGCCGGGCCAGGCCCAGACGAGGAACTGGGGCGAGAGCACCTTGCCGAAGAGAACGGGAAGCAGCGGCGCGGCGAGAACAAGGAGTGCTGCCGTTGCGCGCAGGTCGCCGTCGCCCGAAGCTGCCCGCCCATCGCTCTTCGCAGCCCGCTGTCCCGGCACGCTGCGCCGGCTCTCGGCGCGGCGGGTGCGCCGAGCTTGGCGGCTGTCACCGACCACGGCTGTGCGCGACCTCGCGCGTCTTGCAAGCGCCGGCACAAATGCCAGCGAGACGATCGCGAGAACGCCCGCGATCGCGCTGGCGAGCGCGATCTCCGCATCGCCGGTGCCGCGCACACCGACCGAACCGAAGCCGAAGACGACCTTCGGCTCGCCACCGAAGAGGGCCACGAGCGCGAGGGCAGTAGCGCCGCTGCTTTCGATCTCGAGCGGCCGCTCCGTCTGGTAGCGAACGAAGTGAAGCGTTCCGTCGACGGACAGAAGGAGCGCGCAGGCTGCTCCGATCGCGACGACGAGCGCGAGCACCGCGAACGTGCTCGCCAGCGCCCGGCGGCGCCTAGCGCCGGGCTTTTGTGCGACCCACAACCACCCCGCAAGCGGCGCAGCAGCTGCGAGCGGAAACACCTTCACGAGCGCCCCTGCGCCGATCGCGGCGGCCGCTAGCGGCACAGCGCCGCGCGCCACGCACAGCGCTGCCGCAGCGGTCAGGGCGGCGCCCCAGAGGTCGAAGTGCACCCAAGCCACAGCGCCCAAGAGGAGCGGCTGAGCAAGAAGAGCGAGTGCGCTCGCGCGCACCGATCCGCCGAGCGTGCGCACCAGCGCGCTCGAGCAGCCCGCCATCATCAGGAAGGCGACGAATTGCGAGAGGGCGAACGCGTAGTGGAAGAGGCGTTCGCCGAGGACCGCAGGCAGCGCCAAGAGCGGCGCCGCGAGCGGCGGATATTCGAAGGGCAGCTCGCGGTAGGGGAGCTTGCCGGAAGCGAGCGCCAGGCCGTAGCTGCGTAGCGTCGGCAGATCGCTGTGCAGACCGTCCGCCCACCACGGGTAGGCGAACGCGCTTATGGCGAAGACGACCGCGGCAGCGGCTAGCCAGAGAGCCGCCGCTCGCGGGCGCAAGGCGCTTCAGAGTGGAATGTTGCCGTGCTTGCGCTTGGGCGTCTCGACGCGCTTGGTGTCGAGAACCTCGAGCGCCCTTATCAACCGCGGCCGCGTTTCGCGCGGCAGGATCACGTCGTCGATGTAGCCGCGCTCCGCCGCGGCGTACGGGTTGGCGAAGCGGGCGCGGTAGTCGGCGATCAGTTTCGCGCGTCGCTCCTCGGGCGTCGGCGAGTTCTGGATGTCGCGCCGGAAGATGATGTTGACGGCGCCCTCGGGACCCATCACCGCGATTTCGGCGGTCGGCCAGGCGAAGTTGAAGTCAGCGAGCATGTGCTTGGACGCCATCACGTCGTAGGCGCCGCCGTACGCCTTGCGGGTGATGACCGTGACCTTCGGCACAGTCGCCTCGGTGTAGGCGTAGAGGAGCTTCGCGCCGCGACGGATGATGCCGCCCCACTCCTGGCTCGTGCCTGGCAGGAAGCCGGGCACGTCGCAGAACGTCACGAGCGGGATGTTGAAGCAGTCGCAGAAGCGCACGAAGCGCGCCGCCTTCTCGGAGGCGTCGATATCGAGCACGCCGGCGAGCTGGTTCGGCTGGTTGCCGACGACGCCGACGGGACGACCGCCGAGGCGCGCGAAGCCGATCACGATGTTGCGCGCGAAGTGCTCTTGAACCTCGAAGAACTCGCCGTTGTCGACGACGAGGTGGATGACGTCGCGCATGTCGTACGGCTTCGCCGGGTCGTCGGGTACCACCCGGTCGAGCTCGGGATCCATGCGCTCGGGATCGTCGCCGGTGTCCATCCGCGGCGGCAGCTCGAGATTGTTCTGCGGCAGGAAGGAGAGGAGGTAGCGGACGTCCTCGAAGCAAGCCTCCTCGTCCTCGCAGGCGAAGTGCGCGACGCCGGATTTGGTGGCGTGCGTCATCGCGCCGCCCAGCGACTCGAAGTCGACCTCCTCGCCCGTCACAGTCTTGATCACGTCGGGACCGGTGATGAACATGTGCGAGGTCCCTTTGACCATGAAGATGAAGTCGGTCATCGCCGGCGAGTAGACGGCGCCGCCGGCGCAGGGCCCGGCGATTACCGAGATCTGCGGGATCACGCCCGAACACATCACGTTGCGCACGAACACGTCGCCGTACGCACCGAGCGACACCACGCCTTCCTGGATACGTGCGCCGCCGGAGTCGTTGATGCCGATCACCGGACAGCCGATCTTGGCGGCGAGGTCCATGATCTTGCAGATCTTTTCGCCCATCACCTCGCCGAGCGAGCCGCCGAAAACGGTGAAGTCCTGTGAGAAGACGCACACCGGGCGGCCGTTGACCGTGCCGTGACCGGTGACCACCGCGTCGCCCCACGGGCGGTTCTTGAGCATGTCGAAGTCGAAGGTGCGGTGGCGAACGAAAGTGTCGACCTCGACGAACGAGCCCGCGTCGAGCAGCTTTTCGATCCGCTCGCGGGCGGTGAGCTTGCCCCGTTCGTGCTGCTTGCGCTCGGCCTCGGGGCTCGGATGACGGGCCTGCTCGCGCAGCTCCTCGAGCTGCGCGACTTTCTCCTCGAACGTTTCCGGCGACTTCTGGCGCATCGGGCGCGAAACTCTAGCGAGGCGGCGGTCGCGGCGGCTGTCGCAGAACGAGCGCGGAGGCAGTCGGGCGCTTGGCGATGAGCGGTCCGGCGCATCGATTTGCGTAGACCCCTCCTCTCTAATACCGGTACCCCGGTACGGTGTGCTAGAGGTTTCCGGGAGCGACCGCACATCGACTCGCCTCCCGGTGGTGTGGTGGCGGGGAGAGCGGGCGCGTCGCGGGCACGTCCGAGGAAGAGAAAGCGGGGTGGGACCATGCAAGGGGGACGCACGAGTCGAACGGACGCTGGAGCTCGCTTGAGCGAGGTCCGCACGACGGTGCACAAGCGCTGTCAGCGGCGGCGGACGACCTTGGCTCTCGTCGGGCGGCTAAGCGTCCTCGTATCGGCCCTCGCTGTGACAGCGCTGCTTGCCGCCTGTGGTTCCGGGTCGACCGGCGAAGCGACGCGGCTTGCGGCACCGGGGCGCGCGACGGATCGCGAGTTCATCGCGCTGATGGTTCCGCACCATGAAGGCGCCATCGAGATGGCGCGCGCTGCGCTCAAGCGCGCCGAGCACCCAGAGATCCGGCGCCTTGCACGTGCGATCGTCGCTACTCAAAAGCGCGAGGTGGCGACACTGCGAGCTATCCACCGCGATCTCTTCGGCGGCAAGCCGGGTCCGCCCCGTGCGCACCGCTTCGGGATGACGATGGACGAGGCCGGGATGCACCACGACATGCCGATGCTCGAGCGCGCGCGGCCGTTCGACCGAGCTTTCATCGACATGATGATCCCTCACCACGAGGGTGCTGTCAGGATGGCGCGCGTCGAGCTCGGACGCGGCTCCGACCCTCGGTTGAAGCGGATTGCGCGGGCGATCGTGAAGACCCAGAGCGCCGAGATCAAGCAGTTGCGCACCTGGCGCGACCGCTGGTACGGCGCGAGCGAATCGGGTGGTGGCTCGAGCGGCGCGGCGCACCCGATGATGGGCCACTGACCGATCACGCTAGGTCGCGCGTCGGACGCGCGTACCTTCCTAGGACGCTGCCCAGGACGCTGCGCCCTCAGCACACCGAGGCGCGGCACGGTCGGTTTCAATGCGACCGTGCTCGGTGACGACCTGCGCGCTCTGCTCGGCGACCTGATCCCGCGCGACCACGCCCGCCAGACGCTCGCCGACGAGTACGCCGCTCTCTGCGGCGGCGGCCGCGCCTGGCGGGTGATGGACCTCGGCTGTGGACGCGGCGATTCGGTCGACCTCTTCAGGGCAGCCGATCCGTATGTGCAGTGGGTGGGGGTGGACGTCGCCGCCTCGCCCGAGGTCGCCGAGCGCACCCGCACCGACGCGACCTTCGTCACCTTCGACGGCGTGCACTTGCCGTTCGGCGACGAAACGTTCGATCTTGTCTTCTGCAAGCAGGTGCTCGAGCACGTCGAGCGGCCGGCGCCGCTTCTCGCCGAGGTCGCGCGCACGCTACGCACCGGCGGTCTCTTCGCGGGGTCGGTCTCGCAACTCGAGGCGTTCCACTCGCGCAGTACCTTCGGCTACACGCCTTACGGTCTTGCCGTGTTGCTGCGCGACGCCGGCCTCGAGCTCGCCGAGGTGCGTCCCGGGATCGACGCTTTCACGCTGCTCGTCTGGCGGGCGCTCGGTATGCCGCGCTTCTTCGCACGCTGGTGGGCGCGCGAGTCGCCCATCAACAGAGCGATCTCGCTCCTCGGCCGGCTAGCGCGCTGGGACGCTCAGACCGTCAACACCGCGAAGCTCGTGTTCGCCGGGCAGTTCTGCTTTCTCGCGCGCAAGCGCTGAGCTACGCCTCGCGGTACTCGCCGAACTCCTCTCGCATCACGCCGCACACCTCGCCGATCGTGCAGCGGTCCTTGAGCGCCTGGCGGAGCGGGTAGAGGAGGTTCTGGTCGGTGTGGCAGGCGGCGCGCAGCTCCTCGAGCCGGCGCTTGACGAGCTCCTGGTCGCGGTTCTCCTTGAAACGCTTGAGGCGGGCGACTTGCTCCTCCTCGGTCTTCGGATCGATCTTGAGGATCTCGACGTCGTCGGGCTCGTCGGAGACGTATTCGTTGACACCGACAACGATGTCCTGCTTGACCCGTTGGCGCTCCTCGTACGCCCAGGCGGACTCCTCGACCTGCTGGCGGATGAACTGGATGCAGTTCACCGACCCGCCCATCTCGTCGATGAGGTCGATCAGCTCCTGGGCCGCCTGTTCGATCTCGTCGGTAAGGCGCTCGACGAAGTAGGAGCCAGCGAATGGGTCGACAGTGTCGGCCGCACCCGACTCGTGGGCGATTATCTGCTGCGTGCGAAGCGCGATCCGTGCCGCCTTCTCGGTCGGTAGCGCAAGCGCCTCGTCGAAACCGTTGGTGTGCAGCGACTGCGTGCCTCCGCAGACAGCGGCGAACGCTTGCAGCGCCACTCGCACGATGTTGTTTTCGGGCTGTTGGGCGGCGAGCGTGGAGCCACCGGTTTGGGTGTGGAAACGCACCATCATCGAGCGCGGGTTCTTGGCGCCGAAGCGCTCTTTCATGATTCGCGCCCACATCCGCCGGATGGCCCGGAACTTCGCGACCTCCTGGAAGACGTGGTTGTGGCCGTTGAAGAAGAAAGCTATGCGCGGAGCGAACTCGTCGACATCGAGCCCGGCGTCGATCGCCGCCTGCACGTAGGCGATCGCGTTGGCGAGCGTGAACGCGACCTCCTGGACCGCCGAGCAGCCTTTCTCGCGCATGTGGTAGCCGGAGATCGAGATCGTGTTCCACTTCGGGATGCGCTCTTTGCAGTAGGCGAAGAGATCGGTCGTGAGGCGCATCGCCGGGCCGGGCGGATAGATGAAGTTGCCGCGCGCGATGTACTCCTTGAGGATGTCGTTCTGCACCGTGCCGCGCAGCGCGTGCGAGGGCACACCTTGCTCCTCGGCCACGAGCTCGTAGAGGAGCAAAAGCACCGCCGCCGGCGCGTTGATGGTCATCGACGTCGAGACCTTGTCGAGCGGGATGCCGTCGAAGACCATGCGCATGTCTTCGATCGAGTCGATCGCGACCCCGGTGCGCCCGACTTCGCCGAGGCAGAGCGGATCGTCGGAGTCGCGCCCGAGTTGGGTCGGCAGGTCGAAGGCCATCGAGAGGCCGGTCGACCCGTGCTCGATCAGGTAGCGGAAGCGTTGGTTGGTCTCGCGCGCGGTCGCGTAGCCGGCGTACTGGCGCATCGTCCAGAGCCGCTTGCGGTACATGTCGGGATGAATCCCGCGCGTGAAGGGGTATTCGCCCGGTAGCCCGAGCTTCTCGTCGAGATCGGGCGGCAGATCGTCGGCGGTGTAGACGGTCTTGATCTCGATGCCGGAGTCGGTGAAGCGGCGCGGATCGTCGGGCCCGACAACAGGCGCGATCGACGGCTTCTGACGCGGTCGCGTGGCCATGGCCGAGAGGATACGTGCAGCAGGGCGCTTACGATGCCGCGCGTACTCCAGCCGCCTGCGAGCGCGCGAAGGCTTCAGAACTCGCCGGCCCACGCCCCCGCGAGTTCTTCGTGGGGGTCGGGCGCGCCGGACACACCGGCGCTCGGCGGTGGTTGCGGAACGGCGGTCGCGGCGGTGCCGGGCGGAGCGTCGACAGGCGGTGACGGCTGCGAGGACGAGCTGCTCGAGCCCGCCTCTTCGCCGCTTCCGCCGTGGTCCACTCGGCCGGCACGGGCGCTGCCTGTCTGCGTCGTCTTGCGAACGGCATCGCTGGCGCTGGCCTCGATCCCGAACTCCGCCTGTGCCGAGCTGCCGCCGGCAGGATCGGGCGGCCGCACGCTCTCGGCGGCTCGGTCGTTGAGCGTTCGTGCGACGTGCGAGGGAGGTCGTGTGGCGGGCGGCTGTTCGCCGCGCGAGCGGTCTGCGTCTTGGTTCGCGGCGGTAGGACCGAGTGCGCGCGGGGGCGCTGCCGCTCGCTCGACGTGCGGCTGCGGCGGCGAAGCGATCTTTGCGAGTTCGCTGCCGCCCGACGCCACCGCGAGCGCCGACGCTGCGATCGCCGCTGCCTTTTTGGCGGTGGCGATCTCGCCCGCTGGCTGGAGGCGGACAGCGAGCGCCGAGATGCGCTCGCCGACCGTGGCGGCAAGCCAGTCGAGCCAAGATCCGCCGCCGCCGATCGGTGCGTCGGCAACCGCCGGTGGTACGAGCGCAGCGACCGTGCTCGCGGCCCGCCGGTACTCGCGGAGTGCGCGCCGACAGGCGAGGCAGCCCTGTAAATGAAGGCGCAGTGCACGCATTTCATTGGCCTCGAGCTCGCCATCGGCGCAACGCGACAGGGCTTCGCGGAGATCGGCGCACGCCTCGCCCGCGAGGATGTCGCGCACACGCTCAGCGAACGCTTGACGACCCTCGGTGAGACAGCGGTTGACCTTCGTGTAGGTCCAGCCCGTGATGCGGCAGATCTCTTTGTAGGAGTGGCCCTGGGCGCGCAAGAGCAACGCCCGCACTTCCTGCGGTTTCAAACGCCCGAGAGCCTCGGCGCCAAGTCGGAGCTGCTCGTAGCGTTCGGCTGCCTCCGCGACTGTGGCGGCCGGCCCGATCGAGCTGGCGGCGGTGTCGGGCGAGCCATCGTCGAGAGGTGCAACCCGTTCGCGCTGGCGGCGCAGTGCGAACGCCTCGTGTTTGATGACCGTTTTGAGCCACGGCACAAGCTCCTCGGGAGCGGTCGTAGGTGCCTTGGTGAGCAGGATCTCGAGTCCGCGCTGGTAGGCGTCCTCGGCGTCCTCGGGGGTTTGTGCATAGCGGCGCGCGCAGGCGAGAAGCTCGGCACCATGGCGTCTGACGAGCGCCAGGGCGACGTGGCGCAGGTCGCCGTCGCAGCGGGTACGCAAGGGCAACACGTTCGTCGGGGGCATGGGACGGGGGCCGCCTCCTTGTTCGCGGGGGCTAGAACCTGGGCCTAGTGGGCTGCGGTATGGGGGTCCGGGGATCGGGGAGCGTCACTCGGGTGAAGATAAGAATGCGGCGAGCTCGCCCCCGTTACCAGTTGCAATTTCCGCAAATTGCGTGAAAACGGCGTGATTTGGGCGAGGCCAGCGGCGATCAGCTGCCCGCACGACGCAGTAGGACGGCCGCAAACGTGTGCCGCTCGAAGGTCGCTGCCACCGTCCATCGAGCCGCGTACGGACGGGGTGCGGAGCTGCGAGTAGGGCGGCCTTCGTCAGGAATGTCGCCGGCAAGCGGCGTTCGCGCCGCGCCCAGAGCGGCAAGACACGGCAGCGAGAGCGGATCGGGCACCCGCGGCCGATCGCCGGGATCGTGCTTGCGCGCCGGTTCGGCGCACATCACGACAGCAACGCTTGCGTCGGCGTTTGTGCTCCCCGATCCGAGCGCTGTTACTCGCAAGCGGGGTGCGTAGAAGCGCACCGCAGCGACCCCGTCCGCGGCTACGTAAAGCAGCCCGTCCTGCGGTAGACGTGCGCGCGCCAGCTCGGCAACGCCACGCCAGTCCGGTCTCTGCGCGAGTGGGTCGAGGAGCGGCACGGCCACTCCGCTCGCGGAGCCCGCGAACAGCACGACAAAGAGCACGACGCCGATCCGACGTCCGAGGCGAGCCGCGCCGCATGCCGCCAAGGCCGCAAGCACGATCGCGACCCACGCCAGGTTGCGGGTGAGCAGGTAGTCGCTACCGACGAGGGCGAGCGCCACCGGCGCACACGCCGACAGTGCCGTGACGCACGCTACGGCCAGTGCTGGGCGGTGGCCGTCAGCGGCAACCGACGAGTGCGCGCTTGCTGGGACTGTGTGTGCGCGCAGCCGGCCGGTCGGCGCGAGGGCGGCTAGAACCAGAGCCGCGCAGCTAGAACCGGCAATGAGAGTCGTCGCCGGCTCGACCGGTGCGTCGAACCCCACCAGCACTTGCTTCGCGAGCTGGAGCAGGCGCTGGCCGAGCGCGGTGTCGGCGATGAAGCTCGTGTGTCCGTGGGCGCGCTGTTCGAAAAGCAGCGGCGCGAGCGCGACGGCGACCGCGAGCGGCAGGACGGGCACTATGCGCAGCAGGCGCCCGCCGCTCTGTGGCGGTGGGAGCGTCCGCACAGCTCTTGCATCGCGCGCCACGATCGCCACTGCGGCAAGCAGAACCGGGGCGAGCGCGAACCAGTGGGTGGCGATCGCCAGCGCGCCCGCTAGCGCGAACGACCAACGCGCCCCCGCCGCGCGCGCGGCCGGGGCGCGCATCACACGGGCGAAAGCCGCCAGGCAAACGGTCACGAAGAGTACGTAGAGGGCGTAGCTCCGTGCCTCGCGGCTGTACCAGACGAGCAGCGGTGACACGCAGACGAGGGCCGCGCACGCCGCCGCCGCGGTTCGCGAGCCGAGTTCTCGGGCGAGCGCGGCGCCGGCCGGGACGGTGAGCACCCCTGCCAAAGCCGACAGCGAGCGCAGCCCCGCCTCGCTGTCCCCGAACAAGCTCGTCCACGCCCGGGCGAGCACGTAATAGAGCGGAGGCGTCGACTCCTCGCGGCCGACGGCGGCGAGCATCTCGCCGAGCGGCATGCGCAGCAAGCGGACCGTCTGCGCCTCGTCGAACCAAAGGCTGTCGAGCGCGAGCGTCGAAAAGCGCACAAGGACGGCCGCTACCAGCGCCGCGATGACGCCGACCGACGCAGCGGTTGGCGCGCGTTTGTGCGCGCTGGGTGGCCAGGGCCTCAACGACTTACCGAACATTCGACCAGGGGGGTGGAGTTCACCTGCTTCCTGCCGATACGTTCTTCGGGCCCAGACCATGAACGAGCGCTCGCACCGCTCTTCGCGCGTCAACGCCGTCGGCGGCTTGCTGGTTTTGACCGCCGCCTTCGCCGTTGCCGGCGTCTACCACGCGGCGACCTGGGATCGTCCCCACCGCGAGGCGATGGTCGCGATGCTCGTCGCGGTCTATCTGCTGTCGCTCCTCATCGTCGCCTTGCCGCCGTCGCTGGTTTTCGCCACGCGCCGTCGCCGGGTCGGTATCGCGGCGTTCTGGAACCTAGTTTGCGTGGCGCTCGTGGCGGTGTCGGCTGCCTTGGACGGCGGCCTGCGTAGCCCGATCGCCGCGATGATGTTCGTGGCTGTCGTGTTCGCCAGCGTGTCGTACGCGAGCGTGGCGCTGGTGGCCGCAGTCGGCTTCGCAGGATTGGCGTCTACCGTCGCGGTCGGCGCGCTCGTGGGCGGAGCGAGCTGGCCGTACGTAACGATGTTCACCTCGGCCCTCGCGATCGTCGCGGGCACGTGCGTATGGCAAGCGCACATGGGGAGGCGCCGCCGCCGCCAGCTTGCCGAGGCATCGCGCACCGACCCTCTCACCGGGTGCCTCAACCGTCGCGGTTTCGTCGAGCAGTACGAGCGCGCTGTGAGCGAGGCGGAGCGCACCGGAACGCCCTTCGCGCTCGTCGAGTTCGACATCGACGGTTTCAAGGAAGTCAACGACGTCTACGGTCACGAGGCTGGCGACCGGTTGCTCGTACAGCTCGTGCGCCGCGTGCGCGGCGTTTTGCGCAGCGCCGACGAGATCGCGCGCCTAGGCGGCGACGAGTTCGTGGTCCTCGCAGCCGGTGCCGACCGCGAGGGCGCCCAAGCGCTCGTCGAGCGGATCGAACGGGCGCTCTCGCCGCAGACGGGAAGCATCGGCGTCGCCGTCTATCCCCACGATGGCCGTACGCTCGACGAGCTCTACCGGGCTGCCGACGCCGGCGTGTACAAGACCAAACGCAGCCGCCGCAGCGAGGGCAAGGGGACACGCACACCGGGCGAGGCGAACTAGCGAGGGCGACGAGCACCCTGCGGCGCCGGCCGGCAGCGGCAACGGCGAGCCCGCTCCTGGACACCTGTTCGATCCGGTCGGTTGCCGCTTAAGGCGTTTCGGTGGCTGCCGAATCGTTCGCCTAGACCCTCTAGCGCCGTTTGGCCCGCGGCGCGGTCAGCGGTCGTACACACCGAGCCTCACAGGGGTTCGGTCGGCGGCAAGGAGGACCGGAGCGTGCAGCAACAGCAGCGCGAGCGGGCGCGGGCGAATGCGTTGGGCGGACTCGCTTGTTCGCTGGTCGCCTACGCCTTGACAGTTCCCTACGTTGTTTCCACCTGGGATCGACCCAACCGCGCGGCGATGCTCGTCGCGCTGTGCGCCGTTCTCGCCGAGATCGTGGTGATTTCTTTGCTTCCTGTGCGCTTGGCTTTCAAAACGCCGCTGCGCGCCAACCTGGTGGCAGGGCTGTGGAGCGTCTCGTGTCTGGCACTCGTTGCCTTCAACGCCAGCCTCGACGGTGGGCTCGATAGCCCGCTCGCGCCACTTGCCTTCGTGCCCGTCGTCTTCGCGAGTCTCGTGTACGGGACCGTGCTCGTCACGGTGGTGGGTATCGCCGGCGTGGCCTGCGCGGCTGCGATCGGTGTGTTCGACGCCGATGCGCGCTGGACGGAAACGTTCGTTTTCGCGGGTTCGCTGGCGGTCATCGCTGCGACCTGTGTCTGGCAAACGACAGCAGCGCGGCGGCGGCGCGAAGAGCTGGCGCAAGCTTCGCGGACCGACCCGCTCACGGGTTGTCTCAACCGCCGCGGGTTCGCCGAACACTTCGAACGCGTCAGCGCGGCCGCCAAACGCAGCGGCAGTCGCTTCGCCCTGATCGAATTCGACGTCGACGACTTCAAACGCGTCAACGACGTCTACGGTCACGACACCGGTGACCGCTTGCTGGTGCAACTGGTTCGCCGGATGCGCACCGTCGTGCGCACGAGCGATCCGATCGGCCGTCTCGGCGGTGACGAGTTCATGGTTCTGGCGGAGGGCGCCGACCGCGAGGGGGCCGAGCGCCTCGCCCAGCGCATCCGCGACGTCATCGCCCCGCAGGTGATCAGCATCGGGATGGCCGTGTATCCCGACGACGGCGAAACGTTCGACGAGCTCTATCGCGCTGCCGATCGGGGCGTGTACCGCGAGAAGCAAGAGCACCACGGAGCCGCGCCGGGAGCGTCGCCGCGCGCTCGCGGACGGAGCAGCGGCGACTAGCGCAGCGGCGCGGTCAGCGGCCGAGGGTTCGCGCCACGCGCCAGAGCGAGCGCAGCTTGCCCCGCGGTCGCAGACGGCGGCGCACCAGCAGCTTGCGCGGATCCTCGCGCCCGGCGACCAGCGCCACCCAGTCGTCGTAGCTCATCGCGAGCGTTACGTCGGGGCTCTCGAGACGGCCCTGTTCGGCACGCACCTCGCCCCCTTGGACGCGGATGAACCACGGCTCGGCGTCGTCGAACTCCCACTGCACGGCGAGCCCGCCGTTGGCGGCCCGTGGATCGATCGTCCGCGCGACGAAATCGAACAGCAGCTCCATGGTTTCGCGATCGCGCCGAGGGCTCCCGTTCGGTGCGCCGAGCACGCCCGCTTCGATCAGCTTCACGGCCCGGCGCGCACGCTCCTCGGCGGTCAAACCGAGCGGCATGACGGGTGGACCGGGGAGCTCCTCGACCGGCATGCCGGCGGCGCGCAACTTCTGCTCGAGCGACGCCGCGCCGATCGCGAAGATCTCCTCGACGGTGCGTCCGAAAACCTCGGTGTAGCGGCGATCGAAGCGCGGGGGGATGAAGAGCGCGACGCTGTACGGCAAGACCTCGCGCAGCAGCTCGGCGACCGCGTGCCGGCAGTCGGGATCCTCGCGCTGGAGGTCGTACAGCATGCGCACACCGAACGCGATGTGCCGTTGCTCGTCGCGGGCGACGTTGTGCATCCCCTCGCGGAAGCCCGGCAAGAGGTCACGCTCCGTCAGATAGTCCTCGATGAAGTGCTGCCCCGTTTGCGCGAGTGTTCCCTCGATGACGAGGTGGTAGAGGCAGATCGCTGCCGCCAACTGCGGGCGCGAGCGGTCGCGACGGAGCCGGTCGGCGACCTCGTCGAGAAGCTCGAACGTTTTCCGGAAACCCCAGGTCAACTCCGGTCGTGTGCGTTCGAGCAACCCCGCGAAGTCGCCGCTGTAGTCGACGACCTCGCGCATGAAGCGTCCGAAGAAGACGGAGTGGCGCGCCTCGTCGACCTGCTGGGTCGCGAGGAAGTACTTCTGCTCCTCGCGCGGCGCTGCGTCTATGTAGGGCGAGAGGTTGTCGGCGACAGCATCCTCGCCGTGGAAGAAGAGCGCGTAGTTCCACAGCGCGGCTCTTCGCTCGAGGTCGGAGAACTCGTTATGCCAGTGCTGGCGGTCGACCGTGAAATCGAGCGCCGTCGCCTGCCAGTTCTGCTGCTCCCAGCGCGCGTACAGATCCTCGTAGGAGATCTGGTCGGCGACGATCGTTGCACTCTCGGCCATTTCCTAGCCCTCCTCGCGTTGGCCGTGCACTCGCCCTGGAATGCGGGCAACCCCAACCTCTTATAAAACCATAACACTGTTACAAAGCATGCTGCTCTGTAACGCGGCTGTCGTACGCTGCGCGTAGCGGCTGCGACAATCAGCCGGTGTCCGGACCGTCACCGGAACGCGAGCGAACGGTCGTGCGAAGCGCATCCGCGCGGCGCAACATTCGCCCTCGGGCGGCGTTCTTTGAAGGGGGAGCCGGTGCTTGGGTGATTTGAAGGTCACAGAGGCAGCAGCGTCTCGAACGGCTCGCCACCTCCCGGAGCGCGACATCCGTGCCCCGCGAAGGCCGCTGGCGGCGCTCGTTCTGCGCTTCGACACGCTGCGGGTCGCCGCTCGCGTTGGGACGCTGGCAGTACTCGACGCCTTCGGCATCAGTGCTGCGATCTACACCGCGCTGTGGATCAAGGCGGTGACGATCGCGCCCGGGGCCGAGCGCTACGTAGGGGCGCAGACCGCCGACTACGCACCGCTCGCCTGCCTGGTCGCGATGCTCCTGTTCGCTCGCTCCGGTCTCTACCGCGAACGCGCGCAGCGCCCGGGCCTCGCACGCGTCGGCTCGTCGCTGTTCCAAGCGACGGTCGTGATTCTCATCTACGCCCTGATCGAGGGCCACCGGTTCCGCAGCTACTACATCTTCTACGCGTCGCTGGCTTTCGCGCTGCTCTACGTCGGCGTGTTGAGGTGGGCTTTCGAGCGTGCCAGCGGCGCGATCCTGCGGGCGGCCGGCTTTCGCCGTCGCGCCCTGCTCGTCGGTCGGGCGGGGCATGTCGAGCGCGTCGCCGAGGCGCTGCGGGAAAGTTCCGAGATCGAGCCCTTCGGCTACGTCGTCAGCGGCTTCGACGGTCACGGCGACGAGCCGCGTGCCGGCGATGGCGCCGAGGCGTGCAGCGAAGAGCGAGCTTCGACGGGCAACGGCTTCCATCCGCGGCGTTTGCGCGACTTCGGATCGCTCGAGACGGTCGAACGCAACCTCGACTCGGTCGACGAGGTCCTGATCTGCGACCCCGAGTTCCCTGGCGATCGCGCCGTCGAGCTCGTCGAGCGCTGTCATCGCGCCGGCGTGCGCGTCCGTGTCGCGCCCTCGACGCTCGAGATTCTCATGGACCGCGTCGAGTTCGTGCCCGGTCAGGCGATACCGCTGTTCGAGCTGCGCCCACCGGTGTTCGAGGGTTTCGACTTCGTCGTGAAACGCACCTTCGACATCGTCGGCGCAGCGCTGCTCGTGGTCGCGCTGTCGCCACTGATGGCGCTGATCGCTCTGGCCATAAAGCTCACGTCACGTGGTCCGGTTCTGTACCGGTCGCTGCGGCCCGGTATCGGCGGCAAGCCCTTCTATTGCCTCAAGTTCCGCACGATGATCGACGGGGCCGAGGATCTGCAGGATGTCCTCGAGGACGCCAACGAGAAGGACGGGGCGATCTTCAAGATTCGCGACGATCCCCGCATCACCCCGGTCGGGCGCGTGCTCCGACGCTGGTCGCTCGACGAACTGCCGCAGCTCCTCAACGTGCTGCGCGGCGAGATGTCGCTGGTCGGGCCGCGGCCGCTACCGATGCGTGACTACTTGCGGCTCGAGGACTGGCACCGCAAGCGCTACCTCGTTCTCCCGGGAATCACCGGTCTGTGGCAGGTGTCCGGTCGCTCCGAGCTCGACTTCGACGAGCTCGTACGCCTCGACTTCCTGTACCTCGAGCGCTGGTCGGTGTGGCTCGACCTCGCGATCCTCATCCGCACGGTTCCGGCTGTGTTAAGAGCCCGCGGCGCTTGGTGAGGAGCTCGCGGGCGCTCGGCGGGACTCGCTCGTGACCCCCAGCCGCTACGACGACGAGATCTGGGAGCTCGTGCCCGATCGGGAGTTCCCGCCCGACCCGCGCGTGGTGCGCTTCCTGCGGTCGTTGGGTCGCTTCGACCGGGCGCTCGACCTCGGCTGCGGCGACGGCCGCCACAGCGGGCTGGTCGACTGCCGCGAGCTGGTGCTAGCCGACGTCTCGGCGCGCGCGCTCGAACGTGCCGTCCACCGCGGCCCGCGTCACGCCACCGCAGTCGAAATAGAGCCCGACAGTGCACTGCCGTTCGCCGATGCCAGCTTCGACCTAGTGGTAGCGGTCGACGTCATCGAGCACGTGCGCGACACCCAGCTATGGCTCTCGGAAGTGCGACGCGTCCTGCGCCCCGGCGGTTGCTTTGCGCTGACGACCCCCGCCCACTCGCGACTGGACGCGATCGTCTGGGCGGTTCGCGGCCTCGAACGCCACTTCGATCCCTTCTCGCCCCATCTGCGCATCTACACCGCTCGCAGCCTCACGCGGGCGCTTCGCGACCTGGGTTTCGACCCGGTTGCGGTGCGTCGTGAACGCGGCCTCTTGCTCGCACGCGCGACAGCGGCGCCGCTCGCGACGGTGCTCGCCCAGCGGTAGACCGCCAGCGCGAAGACGTTCGCGACGATCGGGGAGGACCGACGGTGGCGCCGGCCGGCGGCGCGCTGGCTAGCGCTGCTTCTGCGCTAGCCAGCGCGCGCCCTGCCGCTTGACGAGCTGGACAAGATCGCCGAGCGCGATGTTGACGTCGGCGAGGTGGAGACCCCAGCTCGGAGCTGGCATCGGCTTGAGGGCAGGGGCACCGCCGCGCGGTGTCGCGACCAGCACGTGGCGGCCGTTGGCGCGCACACAGCGCGCGCTGTAGGAGCCCGGGGCGGAAAGCCAGAAAGCACCCGGGTTGTCGACGCGCGGCGTGCCGAGCTGGTCGGTCAGCGCGCCGATCGTCGTACCGGGCGCGAAGCGTCGGGCGGGGTAGATCGGGTCGAGCGAGCCCGAACCGCCCGGCCGCAGGTTCGCCGGGTTGGTGCACGCCACCTCCACCGAGCCTTTCGGAACTGGCAGACCGAACGACACCCGGGGGTTGCCGAACACCGCGTCGCTGCCGGGTGTCTCGCCGTAGACCGAGTAGGCGACCACGCAACCCACCTGTCGCGCAGACGTACAAAGGCGCAGGTGACGGAAGTCGCCGCCGCGATCGCTGCCTGCACGCACGAGCACGTTGCCCCCGATCAAGAGCGCCGAGACGAGGATGCGGCGACGACTCGGTTTCGGGTCGACTTCCTCGCGCACCAACCGCCGCAGGGTGAACGCTCCCTGCGAGTGGCCGAGCAGAACGACGCCGCGACGGCCACGGTTGTAGCGACGGAGATATTCGCGGAAAGCCGCGCGCACGTCGGCGTACGCCTGCTCGCGCATCCTTTCGGTGACCTGGCCAGCGAGCGTCGTGATGCCGCGCAGCGTGATCTGCCGATAGACGGGAGCGAAAGCCCGGCAGGTGAGCGAGAAGCGCGCGGCGTGGTACTGGGCGATCGCGCGCTGCTCGGGGTAGATGCGCAGCGGTGCCTGCGGGCCGTCGAAGTCGGAGACCGTGGGGTAGACGTAGAAGCAATCGAAAGCCGGGCGCTGCGGGCGGCGCGGCGTCTCGACGCGCAGGCGCTCGCCGGACGGGCTCAAGACGAGCGTCTTCATCGACGGTCGACAGGGATCGCTCTTCAGTGTCACCGGGTTGCAGAGCCACAGCGTTTTCGCGCTCGCCCCTGTAGTGCCGGCCGCTGCCGATGCCACGGTCGCGAGAACGCCAAGTGCGAGCGCTGACAGGGCTCGTCGGCCTGCCGCCTGCGCTAGCGCGGCGGCCGGCGATCGGCGCACGCCGCGTGCCGGTCGAGCAGGATGCAGGCGGGTACGGTGGTAGCGCATCGCGTCGAGACCTCCCTCGTCGCGGTTGACGCAGTCACCATACAGCGCCCGAGACAGTTTGAACAAGTGTAAGAGGCGGATCGCAGCGTGCGTTCGTGACCGCGTGGGACCGCTCCGGCACGCCTCGGGCGGACACGAGCGGCGGGCGCTGCTCCTCGCACACGACGCCAGGCGAAGTAGGGAGCGCGGAACAAGGAGGATGGTCAATCACGGGCTGCCTTCGCTGCTCCGTGAGCGCACGCCCACCTCGCCCAACGCAGGTTCGCCGACGCACCGGCGCGGCCCGCGGGTCGCCGCGCACCGTTTTCGCTTGTATCCGACCCGCCCGCCAGTGCGCATGCGATCCGCAGGCGGGCGCGGGCAGCGAGGTAGAGATCCTTCGCCTCGCGCCCCTCGGGGTCGAGCCACAGCGCCGCACGCACCGCTGCGAGCGCGCGGTCGGGACGCAGACCCGGCCCGGCCTCGAAACGCGCCAACGCGATCCAAGCGCGTGGATCCTGCGGATGGCGTTCCACCGCCGCGACGAGCGTGCGGCGCGCCGCTGTCGTAGCGCCGAGCGCCGTCTGCGCCCGCGCAGCGACGAGCAGCGGATCGAGTGCCAACGGATCGTGGTCGGCGGCGCGCCGCGCGAGGCGCAGGGCAGTCTGCGGCTGGGCATCGGCGAGCGCTGCTCGCGCCCGCTCGCTCGTGTGCAGAGCGTACGCCGGTTCGAGCAGCGTCCAGACGGAAAACAGCGTGGCGAGGGTTGCGCAAGCGGCGGCGAGAAGAGGTGCGCGACCGCCGGCCACACGGTAGTGTCGGCGCGGCTCGCGTGCGCCGGCCAAAAAGCCTGCGGCGAACAGTGCGGGCAGGGCAAGCGCCGGCACGTACCAAGTCCAGTCGAGCAGCGACTGCACGCCGAACGCCACCACGACGAGCGCGAGTGCGGCGCGCGCAGCGATCGCGTCCTCGCTCGCCAGCCGGTCGCGGAGCCCGGTGACGGCGGAGGCGCGCACCGCGCGTCGGCGCAGCGGAGCGACCAGCGCGGGCAGCGAAGCGGCGAACGCAGCGAGCGCGACGAGCACGCCGGCCAGCCCGAGATCGGCCAGCTGTTGCGCGAAAAAGCCGTGTGCGTGGCGGGCGCCGAGCGGACCGTGGCGGTGACGCAGGCGAACGATTTCGAAGCTGTCGGCGCCCCAGCCGAGGAGCGGCCGCTCGCGGAACAGTTCGACCGCCTCGCGCCAGTATGCGGAGCGCGTGGAGGACGTCGCGACAAGCCGGCTCGCGCCCTCGGCCGGTTGCGGCGCTCGCTCGCTGACGAGCTCGTCGACCCGCTGCTCGATCACGCCCGTCACAGCACCGGCCTTGACCGCGAGCGCCAGTCCCAAGCCGGCGCATAGCGCCACCGTGGCTATCGCCGCCGAGCGTTCGAGCTTGCGCGTCAGCGCGATCGTCGGGAGTCGTCCCGACGCGCGACGAGCAAACAGCGCCCCGGCGATCGCGAGGAGAAAGACGGTGGCGAGGGTCGCCCAACCGAACTCCGCGGCCACAGCCTCGCGCTGGGCGAGCGTCGCCGCCCGTTCCGTGAAAGCCGGCTTCGATAGCGCCCAGGTCGCGACCGGTGCCACAGCGAGTGCGGCGACAGCGAGCGCGGCGAGGGTCGCGAGCCGGCGGGGTATGGCCCACCACCAAACAGCCAGCGCGAAGGCGAGAGCAAGCACGGCCCCACGCGATTGCGTGAGAAGCCCCGCCAAAAGCGCTATCCCGGTACCGACGAATCCGATCGCCCCCGCGCGGGCCGACAGTGTCGGCCGCGTCGTCCACCAGATGCCGGCCACGGCCGTCATCGCGGCCGCACCGCCGAGAGCGTTCCAGTAACCGAACGGTTGTCCGAGGCGGTTGGCGATCGCGCCGAGCTCGTCTGCCCCGAGCGAAGCTGGCCAGACCCGCGCGGCCAAGCCGTAGGCGCAGACGACGACACCCCCGAGGAACACAGCACTCGCGAGCGCGTCGGCACGGTTCGGTGCGCTCCGGGCAACGCAGACGCCTGCCGCGGCCACGGCGATGTAGGCGAGCGAGCGTCCGGCCGCTTGCAGCGAGCCGTCCGGGTTTGCCGACCAAACGAGCGACACCGCTACGAGCGACGCCCACACGCCGAGCGCCGCGAGCAGCGCGCGCCCCCCGGCCAGCGACCCCCCGCGGGCGAAGTGCCAGGCACACACCCCACCGGAGACAGCGGTGGCGACCGCGAGCACGAGTGCGGTAGCCACCTGGTCGGTTCCGCTGCGGGCGGCGAACGCGCTGGCCACGAATGCTGCCGCCAGCGCCGCCGCAAGCGCGCGGCTACCCACGACGGCGTATCAGGGCCGCTAGTCGCAGCGCCGGCGCACCGAGTCGGCCATGGGACGCGAGCGCCGCTGCGCCGGCGAGAGCCGTGAGGGCGAGCGCCACAAGCGCCGCCACAAGCGGGAACGGCAGCGGACCGACGAAACCGGCCGCTCGCAAGGCGCCGCCACCCTCGGGGCGCAGTTTGCGCCCGTCGAGCGCTACAGCGGGCGCCTCGCCACTCTCGCGCGCTCGCGTGAGCGCGGCGAGCTCGCCCGCCAGCGCCGCCCGGTCCTCGGCAGTGGAGCGGTCAGCACCGACCGCGGACAGCAACCGCGCGAGCCTGTCGCTCGCCTTCTTGCCCTTGCCGCCCACAGCCTGGTCGAACGCCGCCTCGATCACGCCGCGACAGTCGGAGTACTCGTCGAGGTCGGCGGGCAGCGACCCGAGCGCCCCCGCCAAGTCGCGCGCCGAATAGTTGCGGCTGAGTGCCCCGTCGTCGGCGCAATCGGCGATCACCTGGTCGGGCGACGCCAGTGCGACCGGAGCCATGAGGGCGAACGCCGCGCAGGCGGCGAGCAAGGCGCCGGTCAGTGCCACGATCGCAATTACGCTGTTGGCAGACCTCCTAGCTGTTGCAGCGATCGTGATCATCGTCCTCTTCCAGCGATCGCAGGAACACCCCGAAAGTTGCGCTTCGCACCGCCCCCGATCGGGCCCGAAGCGGACCCGACCTAGCTGCGATCGACAGCCGCGACCCCCTGCACCCTAGCCAGTCCCACCGTCGGAGCGCCGTACAATCGCCGCTTCCTGTGGCGCTCCGGCTCGCGCTTCTGCTCCCGGTTCCCGTCCCGTACCGCGAACCACTGCTCGCGCTGCTCGCCGAGCGCGGACGCGTCGACCCGCACGTGCTCTATGCGCGCTCCCACCAGCACAGCTGGCAACAGCCGCGGGCGTGGTTTCCGAGCGACCACCCCTATCCCGCCGTGACCCTGCGCTCGTTCGAAATCACCTGGCGGCGCCGGCCGACGCCGCTGCTCGTGCCGCACGGCGTCGGCAAAGCGCTCGACGCGGTCGAGCCCGACTGCGTGCTCGCGTCGGAGTTCGGCCCGCTGACCTGGGCGGCGATCGCGTGGGCGCGGCGCCGCGGCCGGCCCTGGATGGTGTTGACCGAAGTCACCCGGGCGAGCGAGCGCGTGCTTCCTTCCTGGCAGCGGCGGCTGCAGCGGCTGATCGCCCGTCGCGCCGACGGCGTGGTTGCGGTAAGCGGACAGGCGCGGGCGCGCCTCCTCGCGGCGGGAGTGGCGAGCGAACGCGTGGCGGTGGTGCTGCAGCCCGCCGATCTCGCGAGCTGCGCCCGCCACGCGCGGGTGCGCGCGCGCGGCGAGGGTCCGCTGCGTGTCGTCAGTGTCGGGCGGCTCGTGCCCGAGAAGCGGCCCGACCTCCTGCTCGCTGCGGCGGCGCGGCTTGGTGGGACGGTCGCCGTGACGCTGGTTGGGGAGGGGCCGCTGCGCGGAGAGCTCGAGGCACGGGCACGGGCGCAGCGCGTCGGCAACATCACCTTCGCCGGTTTCGTCGCGCCGCACGAGCTGCCGCGCTTTTTCGCCGATCACGACGTGTTCGCGCTACCGAGCTCGTTCGAGCCGTTTGGTGCTGTCGTGCGGGAGGCGGCCGCATGCGGGATGCCACTGGTGGTGAGCGACGCGGTCGGTGCGGTCGGCGACGTCGCGGTGCCCGGTCGCAACGCGATCGTCTTCCCCGCCGGCGATGCCGAGGCGCTGGCAAGCGCGCTCTGCGAGCTGGCTGGCGACCCGGCGCGCCTCGAAGCGCTCTCCCGCGAATCGCTCGCCGTTACGGCCGAACGGTCGCTCGAGCGCGACGCCGAGGAGCTCGAGGCGGCCGTCGCCCGCGCCGTCTACGGCCACCGCCAGCGACGCGCCCACCGGCATCGCGCCGTCGCCGCGCGGTCCTCCGGGTAGGCGCACGGCGAGCAAGCTCGCGTCGGTCTTCGGGCTCCCGTTGTCACGCGAAAAGCTCCGGGACGACGCGGTCGCGAACGATCGCGACGAAACGTGGCCACGAGAACTCTTCGAGGTGGGGCCGTGCAGCTTCGGCCAACCCGGTGCGGTCTGCGTGCGAATAAGCGACGGCACGCTCGATCGCGGCCGCTAGCGCCGGTGGGTCGACCGCCGCAGCGAGAAGGTCCGGAGCGACCGCGGCGACGATGTCGCGCGCCGGGTAGGGGCCGCCGGCCGGCGTGGTAGCGAGCGGCACGCCGAACGCGAGCGCTTCGAGCGGCGCGCGCCCGAAGTCTTCCCAGCGGGCGGCGTGGACGAACACGTCGGCCGTGGCCAGACGTTCGCGAAAGACGGGTTCCGACACCGCTCCCCGCACCCACACCGTCGCGGGGAGCTGCAGACGGCGCCGCTCGAGCCAGCGCGCAGCGCGGTCGCGTGTGACGCCGAAAATCTCAAGCAGCGGAGCGGGCCGCGAGCGGCGCGCAGCGGCGAACAAGGTCCAGGCGCGCACGAGCACATCGAGCCCCTTGGCGCGCGGGTCGGGAACGTAGGCGACGGCGCGCACCCGTCGGCGCGCGCCCTCGCGGGGCTCCGGCGGTGGAGCGGCAGGCAGTTCGAGCGGTAGCGGCAGAAGCTCGGCCGGTGCGGGCGCGTCGGCGACCGCAGCGAGCGCGGCCCGCGAGGCCGGCAGCAAGAGCCGCGCGGCGGTGAAGCGGCGCCGCTCGAGCGCGTGCTGGAGTGCGTTGCGCCGTCCCGGCCGGTTGAGACGGGCGGGCGAGTCGAACCAGATCGCGTAGGGACAGCCAAGAGGGGGCGCGCACAGCGCCGCGGTGGTGGTCGAGAAGACGACCGCGTGCGGCCGCCACTGCCGGAGCGCGGCGAGCAGCGCGCGGCGCGCGGCAACCGCCTCGATCAGGTCGGTGGCGGGGTAGAAGCGACGCAACGCGGCGAGCGCACCCACCCGCACCCGCACTGTGGCGACCGTCCGCCCGCTCTCGGCCATGGCGCGCACCAGACGGCGATCGGACGCGCGCAATCCCGGCGTCGTGCCGAGCGAGACGACGAGTAGATCGACGCTCGCGCGGTCGTGTCGGGCGCCGAGCGCCCTCGACTGCGCCGCTGCCAGAGAGTCGCGCGCTCGCGAGCTCCGCATCGCCGTCTATCTCCTCTCGCTTGCCGTGGGATTGCTCTGCCGCTGCTCGAGGGGCGCGCGGGGGGCGTACCTCGGGCCCGGCCGCCGTGACCGCGCTGCGACGAGAGCGCGGTAGGCGTCCGCCGTCGCCCGGCCGCACCGCTGCCAGGTGAAGTGGCGCTCGACGGTGGTGCGCGCCGCGCGCCCGAGCTCAGCTCGCTCAGGGCCGAGCACGCGCACTATCGCCTCCGCCAGCGCCCGCACGTTGTCACGCTCGACGAGCACCATCCCGCCGCCCGCGCGGGCGATGTCCTCGGGCCCGCCCTCGCCGCGTGTCGCGATCGTTGGCAGCCCGCCCGCCATCGCTTCGATGTAGGCGACGCCGAATGGCTCCTCGACGCTTGGCATGACAAAGGCGTGGCAGCGCCACGCCTCGCGCCAGGCCGCTTGGTGCGGCAGCTGGCCGAGGAAACGCACGCGCTCGGCAAGGCCGAGCTCGCGCGCAAGCCGCTCGAGGTGCGCCCGCTCCTCGCCGTCGCCGATCACCAAGTAGTCGGGTTCCAAGCGGCCAGCGAGCAGGCGGAGGGCGCGCAAAACAAGCGCGTGCCGCTTGCGCCCCTGCAGGTGGGCGACGGTGACGAGCGTCGGCCGCGCGCACTTGGGCGGCAGGTCGGCGAGCGGCGGCACGTCGGCGCCTAGGTGGATGACGCGGGTCCGCGGCGGTGTCGACGCCAGCTCGTGGCAGCGGCGCTCCGCCCAGGTGCTGTTGGCGAGCACGAGATCGGCGCGCGCGAGCGCCCGGGCGAGCGCCCTGCGCGCGAACGCGCTGCGCTCGGGGACCTTGATGATGTCGGGCCCGTGCGTCGAGGCGACGAGCGGCACACCGGTGCGCCAACACGCTGTGCGCGCCACCGCGTCGCCCGTGGGGACGATGTTGTGAGCGTGCACGAGGTCGAACGGCCAGCGCGCACGCAGCCGGGCGAGGGCGCGCGCGAGCGTCGTTGCCGCCCAGAGCCCCCAGCTTCCGTAGCTCCACGGTCGCGGCGGGGCGAGCAGCGGCACCGGCTCGACGGTCAGCCCGTCGAGCTCGAACGGTCGAAAGGTCGCCGCTGCCGAGCCGAGCCAGCGCACCAGCGGGCGCGGATCGGGCGGGCGCGCCCCGAGCGCCGCGAGGGTCGCGAGCGGGGGAAACGGTCGGCGCAGCGCGAGCACCCGCACCTCGACGCCGCAGCTGCGGGTGGCGAGCGCCTGGCGGTGCGCCCAGACGCCGTGCACGGGATCGCCCGGCGACGGGTACCACTCGGCGACGACCACCGCTCGCAGCGGGCGCGCGCCCTGCTCGTGACGCTCGCTCATCGCAGCGCTGCAGCTCGCTTCGAAACTTCCCGGCGTGGCAGGCGGAAGTGGCGCGCCAGTGTCACCGCGGCACGGCGTGAAGGCACGAAAGGGCGCTCGGCCAGGAAATCGAGCGCTTCGGCTATCGCCCGCTCGGCCGGGTAGCTGCTCGCTACCGGCGCCAGCTCGTGGCGTACGGGCAGCGCGTCGACGACCCCGAGCCGCAACTTGTGGCGGGCGGCGAGCGCCGACCAGTGCAGCTCGAGCCCCCAGCCGTAGCGGAGCGCGGGGAACGGCATCAGCGCTCCCGCTGCCCGCCGCGAAAACACCGTGACCGGGCCGATCTCGACGAAACGCGTCGTGCGCGCGAGCGGCAACCGCCGGTGCGTCACCGGCCAGGCGCCGTGGCTCGAGCGCGACAGCGCGGGCTGGGCGAGATCGAAGCGCAGGCCGGCGCAGGCGGCGACGAGACGGTCAAGGAAGCGTGGCGGCAGCGCAACGTCGTCGTCGAGAACGACGATCCAGTCGAACTCTCCCCACGAGGGGCTCTCCTCGAGCAGGCGGTTCAGGTTCTCGAACTTGCCGCCGCGCGCTCCGCGGACAACCGTGAGCCGAGCCAACGCTGGCGACCCCGCGCCGGTCGCGGCGAGTCGCACGGTCAGGGAGTGGCGCGTGGCGGCAAGCTCGCTGAGTGCCTGCTCGAGGACCGCGGCGCGCTCGTCGCTGTAGATCGCCAGCGCCAAGACCCGCTGGCGGGGGAGCAGCGCCGCGAGACGGTCGAGCTGGCGCCGCTGGCCGAGCAGCCCGCTCGCCAGATCGAGACCGCGGTCAACCAGGCGCAAAAGCGGCCGGCGTCGGCCGACGTAGCCGGCACGTCCCGACAGCACGTCCTCGCGACGCGGGCGTGTGCCGCTCTCGCTTGCCGGCTCGCTGGCGGTAGCAGGCGTCCGCGGTGTGGTCATCGCGTTCCCGCGTGTCGGGACGCCTCGACGAGACGTCCGAACGAGTGCGCGGCGAGGAACACGCCCTGCGGGCAGCGGCGGCGCAAGACGTGCCACAGGCAGCCGGCGAGCGTCCGCAGCTCGCTGCGCAGCGGCGGCTCGCTGCCGCGTCGGCGGTCGCTGCGCCGCGCGCCACGGCCGCGGCGGTAGCTCGACCGTGCGAGCGCGACGAAGCGCGCCGACGGACCGCAGCGCACGTGCTCGAGACGCCACCCGCCGAGGTAGACGACGCGCCCTCCGGCAGCGCGCAGACGCTCGAACCACTCGCTCTCGTCGCCGTCGTCGCTCGGTATCGCCGGGTCGAAGAGACCCGCGCGCTCGAGCGCGCGCCGGCGGAGAGCCATGCACGCGCCCCAGGCGCACTCGATCTCGCGGTCGGACTCTCCCAGGTCGAGCTCGGTTATCGGTGCGCCGTGGCGCCCGCAGCCACGCCCCGCGAGCCCAGCGATGCGCGCCACGATGCGGCCGGCGAAGGCGTCGGCGTCGGGGTAGCGGGCGGCGCCGCCCACCAGTTCGCGCAACCAGTCGGGCGGCACGATCACGTCGTCGTCGACGAAGGCCACGAGGTCGGCGCGCGCTTCCTCGAGCGCACGGTTGCGCGCTGCGTTGAGTGTCGTCGCTGGCTCGTGGCGCACATAGCGCACCCCGTAGGCGTGCGCCAAATCGGCGACAGCCTTGCTCCTCGAACCGTCGTCGACGACGATCAGCTCGGCGGACTCGTGCGCGGCGGCTGCGGCGAGCGATGCGAGCGCACGCTCGAGCTCCGCCGGCCGGTCGCGGGTCGGGATCGCAACGGACACCGCGGGCGTCGGCATGGGCGTGCGTAGGGTAGCCAGCGGTGGATGCCCTCACCGTGATCGTGGCCCACAACCGCTACCGCCAGGTGGGCGGAGAGGAGCGGTGCGTGGCCTTGCAGCTCGCTGCCTTGCGTGCCGCCGGAGTGGCATGTGCGCTCCTTGAGCGTGACTCGGCCGAGCTCGCGCGCAGCGCCGCAGCCCGCGCGCTGCTCGCCGGGGGCGAGCGCGGGCTGGCGTCAGCGGTCGCGGCGGCAGCGGCACAAGCCGGGCGCGAAAGGCAACTCGTGGTGCACGCGCACAACCTCCTGCCGGTGCTCGGGGTGCGACTGCTCGAGTCTGCACGCAGGCTCGGGGCGCGCACGGTGCTGCAGCTCCACAATCTGCGGCTCTCCTGCTCCATCGGTATCGCCTGGCGCAACGGCCGCGTCTGCCGGCAGTGCCGGGGGCGGTTCACGCTTCCCGCCGTGCTTCACGACTGCCGGCGCTCGCTGCCCGAGTCGGTCGTGTACGCGGTGGCGCTAGCGCGGCACTTTCGGCGAACACTGGCGGCGGTCGACCGCTTCGTCGTGCCGAGCGCCTACGCGCTTGCGCGTGCGCGCGCGATCGGTGTTCCGGAGGAGCGCGTCCGGGTCGTGCCGCACTACCTGCCGCCCGACGCCTTCGCTTCGTCGTCGTGCGCCGACACCGGGCGCTACGCGCTGGTTGCCGCTCGTCTCGTTCCCGAGAAGGGAGTCGAGTGGGCCCTCCGTGCCGCCAGTGCTGCGCGTGTGCCGCTCGTCGTCGCCGGCGCCGGACCCGAGCAGGCGCGGCTCGCCGCGTTGGCGCGAGAGCTCGCCGCCGACGTGCGCTTCAGCGGCTGGGCGAGCGCCGACGAGCTACGCCGGCTGCGAGCCGAGGCGGCGTTCGTCTTGGTTCCGTCGCTCGTGCCCGAGTTCGCCGGCTATGCGGCGCTCGAGGCGCTTGCCGCCGGGCTGCCCGTCGTCGCAGCGCGTTCAGGTGCGCTGCCGGAGCTGGTGGGCGACGACTCGTGCGTGCAACCGGGAGCGGTCGACGAGCTCGCCGAGCGGATGGCGCTGCTTTGGGGCGACCCTGCCCGGCGCCGGGCCGAGGGCGAGCGCAACCTCGCCCGCGCGCGCGAGCGCTTCGCCCGCGAGCGCTACATCGACGACATTCGCGCGCTCTATCGCGAGCTCGCGCCGTAGCCAGTCGCGCGTTCTGGCTCGAGCTCGCGCCGGAGCCACTCGGCCGTCCGGGCGATGCCCTCGCGCAACGGTACGCGGGCTTCGAAGTCGAGCAGCCGGCGCGCCTTCTCCACGCTCGGCCAGCGGCGCTGAACGTCCACCTCGAACGACGGTACGCTGCGCAGCTCGAACTCGGCCGGATCGTTGCCGCACGCCTGCCAGCAGAGCTCGGCGATCTCGGCGACGGTCAGCTCCTCGGCGGCTGAGATGTTGAAGTCCTCGCAAGCGGCAGCTGGGTGGAAGCAGCAGCGGGCGATGCCCTCGGCAATGTCGTCGACGTGCGTGAGCGTGCGCGTTTGGCGACCGGACCCGAAGATCTCGAGCGGCCGCTGGCGGCGCAGAGCCTTGTGCAGCAGATCGGGAACGACGTGCGCGATTCCCGGTTCCGACGCCGGCATCTCGCCCGGGCCGTAGGCGTTGAACGGTCGGCAGATCGCGTACTCGAGCCCGTGCTCGGCGTGGGCGGCGCGGCACATCACCTCGCCGGCGAGTTTCGAGAAGCCGTAGGCGGACCGCGGCGGCGGGCACTCGTCGATGTGCTCTTCGGGCGTGGGGAAGCGGGTGGCGCGTTCGAACACCATCGAGGACGAGACGTAGACGAGGCGCTCCACCCGCTCGGCGATCGCGGCGTCGAAGACGGCGTTGAGCAGCGCTGTGTTGGCGGCCAAAAGGGTTTGGGGACAGCGGTGGAAATTGGCGATACCGCCGACGATCGCGGCGAGGTGGACGACGTGTGTCTGCCCGCGCACGGCGCGGCGCGCGACGTCGCTGTCGCGTAGATCGCCGACCACGACCTCGCACGCCTCGGCCATCCAGCTGGGCGGCGCGACCTGGTCGGCGACGCGCACGCGCACGACTTCCGGTTCCTCCAGCAAGCGGCGCACGACCGCCCGCCCGATCGTGCCCGCAGCACCGGTGACGAGGACGGAGCTCACGCGTCGTCCCGTGTGTTCCCGTCGCCGGCGCCCGCAGCGGCCGTCGCCGCCGAGCTCGCGACCCGCTCGGCCGTCGCCGCCGGCGGCGCGCCGACGCGAGCGAAAACCGCACCGGTGCCGGTGCAGTTCCAGGGGTCGGCGACCAGCGTTCCCGGCTCTAGACGCGACGCGATCCCGTCGTAGACACTGTGGTTGGTGGCAACGACCACGGCCGCCGCACCCCGCAGCACTTCATCGAGCGGCTCGGATTCGCGCGGCACGTAGGGGTCGTGGCGACCGACGATCGCCAGCTCGCGCTCGAGCAGGCGGATCAGCTTGTAGCTGAGGGAGTCGCGGGTGTCGTCGCAATCGCGTTTGAACGTGAGACCGAGCACCGCCACCTTGCGGTCGCGCAAAGTCCCGCCGAGACGGCGCTTGAGTCCGTCGACCAGAAAGCGCGGAACGGTTTCGTGGACGCGCGACACCGCCAGCAACATGCCGGGAGCGGGCGAGCGCTCCTCGGAGAAAGCGAAGTCCTTGCGCAGACACGTGCCGGCTGTGAGCCCCGGGGCGGCGATGCCCCCGCGCGGATAGTCGCGGTTGACCAAGTCGATGACCTCGAACACGTTCGCCCCGTACTGCTCGCACTCCATCATCAGCAGGTTGGGCAGCGAGAACTGGGTGTAGCGGAGGATGTTCGTCCAGATCTTGGCGAGCTCGGCTTGTACCGGTGTCGTGCGGCGGATCTCGCAGCCGAACACCGAGAACAGCCGCGCAGCGCGCTCGGCCGAGCGCTCGTCGCTCGCCCCGACGATGCACGGCAGCGTTTCGATCTCTTCGAGGAAGCGGTTCTGCGCGATCCGCTCGGGAACGTGGGCGACGAAAAAGTCCTCGCCGGCGCGCAGTCCGCGCCGCTGTTCTACGTAGCCGGCGACCCACTCCGTCGTACCGGGTGCGACCGTCGAGCGCAGAAGCAGTGCGTGCCCGGGACGCAAGACCGGCAAGAGGTCGTCGAGCGCGCTGCGGATCTGGCCGACGTCGATCTCGATGTGCTCGTGCGCGGGCGTGCCGAGCGTAAGCACGATGTCGTCGGCGTCTGCCGCCGCGACGACGCTGTCGGCCACCGTCAGCCGCCCGCTGGCGTGGACACGCTCGAGCAGGGCTTGCGTGCCGCGCTCCCGGAACGGCATGCGCCCGGCGCGTACCGCTGCCAGGATCTGCGGGTCGCGGTCGATGCCGATGACGTCGAGGCCGCGGTCGGCGAACGACAGCGCCAGCGGCAGCCCTACTCGTCCGAGACCGACGACAGCGACGCGTGTTCCCACGAACGCAACTCTACGGCGCAGCGTTCGCTCGCCGCCGAGCCCGCTCGCCCGCGATCTGGTAGAGCGCACGCGCGACGAAGCGTGGGTTGGTCGTCAGGTAGCGTGGCAGCAGCCGGCGCGGCTCGCGTGTGCTGCGCCACACCCACTCGAGTCCTACCTCCTGCATCCAGCGCGGCGCTTGCTGGACACGTCCGGCGTGGAAGTCGAAGGCCGCGCCCACTCCGCATAGGACGCGTGCGTCGAGGTGCTCGCGCATCCGTGCCATCCACTTCTCTTGTTTCGGTGCCCCGATCCCGACCCAGACGACGTCGGGGTCGTCGTGGTTGATACGGGCTGCCAGTTCGCGCTCCTCGCGCTCCGAGAGCGGACGGTGCGGTGGCGACCACGACCCGGCGATCTCGAGTCCTGGGTAGCGGGCGAGCAGCCGGCGCTCGAGCCGCTCGAGCCACTCGGCGTCGTGCCCGCCGTAGAGCCAAACGCGCCGGCCGCGCTGGGCGCATCGGTCGAGGTAGCGCGCCATCAGCTCGGGCCCGTAGACGCGGTCGCGCAGCGGGTGGCCGAGCGCGCGCGCCGCCCACACCAGCGGCATCCCGTCGGGGACGACCATCGTCGCTCCCTCGAGAGCCGCCCTTAGCTCGGGGTCGTGCTCGGCCGTGACGACGGCGTGAACGGCGACGGCGCAGACGTAACCGCGCTCGTCGCAGTCGACGATGCGGTCCATCACGTCCATCGCCCGCTCGTAGTCGACGAGCGTGATCGGCACGCCGAGGATGCGCACACACTCGGGCGTTCGCGCGTCGGGCAGCGAAGCGGAAGTAGCTAGCGAAGGAGCGGATATTCGGCTGTTCATCGGCGGGCGCAGGGGGCGGGTTGCACCCTTCGGGAAGCTGTCTACGAGTGTCTAACAGTCGCGGACGCCGGAAGGTGCGCTCCGCGGCTGGTCACAGTGTAGGTTCGCGCAGCCGTGTCGCCGCGTGCGCCATCTCCCGGCCGGGGCGCCGCCGTAGGCCGCCGAGCAGCAGCTCGAGCGGCTGGTCTGCCGCGGGGCGCAGGTGTCGTTCGCGGCACGTTTGCGCAGCAGCTCTCCCAAGCTGGCGGCCTGGTGGTGATGTTGGTGGTAGCGACCGTGGTCGGCCGCGCTCTCGACCTGCGCGCTTTCGGTGTTTTCGGTCTGCTCTCTTCGCTCGCCGGCTACCTGTTGGTCATCCAGAACGCGGCAGCCGCTGCGGTCGTGCGCGAGCTGGCAGTCGTCGACGCGGAGGGGGCGGGCGGCGATGGGGGCGCGCGCCGGTCGATCGTCGCCACGTCCGCGCTCGCGCTGTACGTCGTCGCGGCGCTCGCGGCTGCCGCGCTTGTCGCTGCGGCGGGCTGGGCTATCGCGGCGGCGCTGCGTCTGCCGCCCGGCCTCGAGCGGCAAGCCGAGCTCGGGGCCCTCGCGCTGGCGGTGGCGGTGGCTTTGGGCTGGCCGCTCATGTTGTTGCGCGACGTGGTGCGGGCACGCGGCCGCTTCATGCTGCTCGCCGGCTGCGAGCTCGCTGGCCTCGCCGCCTACGGCGCTCTCGTCTGTGCGCTCGCCGCCGCGGGAGCGCCGCTGTGGGCGGTGGTGGGGGCGAACGGGACGCTGCCGCTCGCGGTCGGTTTGGCCGCAGCTGCGTCGCGTCCCCTGCACGGGTGGGCGCGGCTGCGCCCCGCCTTTCTTCGCATCGACACCGCTCGGCGCCTCGCCACCGGCGGCGCGCAGCTCTCGGCTGCGGAGATCACAAGCGCGGTGGTGTACACCGCCGATCGGGCGCTGCTCGGCGCGCTCGCGTCGCCGCGCGCGGTCGGTCTCTTCGAGGGGCCGCTGCGGGCGCACAACGTCTTGCGGGCGCTCGGGGCGGCTTTCGTCACCACCGTGCTGCCGGCCGCGGCGCGCCTCCGGGCCGCAGGTGACAGCGCGGCTCTGCGCGAGCTCGCCGTGCGTGGGATGCGCTACGCGCTTTTTTCGACCGCGCCGCTGGCCGCCGCTGGTGCGGTGTCGGCGCGGCCGCTTCTCGAGCTTTGGCTCGGTGCGCGCTACGGCGGAGGGGCGCCGGCGCTGGCGGTCCTCCTCTCCTACTGGCTGGTGTACGCCGCCGGGATGGTGGGCGCGGCGTTGCTCGTCGCGAGCGGCGGCGCGACACAGGTGCTGCGGGCGGCGCTCGCGACGGTCGCGGCCAACCTGGTCCTCGCCGCTGGGCTTGCGCCCTCCGCTGGCGCGACCGGTGTCGCTGTGGCGATCGCCCTGCCGGCGGCGGTGCAAGGGGTGTGGTTGGCACGCGCCGGTTTGCAAGCTGTGGGCGGTCTGCCGCGGCGCTTCGCGCGAGCAGTGGTCGCGCCCGGTTGGGTGGCCGCCGCGGTCGCAGCGGCCGGTGCGTTCGGCGCGCAGCGCACGCTCGCCGGCGGCGGTCCGCTGGCGCTCGCGGCGGCTGCCGCGGCGGTCGTTGCGGGATGGGTCGTGGCTTTCGTCGCCGTGCTCGATCACAGCGAACGCCAGCTGCTGCGCGCGCTCTGGCGGCGTGCGTGAGGGTGCCACGCGTGCGGCGTGCCGCGGCGAGCGGAGCCCGCCGTGCGAGGCGCCGCTGTCTAGTCGATGCGCGTCGCCGCTCGCGCGGCGATGGTTCGGGCCAAAGCCAGAGCAGACGTGGCGGCCGGCGAGGGGGCGTTTAGAACGTGCAGTTGGCGCTCGCCCTCGACGACCAAGAAGTCGTCGACGAGCGTCCCGTCGCGTGCCACCGCCTGCGCCCTCACGCCGGCCGGTCCCGGGCGCAGGTCGTGCGGATCGAGCGCAGGTATGTAGCTGCGCGCTGCGTGCGCAAGCAGGGCCGGGCACACGGCGACCACCAGCTCCCTGAGCCCTGCCCGCCGGTGCCGCCAGAGCGCCCGCACGGTGCCGCGCCAGGCGAAGAAGTCGCGGAGGTCGCGCACGAGCTCGCGCCCGCGCAACCGGGGCGCGTGCGCCCGCCCGGGCCACGGCAGCGCTGTCGGCCCGAGCGTCACCGAGCCGTCGACGTGGCGCGAGAGGTGCACGCCGAGGAAAGGCAGACGCGGGTCGGGGACGGGGTAGACGAGAGCGCGCACCAGCTCGGCGCTGCGTCCGTTCACGAGGCGGTAGCCGCCGCGGAACGGCACGATCCGCACCGGCGTGGGGATGCCGGCCGCGGCCGCGAGTCGGTCGGCTCCTAGACCGGCGCAGGCGACGAGAAAGCGTGCGCCGACCACCTCGCCGCTGGCGAGGCGCACGGCGAGCGGGGCGCTGCGCGCGACGTCGCGCCCGCTGGCGCCCAGGGCTCGCTCCACTTCCACGACTTTCGCGCCCGTGCGGATCTCGCCGCCCAGGCTGCGTAGCTCGTCGGCGAGCGACAGCGCCACGGCGCGGAAGTCCGTGACAGCGGTAGCGGGCGACCAGAGGGCAGCGATCCCTGCGCAGTGCGGCTCGCGCATCCGGATCTCGTCGCGGCCGACGAGGCGCGCTCCGCTCACCCCGTTCGCCTTGGCGCGTCGCGCGAGTTCGTCGAGGCGTTCGCGCTCGCGCGCGTCGCGCGCCACGATCAGCTTGCCGCAGCGGCGGAAGGGAAGGTCGAGCCGCTCGCAGCGCTCGGCAAGAAGCCGCGCCCCTTCGACGCAGAGCTGCGCCTTCAGCGAGCCGGGCCGGTAGTAGATGCCGGCGTGGACGACGCCGCTGTTGTGCGCCGTCTGCGCGCTGGCGATCGCGTCGGCGGCCTCCAGCACGACGACGCGATCGCGCGGGAAGCGGCGCTTCAGCTCGAGCGCCGTCGCAAGCCCCACGATACCCGCGCCCGCCACTACGAGCACCGCCCGACCCCCGTGCCGAACGCAGCCGACGGCGCCGCTTCCGCCCACCTACGATCGCGCCGATGGCAAGCCAACGCCCCGGTCGCCGCCGCCCGGCCGCGACCCACCGGCTCGACGTCCTGATGGTCTCGGAGTGGCTGCCGGGACCCGACCACGCTTTCCGCGGCATTTTCGTCGTCGACCACGCGCGCGCGGTGGCGCGCTACGCGCGCGTCGTCTTGGTGGGGCTGCCGCACGGGCAGCGCGTCGCGCCGCATGTGCGAGCGGCGAGCGGCGCCGACCTCCGCTCCGCTGGCGCCAGCCTCGCTTGGTCGGAGCGTGATCCCCTGGCGGCGCCGATCACGAGCGGTGCACGCGCAGGGCGCGTGGCGCGCGCACTGCGCGAGACCTCGCTCGTGCGCATCGATCTCGACGATCGGCCGGCCTTCCGTCCCCGCAGCGTGTGGACGCCACTGCGGCTCGGGCGCCTCGTCCGGCGCCTCGCCGCGCTCGGGTTCCGGCCTGCGATCGTTCACGCCCACCTCTACACCGGAGCGTTGCAGGCGGCGCCGGTAGCGCGCCGGCTCGGAGTTCCGCTGGTGGTGAGTGAGCACGCCAGCAGCGTCGCGCTTCGCACGCTGAGCACGGCGCAGCGGACGATCGCGCGGATCGGCTACCGCCAGGCCGACCGCATCTGCCCGGTCGGGGAGGAGCTGGCGGCGGCGGTCGCCGAGCTCGCGGGCCGCACGCCGGTCGCGGTCGTGCCGAACCCGCTCGACGACGAAACCTTCTCGCCTCGCGCTGTCGAAGGGGACGAGCGGGAGGCGAGCGCAGACGGCCTCGAGCCGCCCGGCGGGGGGCGCGACTCGAGCCCGGACGGGCGCTTACGGCTCCTCTCGGTGGGAGGTCTCGTGCCGGTGAAGGGCGGCGACGTCCTTGTCCGCGCCTTCGCGCGGCTCTTGCGCGACGGGGTCGCGGGCGAGCTGACCCTGGTCGGTTCGGGTCCGCTCGAGCACGAGCTGCGAGCGCTGGCGCATGATCTGGGCGTGGCTGGGTCGGTGCGTTTCGCCGGTGCGCTGAAGCGCGCCGACGTCGCGCGCGAGCTGGTGCGCAGCGACCTGTTCGTCGCCCCGAGCCGGTTCGAGACCTTCGGTGTCGCAGCGTGCGAGGCGCTGCTCGCGGGCGTTCCGGTGGTCGGGTCGGCGGTCGGCGGTCTGCGCCGACTGCTCGCCGACAGCGGCATGCCGGCGGTGCCGCCGGACGACCCCGACGCGCTCGCGGTCGCTCTGCGCGATGCGTGCGCTCGCCGCGACGAGCTCCGTCGGCGCGCCCTCTCCTTCGCGCCGCGGCTGCGCGAGCGGTACGGGCTAGCGGCGGTCGGTGCGCGCTGGCTCGCGGTCTACGGCGAGCTCACGACGAGCGCGCAGCCGCAGCGGTAAGGCGCTCAAGGAGCGAGCGCGCGAGCGCCAGGTAATCGTCGATCTCGGGTCGTCCGAAGCGCACGAGCGGCCACGGTGCGCGGCCCGCGGCACGCGCGAACGCACGGGCAGCGAAAAAGAAGGTGCAGGCGTAGGAGAGGGTCGAGGCGAGGGCGGCGCCGCTCGCTCCCCAGAGCGGGATCAACAGTGCGTAAGCAGCGATTGTCGGTGGTGTCACCAGCACGGTGACGCGCAGCATCAGCTGCGGGCGGCCATGCCCGACGACTGCCGCAGCGAACACCTTCGCGACCGCGAGCAGCGCGCAACCGGGCACAAGGATCAAACCGAGCGCTGTCGCCGGCGCGAAGTCGGGCCCGTAGACAAGCTCAACGAGACCGAAAAGGATCGCGACGGCGCCGAGCGCCGAGACCGTGGCAAGCAGCGAGGCGTGGCGCACCGCCTTGGTTTCGAGGAGCTCGCGGTCGAGCGTGCGTCCACGCGCTTCGAGCGTGGCGACACGCGGAAAAACGAGCTCGGCTAACGCCGGCGGCAACAGCCAGATCACGCTCGTCACCGACATCGCGACCGAGTAGTGGCCGACGACGGCGGCGCCGCCGATGGCGCTCAACAGGAAGAGATCGGCCCGGTAGTTGAGGGTCTGGAGAGCGTTGGCAGCGTAGGCGTAGAGACCGAACCTCGCCGCCTCGCGCAGCAGCGGCACGGGGCGGGCGGCGGCGGCCGCGGTGCCGTTGCGGGCACCCGCTCGCACGCGCCAACCGATCCACGCTGCCGTGAGGGCGTTGCTGGCGGCGAAGCCTGCGACGGCCCCCGTTACGCCGGCGAAGTAGGCGAGCGCGGGCACGAGGATCGCCATCGCCGTCGACTGCGCGGCCGGTGCCAGGGCGAACGAGACGTAGTCGTGGCGGGCAAGCGCGACAGCACCCGAGTAGAGCCACGACAGGCCGGCCGCGGCGCCGGCCGCTGCCACCGCGGTCTGTGCCGTGTCGAGGCCGGCGAATGCCGACGGCACGAGCGCCCGCAGGGCGAGACAGGCGCCGACGAAGAGAGCGCCGATCACGAGCGCAGCCGCTTGCAGCGCGCGCCATGCTGCGAGGGGCGACCAGCGCCCGCGCACGACGTGGTAGATCGCGCCCTGCTCGAGGCCGAGCGAGAGGCCGGAAGCTGCGATGATGCCGAGCGTGACGACGATCGCGAAGGCGCCGGCTCCGTCGCTGCCGAGCGTGCGCGCGACGAGAATCGTCGTGAGCGCCCCTGTGGCAGCAGTGACGAGCTTCGACACCCCGCCGATCGCCGCTCCCTGCGCAGCCGGTGGCAGAGACGCCGCTTGCGGAGCGGGGTCGGGCGTTGCCGCCTCTGTCGACGAGGGTTTCACAGCTGTTTTCGAACAGCGCGCGGACCTGCGGTTGGGGAAGGCGGTGTCCGCGCTCGATGGGCGCTAGCGCGAGCGGTGGCGCCAAGCCGCGCCGCCGCATCCTGCTCGTCACCTACTACTGGCACCCTGCGAACGTAGTAGCTCTGAACCGGATCGATGCTTTCGCCCGCTACCTGTCGTTGGCCGGGCACGAGGTGACAGTCTTGACGACGACCGCCCACGCCGCGCGCTCGTCGAGGTCGGGAACCACGGGCGCCCCCGGTGGGCGCGCGCGTGTGCGGGTGGTGCGGGCGTTCGACGCCGCTTCCTCTGCGTTTCTGCGCCGACTGCTCGGCCGGGAGCCCGTGCCCGACGAGGGCGGGCTGGCCCCCGACCATCACGTGCCGCCGCCGCTCGTGGGGTCGCTGTTCGTGCCCGACCCGACCGTCGCTTCCTGGGTTCCGTGGGCACTCGCGGCCGCGCTCCGGCTGGCGCGCCGTGTCGACGCTGTAGTCACAAGTAGCTCCCCCGAGGCGGTGCATTTAGTGGGTTTTGCTTTGCGGACCCTTGGTGTTCCGTGGGTTGCCGATTTCCGCGAGCCGTGGTTCGCCGAGATCGATCGAGTGCAATTTCCGCTCGCCGCGCAGCGCAAGCTAGACGCGCTGCTCGAGCGGGGCGTAGTGCGACGCGCGGATCGGATCACCACAGCGACGGCGCCGATCGCGAAGGATCTTGCCGATCGCTACGGCGTCACTGCGACGACGGTCACGAACGCGTGGGATCCAGAGTTCGAGCGACTCGTCGCGAACCGATCGGGTGTCGAGCGACGTGCCGAGCGTCGCATGCTCGTGCACGCCGGGTCGCTCACCGCCCGCAGCGGCCGGTCGCCGCGCCCGCTGGCGGCGGCGCTCGCGCAGCTTCGCGACAGCCACCCCGACGAGTACCGCAAGCTCGACCTGGTGTTGGCAGGGCCGGTCTCGGACGCCGAGCGCGCCGAGCTCGCGCCGTTCGCCGGCGAGGGCCCGGTGCGGTTCGTCGGGCGCCTCGAGCGCGGGCCGGTGCTGGCGCTCGAGCGCGAAGCGGACGGGCTGCTTCTGCTCACGAGCGCGAGTCCGTTCGAGGCGAGCGGCAAGATTTTCGAGTACCTCGCGGCCGGTCGCCCGATCTTGGCTCTGGCGGATGGCAACGCGGCGGCGGCGATCGTGCGCGAGACGGGAACCGGAGTCGTCGTGCCGCTCGACGATCCAGCGCGGGTCGCGGCGGTGCTCGCCGCGTTCGTGCGCGGCGAGCTCGACGCCGCCTACACGCCGCGCAACCTCGACCGCTACCGGCAGCCGAACCCTGTGCATCTGCTCGAGCGGCTGATCGAGGATGCGATAGCTAGCCGTGCGAACCGTGGGACGCGAGCTCCCGGGCCGCACGCGCGTGTCGGCCAGCCCGGATCGCGAGCGGTCGCTGTTTGAAAGGTCATGGCGGCGAGAAGCGAAATCGACGTCGTCATACCGTCCTGGAACGGGCGCGATCTGACGCTCGCTTGTCTGGAACAGCTAGCCAGCCAGACCGTCGCGGTTCGGACGATCGTCGTCGACAACGGCTCGAGCGACGGCACCGCCGATGCCGTTCGCGAGCGCTTCCCTGCTGTGGAGGTCGTCGAGCTAGCGACGAACCGCGGCTTCGGCCCCGCCGTCAACGTCGGCGTGGCGCATGGCGACGCTCCCTTCGTTGTGGTTGTCAACAACGACGTGCTCTGTCCACCGCAGTTCATCGAACGGCTCGTCGCCCCGCTGCGTGACGACAACAGTGTGGGCATGGTGGCGTCGGTGCTCGTCCGTCCCGACGGTCGCATCGACGGCTATGGACTCGAGGTCGACCGCACGCTAGCGGCCTTCAACCGCTTCGAAGGTTTGCGCCTCCCGCCCGGGTCGCTCGACGAGAACGGTCTGCTTGGGCCGAGCGGTGGTGCTGCCGCATACCGGCGTTCCGCCTACGAGAGCGCCGGCGGTTTCGACGAGAACCTCTTCGGCTACATGGAGGACGTGGATCTCGCGCTGCGGTTGCGGGCCGCAGGATGGCGGGCAGCGGGAGCGCGTCGAGCCGTAGCCACGCACTCCCGCGCCGTGACGTTCGGCCACCGCTCGTCCCGCCAGGTGTCGATCGCCGGCTTTGCCCGCGCCTACATGGTCCGCAAGTACAGCTTGCTGTCGCAGGGTGTCGGGCGCGCCGCGACGGTGCTCGCTTGGGAGGTGGCGGTCGTCGCGGGCGAGTTCCTTCTCGGCAACGGTCCGGCGGCGGTGCGTGGACGTGTGCGCGGCTGGCGGGCCCGTGGGGACGCTCCCGCGACAGCCGTGCCGTGGGAGGTGGTGGACGAGAAGATCGGTGTGCTCGGGGCAGCGGTCAGGCGGCTGCGGGCAGTCACGACGTGAGCCACGCGGGCAGCGTCAGCGGCCGCTCGGCGACCACGCGATCCGCGTCGGGGTCGGGTCGGCGTCTCCGCGTCGCGCTCGATCTGGCTTTCCTCGAGCCGGGCGCGATGGGCGGTCTCGAGACGTACGCCCGCGAGTTGGCTCGCGCGCTGGCGCGCCGCGACGACGTCGAGCTGGTGGTTGTCGCTTCGCGCCGGCTTCGGGGCGACAGCCTGGTGGAGCTCGGGCGTTGCGTCTGGGTGGCCGGCGACCCGAAGAGGCGTCTGGATTGGGTGTTGGCCGACCAGGTCGCTGTTCCGCGCGCCGCCGCGCGCGCCGGTGCCGACGTCGTTCACTTCCTCGCTTCGACGGCCGCGGTGGCGGGACACGTCGCGCGTGTCGTGACGGTCCACGACCTCGCCTTCCTGCGCCATCCGCGCACGCACTTCGGGGTCCGCGCCGCCGGCATGGCTGTGCTCGTGCCGCTCGCCGCCCACCGCGCCGAGCGCGTGATCACGCCGAGCGCGTTCGTGGCGGACGAGCTGGTGCGGTTTTTGCGCGTGCCGCGCGGGCGCGTCGCGGTGGTGCACGAGGGACTCGGACGCAGCGTCGACGCGCGCACAGCAGCGGGCGACCTGCCACGACCGGTCGCCGAGCGGCTCGCGGCCCGGCCACGCCCGCTGGTCTTGACAGCGTCGGCGAAGCGGCCGCACAAGAACCTCGCGCGCTTGATCCGCGCCGTGGCGCTTATTCCGCCGCACCGCCGTCCGCTGCTCGTGCTTCCCGGTTATCCCACTCCCTACGAGTCCGAGCTCCGCGCGCTCGCCCGCTCCCTCGGCATCGAGGGCGAGGTGTGCTTGCTGGGCTGGGTGGCCGACCGCGAGCTCGACGCGCTCTACGCGCGCGCCAGCTGCTTCGTGTTCCCCTCGCTCTACGAGGGCTTCGGCTTGCCGGTCCTCGAGGCGATGGCGCGCGGCGTGCCGGTCGCGACGTCCGACCGCGCAAGCTTGCCGGAAGTCGCGGGTGACGCGGCGCTGTACTTCGATCCGCTCAGTCCGCACTCGATCGCAGCCGCGCTCGAACGCTTGCTTGCCGACGAGAACCTTGCCGCCCGGCTGCGCAGCCAAGGTCGCGAGCGTGCACGCCGGTTCACCTGGGACGCTTGTGCAGAGGGTACGGTGGCCGTCTACCGGCAGGCGCTGGCGGTCGCGGGCTCGTCCTCCCGGGCGTAGCTCGCGGCGACGCAGCGCAGCGAGCTTTCGAGCGAGAGCTTCTCGGCGTTGCGGCGGAACCAGGCGGCGGTCCGCTCTCGCAGTTCGTCGCCGGCGTCGCGCACGCGCAGGATCGCTCGCGCTAGCTCCTCGGGGTTGTCGCTCGCGCACACGAAGCCGTTCTCGCCGTTCTTGACGAGCTCGACGGCAGCGTTGTCGGGTGCGCTCACGACGATGCTCGGAACGCCGCGCGAGGCGGCTTCCACCACCACCATCCCGTAGCCCTCGCGCATCGAAGGCAAGACCATGCACAGCGCCCGCCCGAGACGCCGGTCGACCTCTTGCGGGGCGACGAACCCCGGCAGCTCGACGCGACCGCGCAGGCCGTGACGCTCGACGGCCTCTTCCACGCGCCCGCGCTCGGGACCGTCGCCGAGAATCTCTAGGCGCAGCTCGCGGTCGTGGCGTGCGACGATCGCGAACGCTTCGACGAGGAGCGGCACACGTTTTTCGGGGATGTGGCGCCCGGCGAAGACGACGACCGGTTCGGCGGGTTCAGGGCCACGCGGCTCGGTCGGGCCGGCGTACTCGCCGCGCAGCACAAGCGGCCGGGTGCGGGGAGCAATCGTGCGCAGCCGCTCGGCGTGCAGTCGGGAGAAACAGAAGCTCTCATGGTCGACGCGTGCGCAAAGGCGCTGCACCGCCCAGCCGACCGCGCCGAGCGGGCCGAGGTAGGAGTGCCAGTATTCGCGCGACCAGACCTCGTGCCAGTCGACGACGAGGCGGTAGCGGCCGCGGGCGCGCGCTGCTGCTGCTGCCAGCACACTGAAGTACGGGAACGACGCCGTGTGGACGACGTCATAGCGGCGCCCGTGCCGCAGCAGGTGCCAGAGAACACCGATGCCGAACAGCAAGGGTGGCAGGATCCGTCGCCGGCCGCTACGCGTGTAGAGATCGCCCGGCGGCGATACCGCGACGATCCTTACGCCAGGCACGGTTGGGGGGTGCGAGCGCGGCCACTGGCGGCGGGTCAGGTACGTAACCTCGTGCCCCTCGCGTGCCAGCCGCTCGGCGAGGTTGCGGTACCAGCGCTCGGCGCCGCCGACCGTCAGCGGGAACAGGCAGTCGTAGACCACACAGACTCTCACCGGCAGTCGGGTAGCATCACCGATCGGGCGCTCGCACGGTCGCGTCGTGCCGGCAGGCGCGACTTGTGGGCGCTGCGATTGTTCGGGTACTGCGAGGGGGCGCGACCCGCGCGGTTGTACGCCTCCTCGTGGTCGGCATGCTTTCAATGAACGACGCGACGTTCGCAGAAGAGAACGCGCCGAGCGGTCTCGCCACGGCGCGGGAAGCAGACGGCGGCGAGGTCGACGCGCACGCTGCGCGTGCGGCGGCACCGGCAGGGACGGGGGTCGCTGTTTCGGTCGTCATCCCCTGCTTGAACGAGTCCGAGACGATCGCCGAGTGCGTGCGTAGAGCGCACGAGGTGTTGCGTGCAGCCGGCCTCGACGGCGAGGTGGTCGTTGCCGACAACGGTTCCGAGGACGGCAGCGCCGAGCTCGCGCGCCGCGCCGGGGCGCGCGTCGTGCACGAACCGCGCCGCGGCTACGGCAGCGCCTACCACGCCGGCCTTGCGGCCGCGCGCGGTCGCTACGTGGTGATGCTCGATGCCGACCTCACCTACCCGCTCGAGGACATTCCCCGCTTCGTGGCGGCGCTCGAGGAGGGCGCCGACGTCGTGATCGGCAACCGCATGGGCAACATCCAGCCCGGCGCGATGCCGTGGCTCCACCGCTACATCGGCAACCCGCTGCTCACCGGCGTCTTGAACGTCTTTTTCCGCACCGGGGTCCGTGACGCGCACTGCGGCATGCGCGCCCTCCGTCGCGAGGCTCTGCCGCGCCTCGAGTTGCGAACGACAGGGATGGAGTTCGCGTCCGAGATGGTGATCCGTGCCGCCAAGGCCGGCTTGCGCATCGAGCAGCTCGACATCGAGTACCGGCCGCGGCGCGGCGAGTCGAAGCTGAGCACCTTCCGCGACGGCTGGCGCCATCTGCGCTTTCTGCTCGTCCACAGCCCGACCTATCTGTTCATCGTGCCGGGGGCGGCGATGGTTCTGGCGGGGGCGCTGGCGATGGCGACCGTGCTGGCCGGTCTCGAGCTCTTCGGGCGCCAGTGGCAGCTTCACGCCCTGATCGCCGGGTCGCTCGCTGCCGTCGTGGGAACGCAGGTGCTGGCGCTCGGGCTGTGCGCCCACGCCTACGGCACCTACTTCATGGGCGAGAAAGACCGCTGGTTCGACTGGGCGCGAGCCCGCTTCCGCCTCGAGCACGGCCTCCTGCTGGGCGCGGTGCTGACCCTCGCCGGCCTCGCGATCGCCGCGGCGATCGTCGTCACTTGGGCCGAGCGCGGCTTCGGTCGCTTGGGCGAGGAGCGGCTCGCGGTGCTTGCCGCCACCCTCGTCACGATCGGCTTGCAAGTGGTCTTTTCGTCGTTTTTGTTGAGCATCTTGGGTTTGCGCCGACAATGAGCGCGCGGCTCTCGGGCGAGCGTCGACGCCGGTGGCTGGCGTCGATCGATCGCCTGCTGCTCGCCGTCGGGGTTCTGGTCGCGTTCGCGGTGCCGTTGTTGCGCCCCACGCAGTTGCCTCTGTTCGTGACGCCGGCGCAGCCGGTCGAGCAGGTCGCGGTCGTCGGCAAGGGGAGCGCGCCGGTGTGCTTCGCGACAACGCCCTTCGCTGGCGAAGTGCGGCTTCGCCTCTGGCTGCGCCGCGAGGGTGTCGGATCCCCGCGGACAGAGGTAGGCCGAGGAGTACGGATCGCAATTTCCGCGCGCGCACGCGACGGAGCTCTCGTCGGCACGCGATTGGCGCGCATCGAGCTGACATCTGTAGCCCGCCGGGTCGATCTCCCGTTGACAGCTCCCCCGGGTACGACTGCTGTTTGCATCGCTGGGGGCGGGAGAGCGCGCGCAGCACTGCTCGGGCAGGGCGGTACACCCACGAGCGAAGTTCGCCGGGCCAGTGCTCGGCCGCTTCTCGCCGACCTCGGCGCACTGGTCGACAGGATCGCGAACGGCTCTCTCCATCCCGTCGCGGAGGTGCTCGGCAGCTGGGTGGTCGTCTTGCCGTTCGCTGCCTTCGCGCTCGCGATCGCCTGGGTCGTTCGTCTCCTCGGCCGCGGCCGGCAGCTCGCGTTGCGAACTGTTGCTGGTAGCTGCGCGGCACTCGGTTTTGCGCACGCGCTGGTCTGGGCGGCGCTGGTGCCGCCCTTCCAGGTGCCCGACGAGCAGGTCCACTACCACTACGCCGCCTATCTCGCCCAGCACGGCCTCGGGCCACCGCCTACGGGTCGCTTCGCCGACCGCGGCTCGCCACAACAGAGCGCAACGATGGAAGTGCTCGGCACCGGATCGGTTGCGTTCAACCCGCGCGGGAAACCCCCGTGGCAGAGCATCGACGACGCACTCGAGCGTGCCGAGCGCTTGCCGAACCGCATGGCGGCGGTGCGGACGAACGCCTCTTCGCAACCGCCCCTTTTCTACGCCACGTTGGCGCCAGCGGCGCTGCTGTTCGACGACGTCTTGCCCCAGCTGCTCGCGATGCGACTCGTCGGCGCTGCCTGGATGGGTGCGCTAGCGGCGCTCGCAGCGCTGTTTTTCGCGGCGCTGGCACCTCGGGCGTTGCGTGCGGCGTTGATCGTCGGGACGGCCACGGCGCTTTTTCCGCTCGCGGCCTTCATCGGCGGTGGCGTCAATCCGGACGTCGCGCTGGCGGCGACGACGATGTTGGCGCTACTCGCGGGATTGCGCTTTCTCGAGTGTCCGACTGTCGGCCGCGGGGTCACCTTCGCCGCTGCTGCTGCCGCTCCACCGCTCGTGAAACTCACCGGGCTCGCGCTCGTTCCCGGCTTCGTGGCGATCGTCGCGGTCTTTGCGGCGCAGCGTGGGCGCAGTCTGTCTGGGCGACAACGGTCGGCTGTTGCCGCCTCCCTCGCCATCACGGCGCTGTTGGCGTTCTGCGCTTACGCGGCGTGGGCGGATGCCAGCGGGCGGCCGCTGCTTCCGGCCGCCGTTTCGAGCTCGGTGGGCGCAGCGGGCGGTACCGCCACGACACCGCCGGTCAAGCTCCGCGAGTTCGCGAGTTACGCCTGGCAGTTCTACCTACCGCGGCTTCCCTTCCAGCAAGATCTGATTCCGGGTCAGCCGTGGCGCTCGGTATGGCTCGACGGCCTCGCCGGCCGGTTCGGATACCTCGATTACTCGCTTCCGGGTGGTGTAGCCGTCGTGCTCGCGGTTTTCTTGCTCGGTCTTGTGATCGCCGCGTTGCGTGGTGCGACGGCGGTCGTGCGCAGCCGCGGGTGGGCGCTGTTGCGCGACCCGGTCGCGGGTGTCGTAGTCGCGGCGGCGCTTTGCGCGCTCGGCGTGTTGTTCACCGTCGCTTGGTCCGACTACAACTCGCTGCGCACGGGAGGCGTGCCGTTCCGACAGGCGCGCTATCTGCTGCCGCTGTTGCCGCTCGTGGTGCTGGCGGCGGTCGCCGCTCGGCGAGGTCTCGCGGCCCGCTACAGGGGAATCGCGGCGACCGTGGTGCTGTTCGCGTGTGGACTGTGGAGCGGTGTCGCGATCGTCACGACGGTCGGTCGTTACTACCTTTGACGGTCGCTCACCGCTACCTGGCGGGCCGCGCCGTCGGCGCTTTCGGCTGCACGTGCCGCTGCCTGCAGAGCGCTTTCGACCGACGCGTAGAAGCGTTCGGCTGCGCGCCCCCACAGCGCAGCCGCGGTAGCGGCCGAAGCGGCCGACGAGGCATCCCGCCACTTGTCGCGATCGCCGAGCAGCTCTTCGAGAGCCGCGGCCAGGGCGGCCGGGGTCGCTTCGGTGTAGAGGACGCCGCTGCCGTGCCCGAGCTCCCTTTCGAGGCTCCCTCCCGCCACGTCCACCACCGGCAGGCCGCAGGCGAGCATTTCGAGCGGTACGAGCGAGTAGTTGGTAAGCGAGAGCGCGACCCCGACGGTGACCTGGTTGTAGAGGCGCGCCAGCTGGCGCGCCGACACCACGCCCACGAACTCGTACGGGAACGGCATCTCGGGCGGCTCCTCGGTCCCGAAGACGAACACGCGCGGTCGGATGCCACGCTGCCAGAGGAGACCGAGCGCGTCGCGTACCAGCGGCACGCCGCGGCGACCGGTGACGAAGCGCCCGTACATCGCGACGCTCATCGGGATGCGCTGCGCGCGGGGGTCGGGCTTGTAGATCTCGTGGTCGACCCCGAGCTCGAAGTGGTCGCTCGCGACGCCGTAGCGGTCGCGCAGCAGCTCAGACAGCCAGCGTCCGGCGGTGATGATGCGCAGGCCGGGCAGTGTGTAGGTGCGCTCCGCGAGCACGCGCTCGGCCGAAGCCGGAAAGAAATCCGGCTCGTGGTCCTGAACGAGGTAGACGCGGGCGCCTGTGTCAGGCAGCGAGAGCACGCGGTAGACGGTCTCCCAGCCGGTGGCGACGGCGACGTCCGCTCCGTGCCAGTGCTCGAAACCGTTGAACACAGGCGCACGGACGCGCATGAAGTCGTGCACGATCGAGTGCCGCAGCACACCGTTCCACGCCCAGGTGCGGTACTGCGCGGGATCGTGTAGCCACAGGGTGCAGGTGTGCCCGCGCTCCTCGAGGTAGCGAACGAAACGCAGGATCGTGGTGTGGCCGCCGCTGCCTTTGTCCCACGGCGGGACGACGAAAGCCACGTGGAGCGGCCGCTCGCGCACGGCGAGGAGTCGGTCGCGGTTGAGTGGCCTGGCTCCCTGTACGTCCAATGCTCCGGCGAGGTACGGATCGGTCTGGCTGCGGCGAGCCGTCCGCACTGCCGCCGTGCCTTCGCGTCCGCTGTCGCCGCTCGCTGCACCAGCGTGGCGCTTCGCGTCTCCCTGGCCCGGCGCGCGCACCGCCCGACCCTCGAGCGACAGCAGCCGCTGCAGCGCCCCGGGGAGCCGCACACCGCGCGACCCGAGCGGTGCGAACAGCGCGCGCGTTGTGTGGTGCAGGGCGCAGCGCGGCGCCTGGCGGACGGCCGCCCCCGTGCTCAGTTTGCGACGCCTGCGCAACCAGCGCACATCGGCGAGTGTGTTGCGCGCCACGTAGCGGGCTAGCGACAGCGGTCCCAGCCAGGGTTCGCGATGGCCGAAGACGAGGGCGAGCGCGCGGAACTCGTCGAAGTAGCGGCGCGCGAAGTCGAGCGGCGGATAGGAGTGCGCGTGGCGCACCCGCGCACGCGGCACGTAGGCGAGCGCCCAGCCGCTTTCGCGCATCGCCAGAGCGAAGGCGCGGTCCTCGCCGTAGGGAACGTCGGGAAAGCGCAGCTCTTGCCAGCACGCTCGCCGGTAGCAGGCGTTGACGTTGGAGAGGAAGGGGTCGTCAAGCGTGGTAAGCGGCACAGGGTCGCGAGGCGCTGCGGGGTGCTCGAAACGGGGGAAGAACTCTTCGAGCTCGCGCGCTATCGGGGCCGGGGTGTCGGGCCAGGGTAGGTGCGGGCCGAAGGCCGCCCCGACGCGCTCGAAGCGGGCGAACGCTTCCGGCCAGGCGGCGAGCCAGCCCGGCTCGGGGACGGCGTCCTGGGTGAGGAACGCGACAAGCGGGGCGCTCGTGAGCTCCATCGCCAGGTTGCGGGTGCGACCGTGCCCGAAGTCGCGCGGGTCGATCCGCTCCACCCGCACCCCTGCGCGTTCGGCGATCGCCACTGTTTCGTCGGTCGAGCCGGAGTCGATCACGAGTATCTCGACGTCGGGTGCTTCGCCGCGCAGGAGCGCCAGCGTGTCAGCCAGCCAGCGCGCCCCGTTCCGGGTCGGGATGACGACGGCGATCTCGTGCGTGGCCACCGCTCTACTCCGCTCTTCGCCGCGCTCAGGCGCGCAGCCGCCGCGCGAGCGCCCGCAGCGGTCGCGTCACGTCGCGCGCGGCACGGGCGACCGCGCGCGCCCGCTCGGCGGCGGGGCGCTCCATGATCGCGTTCAGGTCGACGTGCCAGCGGTCGAGCCAGTAGACGCGCTCCTGCAGCTCGCCGAGAGCGGTGTGCAGCTTGCGCAGCTCCTCGCTGTGCTGACGCTCGCGACGCTCGAGCAGGGCGCGCAGCCGGCGGTTCTCGGCCTCGAGGTCGGCGACCCGGGCGCGCAGTTCGCTCTCCGCGAGCCGCGCCTCGGTTTCTTGCGGGAGGGCCGGTGCGTCTACCGCTCCCGGGCCCGGCTCGTTCGGTGTCGCTCGGTTCATCCCCTGCTCGTCCTCTTCTCGCTCACAACCGTTCCGCAGCCGTGCGCGCTTCGCGGGCGAAGAGATAGGTGCCGAGCGCCAGCGTGCCGACGAGGATCGCGGCGGGAACGACGAGGTGCCAATTCGGTCCGATCGCCGCGAAGAGATCGGGTGCTGTCGGGTCGATCATCGCGTGACGCATCTCGGTCAAGACGCACGCTATGGGATTGGCGAGCAGTTTGCGCTGGATCGCCTCGGGAGCGACGGTCAACACGTAGAGCACGGGCGAGCCGTAGAAGAGCACCTGCAGCGCTACTTCCCAGATCGGCTGCACGTCACGGAAGCGCACGTACAGCACCGACAGCAACATCCCGCAACCGAGGGCGAACAGCGCGAGCACGAGCACGAACAGCGGCAGCTCGAGCCACCGCCAGGTGGGCTCGACCCCCTGGGCTGCGTAGAAGACCATCACCGCCGCGAGGGCCAGCACCAGGTTGAGCAGGCTGCTCGTGACGACGCTCACGGGGATCGCGAGGCGCGGGAAGCGCACCTTGCGGATCAGGCTTTCGCTCTCGAGCAGACAGGTGACGCAGCGGTTGGTCGCCTCGGCGAAGAAGTTGAACATCACGAGCGCTGTCAGCAGGTAGACGGGGTAGAACTTGATGTCGCCGCCGAAACGGATGACGTGCGTGAAGATCGCGTAGAGGACGCCGAACAGAAGCAGCGGGCGCACCAGCGACCAGACGTAGCCGAGCACCGAGCCGAAGAAGCGCAGCTTGAAGTCGTTGATGGCGAGCGTCAGCACCAGCCCCACGAAGCGGCGCGGGTCGCTGCCGACGATCTCGGGGCGCGGGTCGTAGGGAGGGCCGTACGTGGCGACGCTTGCCGTCAGTGGCTCGTCGAGCACCGCTGTGCCATCGCCTGCTGTCAGTTTCATCGCCACCTTCCCTTAGGAACAGCTAGGCGGGCACGCGAGTTCCGCTCACCGCCACTTCGAACGGCGCGTCCCACACGCCGCCCGAGAAAAAGCGTGCGTGCACGGTGACAGCGGCGGCGTCTTCGAGACGGTCGACCGGGCGGTCGCCTTGCAGCAGGTCGACGGTGGCCGAGTAGGCGCTGGGCGCGAGCTGACAGGGGAAGAGGAGTCGCGCCACGAACGGCTCGCCACCCGCCACGAGCCGCTCGAGGCTCTCGCCCCCCTTGCAGTTGGGGGCGCGTGTGTCGAGCACCACGATGGTGTGGCGCACGTCGTTGCGGAGCGTGACCTTGAGGGCCAGGGGGCCGGCGCTCTCGTCGTGCGGTGGCGGAGATATCTCGCAGCACACCGCTATCTGCCCGCCCTGCTCGCTGTGGGTGGTGCGTCGTCCCTCCTCGTCCTCGAACCAGACCGCTTTGAGGTGGCGGCCGGGTGTCGCAAGCTGGGAGTCGTCGAGACGGCCGAAGTTGACCTCGTTGTAGCGCCGGGCGACGACCTCGGCGGGTCCGAGCTCGATGCAGCGGCCACCCTCAATCAGCATCGCCCGCTCGCAGAACCGTGTGAGGCTCGCCATGTCGTGCGTCACGAACAGCACGGTGCGCCCTTCGCGGCGCATCCGCAGGAACTCGGCGAAACACTTCTGCTGGAACGCGGCGTCGCCGACGGCCAGTACCTCGTCGACCAAGAGGATGTCGGCATCAACCTGGATGGCCACCGAGAAGGCGAGCCGAACGGCCATCCCCGAGCTGTAGTTCTTGAGCTTGAGGTCGACGAAGTCGCGCAGCTCGGCGAAGTCGATGATCGCGTCGAAGCGACGCCGCGCCTCGCGTCGCGAGAGCCCGAGCATGACAGCGTTGGTGAGGATGTTGTCGCGGGCGGTGAGCTCGTAGTTGAAGCCGACACCGAGCTCGATGAAGGGGGCGAGCCGCCCGTACACTCGGATGCGCCCGCGGTCGAGCTGGTAGATGCCAGCGATGCACTTGAGCAGCGTGCTTTTGCCGCTGCCGTTGCGACCGACGATCCCGAAAAACTCGCCGCGCGCGACCGACAACGAGATGTCTTCGAGGACGGTGCGGCGCTGTACTTCGCGCGCCTTGCGTGGATGAAGCACGCGCTCTTTGAGGGTCGAGAAGTGGTGGCGCGAGACCACAAAACTCTTCGTGGCGCGCTCGATTTCGAGGGCCGGTGCGGACGTCGGGTGGTCGTTCATGTTTCTGCTGCGGCGTCACCGCGGGCTGCAAGCCGCGGCCGGACGCGGACGCGGTGAGAGGATAAGGAGCGCGGCGTTGTGAGGGGCATCGGTATCGACAACTGGGAACTCGTGGCGCGCCTCGCGCTGGCGGTCGTGCTGTGCGGGCTGGTGGGTCTGGAGCGCGAGGCGCGCGACCAGCCGGCAGGTCTGCGCACGCACATTTTGGTGGGCTTGGGGTCGGCGCTGTTCACGCTCGTCTCGGCCTACGCGTTCGGCGAGTTTCGCCGTGCCCAGCCGGGCCCGGGAGGCACGGTCGTGTCGTACTACGACCCGACCCGCATCGCCGCCCAGATCGTCGCTGGCATCGGTTTCCTTGGTGCTGGCGCGATCATCCGCCAGGGCATCAATGTCCGCGGCTTGACCACTGCCGCGGCACTGTGGATTTCAGCGGCGGTGGGAATGGCGGCCGGCGCGGGTTTCTACCTCGGCGCGGTCGCGACGACGGTGTTCGCGCTGGTAGCGCTGGTCGGTTTGCGCAGCTTGCGCGAGCGTCTCGCCGCCACCGTGCGCCGCGATTTCGTGCTGCTCGAGGTTGCGCTGGCTAGCGCGGCGTCGCTCCACCTCGTGCTCTCGTTTCTCGCCGAGGAGGGCATCGACGTCGAGGGTTTGCGCAGCGCGCGGGGCGACGACCGAACCGCGTACGTCCTCGAGTTGCGGGTGCCGCCCGGGTGCCAGTTCCCAACGGTGCTCGATGCGTTGCGGGCCCTTGACGGCGTCCTGCAAGCCGACGCGACCGGCGTTCGCGCTCGCCACTAGAGGCGCGAACGAGGAGCGATTCGTAACAATCCCGCACCATGGGCAGAGGCGACAGACGCGTCGTGCGCTGGCGCAACGAGCGCCGACGGAAGAAGAAAGAGAGGGAAAAACGCAAGCGTGCCTCACACCTATCGGGTGCGGCACGTCGGGGAGCGCACCCTCGGCGAACCAGCGGGTAAGGGCCAACTCGGACGCGCCGACACCATGCTCCGGAGCCCCCCGTCGCGTGCACGTCCCATCTCCGGGCGCCTGCCATGTGTCCGACGGGCCGTTCCCTGCCTACACGGGATGATTACCTGTCGGGCACGCACCGCGTCCGCGTACCCTCCTAGCTGGACGAACCTCCGCTCTGCTACTCCCCGAAGTCCCCGTGAAACTCTCGTAGTGTTCCCTTGCCCTCGCACAATGCAGCGGCGGGCGACCGCAGTATTCTGCTGTCATGTTTAGAAGGCCAGGTGCACCTCGTCTCATTGAGTGGACCGGCGAGCGTTGCGTGCCCTGGGCTGAAGACGCTCAGCTCGTCTACGAGCACTACCACCGCTATCTCTGGGCGCGCCAGTTAGTCGACGCAAAGACAGTCATCGATCTCGGTTCTGGCGAAGGCTTTGGATCTGCGCTGCTCGCTACGCGGGCATCACAAGTCATCGGCATCGATATTGACCGAACGGCGGTTGAGCACGCAACTCTCAACTATCCCTCGCCAAACCTAAGCTTCCGTGTTGGTTCAGCGTTGGATTTAAGGTTTCTTCGACCTGCATCGTACGATGTCGTCGTTGCGTTCGAGCTCATCGAGCACTTAGACGAGCAAGAACGCGCGCTGGCTGAGATCAAACGCGTTCTCAAAGAATCCGGCTTCCTGATACTGTCGACTCCTGAGCGTAACACTTACAACGTTCCGGGCCGTCCCGCGAACCCGTTCCATGCGCGCGAACTCAGCTTCGACGAGTTCACGGAGTTGCTTGGCGAGTATTTTTCAGACCTGGCCTTTTTCGGGCAGCGGCCGCAAGCAGGCTCGCTCATCGAACCGCTATCGGCCAAACCAGGCACACGAGCGCATTATGAGCGCATCACGAAACACGGCGATGAATGGGCTCTGACTCCATCACCGGCGCCGGTCTACTTACTAGCAATCGCTAGCGACCAGCCGTTAGACCAATTCCGCGACCTCGCACAGCGTGCATCGCTGCTCGCGGACCCGATGCTGGAGCTCCGCCGTGAGCTGGAGCACAAGCACTCTGCAGCGCTCCAGCAACTCGAGCTGAAACAACAGGAAGTGGCGGCGTTGTCGGCCGAGTTGGAGCGCCTCCAACAGTCCGCCGCTTCGGCTTGGGAGGTCGAGAAGATCGAGCTGAAGCGTGAGCTGGACGAACGGGTGAGACAAGTCAGAGACCTGGTGTCCAGCCTGAGCGCCGCTGAAAAAGAAGCTGCTGCGAACGAAGCTGCGTGCGCAGCTGCTCAGGCAGAGCTCGCACGCGTCCGCGAGTCTGTGACCTGGCGTCTCCTCCAAGGCGCTCGCACCGCCCTGTACAGAAGGATCGGATACACCTCTACGCCTGCGCGCGTCCTGCAGTTCACGCTGCGCACCATCGGCAGGCTCGCCTTCGCACGCAGCAGAACGACCGAGAGAGCTGACACGCCCCTGGAGCATGCAGGCACCCCATCTCGTGTTCCACCTCTCACACCAAGCAGTCGGCCGGTCGCCTCACTGATCGTTCCTGTACACAATCAGCAAGAGCTCACCGCTCGTTGCCTAGAGGCCATTGCTGTCAACAGTGCGAGTATCGCCTACGAGATCATCGTGGTCGACGACGGCTCGGGTCCTCAGACGCGCCGATGGCTGGAACGGATCCCCAACATACGGCTGCTCAGGAATGAAAGCCCCGCAGGGTTCCTGAAGAGCGTCAATTGGGCCGCAGAGGTCGCAGCAGGCAAATATCTAGTGATACTGAACAACGATACCGAGCCCCGGGAGGGTTGGTTGGAGGCCCTGGTTGAACGCGCCGAAAGCGATCCCACGATAGGTGCAGTGGGTTCGCGCTTGGTGTATCCCGACGGACGCCTCCAGGAGGCTGGCGGCATAGTGTGGTCTGACGGGACCGCGTGGAATTTTGGTCACGGTGATGACCCAAACAACTGGCGATATCTGCACATGCGAGAAGTTGACTATGCAAGCGCGGCCGCTCTTTTGGTCAGAGCAGATGCGTGGCGCAAAGTCGGAGGTTTCGATGAGCGCTACGCCCCATGTTATTATGAGGATACTGATCTGTGCTTCGCCCTGCGCGACGCAGGCTATCGAGTTGTGTATGAGCCGCGCTCGGTGGTGGTGCACGTTGGCGGCGCAACCCACGGTGTCAACCCGGAGAGCGGGCTCAAACGCTATCAAACAATCAACCGGCATAAATTTTCTGAGAAGTGGGCCCACGCATTACGTGATCAGCCCAGCTTCGCGTCGGCCGCTCGCGCTCGCTATGCGTCGGATCGCAGGCAGGATGTTCACGTACTCTACGTTGATCATCGGCTTCCTACTTGGGACCGCGATGCCGGGTCCCTTCGCGCCAAGCACATCATCGACAACCTTACACAGCTTGGTGCACGGGTGACGGTCGCTGCTCCGTGGCCGGCATCCGGTGAGCGCTATGCCGCGGTCCTACGAGCGCAGGGAGTGGAAGTGCTGGGATGCGATCGCGACGTCGTCACCGAGCTGCGCGAGTCGGGTCACATGTATACGCACCTGTGGCTAAGCAGACCCCAGGTTGCCGCGGGCATTCTGCATGAAGCGCGCCGTTGGGCCCAACAAGCGCGTATCATCTACGACACAGTCGATCTTCACGTTGTAAGAGAGCGTCGGCGGATAGAAGCGGCAAATGCTACACCCGATGGCGTGGCGGAATGGTTTCTCGAGCTTGAGTGTGCGCTTGCGAAGGTGGCGGATGTCGTCGTGACAGTAACACAGGAGGAGCGCGATGCGGTCATCCAAGTGCATCGTGACGCAACGGTAGTCGTCGTACCGAACGCGCATGAGGTCGTGGGGGTGCCTCCACCATATGAACAGCGCGATTCCGTGCTGTTTATTGGCAGTTTCGAACACGAGCCGAACGTTGGAGCCGCGTTGCGGCTCGTGCGGAACGTGATGCCGCGTGTGTGGAAACAGTGTCCCAACATCAACGTTGAGATCGTTGGCGCCGATCCACCGCGAGAGGTGGCGGAACTTGCGGGTCCGCGAGTCACAGTGTGCGGCTGGGTTCCGGACGTCACGCCGCTCCTGAATAGGGCTCTGTGTCTTGCTGCGCCATTGAGGTTCGGCGCAGGGTTGAAAGGGAAGGTGACGCAAGCGCTCGCGCACGGGGTGCCCGTTGTTACGACGCCGATCGGCGCAGAGGGCATCGCCGGGGACGCGGTAACGGGGGTTCTAGTAGCTGAGACAGACAGTGAACTTGCTGCCCACTTAGTGACTGTGAGCAAAAATAGAAAAGCTTGGTTGGAGCTCTCAGGGGCAGCGGTGCGATACGGTCGAGAGCATTACTCGCTCGACGCACAGAGGTTAAAGGTTGAGCAGGTACTCACATCAGGCCAGCCAGCATCGTTCCAGGAGCGTTCTCGAGCCTCCTCCGCCGCTAATACAGAGCCACGTAGGGGCTGAGGACGGCGAGCGCGGGGGCTGATACGCAGACGTGCCCGCGATTCGGATGTCCTCCCTCGAACACCGCGCAGTCTTACGATCGCTGTGGGCCGTGGCCTGGGCGGGCGCTGCCGTGCTGGTGTGGGCGTACCACGGACTTCTACCGGGATTACTTGGAGACTCGGCGGCTAGCTTCCTCCAGGCTGGAATCGTGGACTGCTTGCGTGACGACGATCGGATACTTCCCGACCTCAGCTGCGAAAGCCTCGCTTATCCGGCGGGATATCGGTTACTCACGGGCGGGCCCCTTCTGCTTGCGGCCAGTGCAGTCGGCGATCTAGCCGGCACTACTGGAGAGGCTGGTCTCCGTGCAGCGAGCGCGGTTGCCTCCTTAGTTGGACTAATTGGTGGATACAAGTGTTTGCGGATGGTCGGCGTCGCGCGTCCTCTTGCCCTCGCTGGTGGCGCGGCGTACCAGCTGTCCCTGAGCGTCGTCGGACTCGTTTCTTTCCCGGGGACCTTCACCGGCTTTGTACTTCTTCCCGCTTATTGCGCTAGTGATTTGTGGCTCGTGAGAAGCGGTGACGATCGGCGCAGGCTGTACGTGGCGCTGCCCGGTTATACCATGGTACGATTGGTAGCAGTATTTCTTGATGGGTACTCCTTCGTAGTGTCACTCGTGGCGACGGGCGCGATTTGGCTGTGCGCCCCCGTGCGCCAGAGAAGCGGTCGTCTGACGGTTATCGTTGCCGGGGTACTCATCAACCTGTTCGCAGTGGCCTTATACAGCACGTACAGCGGGGGAGGCTTTACCAAGAGCCCACTTGACCTCCCGCGAGCCATGGGAGTGGATATCACAACGGCGCTCGTACCGAGCAAGCTGGCATTTTGGTCGCTGTTTGGTGCTGGCGCTGATTTCAGCGACTATTGGGGCGATGGAACTAATTCTCTTTATAATTACCTTGGCCTCTCCGTCATAGTTGCAGTCGGCTTGTATCTGTTTGGCCGACGGCTTAGATCGCGCGTGGTGAATGGCTTTCTCATCGCGGGGGCTGTTGCGGGAGTGTTGGCGCTAGGGCCGTCGCTGAAATTCGCGTCGACGCGGCCGTCACCAACGCCAGCGTCGGGTTTACGCTACGAGGACTACCTTATGCCGCGAAGCGCCGCTGTGTTCGAGTTCCCGTGGTCCTCTCTCTTTCGCGAGATGCCCGGTATCGCCGACATGCGCGCGACGTATCGCTGGTGGCTTCTCGCCCGGTGGAGCACATTGCTAACGGCATTTGTCGTGTTAACTCAAGTGAGCGCGAGAGGGTCTGCTCTGCGTCGCTTTGCTGTCGGCGGGGTGGCGCTGCTGATCGTGCTAGACACAGGGCCGAATCCCGAACGTTGGATTCGGGAGCGAGCGGCACAAGAGACCACGTTGGAGAGCGTTCGAGCGCAAGTGAAGCGGGACATTGACCGTGCCTTGCGTCCGGGAGAGCGGATTGTGTTCGCGTCGGTGGATGGGGCCGATAACGCCTATCTTGCGAACTATTTAGTTGGGGGAAGTAGCGCAGTGACTTACAATGCAGGAGGTGATAAAAACGTAGCAATTGGGAGGCGAAGCTGGCCACCAGACATCGCGCAGTTAATTGAAGGGATACCGACCTACAGCGAGGTAGCGCGGGTATTGGGAGGTACCGCAGAGGTGGTCATCGTACCTTTTTTTAGTGTGAGATGGTCGGCATATACGTGGCCGCCGGCTGAGGAGCTAAAGGCGGAGGGTGAGCGATTCTGGGCGCAGGCGGCGAAATTGGTTCGGAAAGAGGTGGGGTGCGTGGAGGTGCGACGCTTTAGTTACTTCGGTGTGCTCAGGGCCGTTCGCGTAGACCGAGGGGCACGAGGTTGTAGGGAGCCGCGAACTGGCAAGAAGGGGGAAACGGAGCTAGGACGAGCGCGCCGGAGACGCGGGTAAGGTGGCTAGCACGGGCAGTCGGGAGTAAGGCGGACTTGAGGGAAGAGGCGAGAGGGCACGCGGGTAGAGAGCCACAGGCGATGTCAACTCGAGGGTGCTTCTCGTAGGTGCGTGATATGAGTGAGGGCGAGCCGCGGGAAGAGCGGGGGCGACGTGTGCGACTGGGAGTCCTCGACCAAGCCCCGATCTCCGAGGGGATCGAGCCAGCGCAGGCGCTTCGCAACTCGCTTGATCTCGCCCGCCGCTGCGACGAGCTCGGCTACCACCGCTACTGGGTCGCCGAGCACCACGCCACCCCGTCGCTAGCGTGCGCGAGCCCCGAAGCGCTGATCGGACCGATCGCCCAATCCACGCACCGGATCCGCGTTGGAAGTGGCGGCGTGATGCTGCCCCACTACAGCCCCCTCAAAGTCGCAGAAACGTTCAGTACGTTCGCTGGCCTGTTTCCGGGGCGGATCGACCTCGGCATCGGCCGTGCCCCGGGGACCGACCCGATCACCGCCTACGCCCTCCAGCGCGACCGCCGCCAACCAGCGCCAGACGACTTTCCCGAACAGCTCACCGAGCTCCTCGGCTATCTGCGCGACGGTTTGCCCAGCGACCACCCCTTTGCCCGCTACGCACGCTTGCTACCTGGGCTTCCCGAGCGCCCTGAGATCTGGCTGCTCGGCTCCTCACCCCAAAGCGCCGTCTGGGCCGCCGAGCTCGGGTTGCCATACGCCTTCGCTGACTTCATCAACCCGCACGGGAGCGCGATCGTTGCCGACTACCGGCTGCGCTGCGTCCAGCGTGGCATCGAACCGCGCGTGGCGGTCGGCGTCCTGGCGCTCTGTGCCGAGACCGACGACCAGGCTGAGCGTCTCGCCGCGCCCGCCCGCATGCTCGGCTCGCTCTTGCGCCGCGGGCAGCTGATCCCCGTGCCGACCGTCGAACGCGCCCTCGCCTACCTGGCTGGCCGTCCCCGCCGCCCCGGAGCGAGCGGTCGGCGCGCGATCATCGGCTCACCCGCCACGGTCAAACGCGGGCTAGAAGACGTAGCGCGGGAGTACCACGCTGACGAGCTGATCCTGCTCACGATCTGTCACGACCACGCCGACCGTGTGCGCTCGTACGAGCTGATAAGCGAAGCGTTCGGTCTCGACAGCGCGCCGCAGCACCCTCCGCGGGCAGCGAATGTGACCGGGGCTGCGCAGTAGCGACCCGCGTCCCGCCGCGAGAGACACAAGAGCTCCGCGAGCGCCGGTCAGCGACCACTGGCCGCCGATCGACGTAGTTTCCGCCGCCTAGCCGCAACCGGTGTTATTACCGCAGCTCGAGCAGGTGTAGCAGGAGCCGGTGCGCTGCATGATTCCGCCACACTCTCGGCATGCCGGGCCGAGATCGAGGCCGCTCAGCTTCGCTGGAACCGTCGGCGGCTCATCGGTAAGGGCTGCAGCAGCTGGCAGTGCCCCACCGCCGGTACGGCCTTCGGCAGCGGTCGGGGCAGGGCTCCCGAGCTTGGCCGCGCCGTTCACCCCGTTGGCACCGTTCGCACCGCTGCCAGAGCCGTCGCCCTCCGAGCCCATTACCGGGCCCGCGGTGTCGCCGCGCAACAGCGCCTCCTGCCGCGCCTTGCGCTCGCGCACCGCTGGCGTGAGGATGCCGAGCTCCTCCTGGATGTCGACATCGAGGAAGCGCGACGCCAGCCAGCGCATGATGTAGTCGGGCAGCGACTTTGCGAACGGGATCTCGGGGTTCGTCGTGATCCCTTCGGGATCGAAGCGCATGTAGCTGAACTTGCGCACCAGCGTCTCGAGCGGCACGCCGTACTGGAGCGCGATCGAGATCGCCGTCGCAAAGGCGTTCATCATGCCGCGCAGCGTCGAGCCTTCCTTGCCGATGTCGGTGAGGAAGATCTCGCCGACCGTGCCGTCCTCGTACATGCCGGCGGTGATGTACCCCTCGTGGCCGGCGATCGAGAACTTGTGCGTGATCGACTGCCGTTCGCGCGGCATCCGCCGCCGCACCGGGCGCCACTCTTCCCCTGCCGACCCCGAACCGGTCGCGGCCGAGCGCTTCGCATCCTTGCTCGTGCGCAGCGCCTGCGCCGTCTTCGAACCGTCGCGGTAAATAGCGAGCGCCTTAAGGCCGAGCTTCCAACCCTCGATGTAAAGGCGCTCGATCTCCTCGGCGGTGGTGTCCTCGGGCAGGTTCACCGTCTTCGAGATGGCGCCCGAGAGGAAAGGCTGGGCCGCTGCCATCATCTTCAAGTGGCCCTCCGGCGAGATCGCACGCTCACCGACCGCCACGTCGAACACCGGCAGGTGCTCTTCACGCAAGCCGGGAGCACCGACGATCGTTCCGTGCTCGCGCAGGTACGACTCGATCGCCTCGATCTCGTGGTCGGCGTAGCCGAGCGTCCGTAGCGCCAGCGGCACCGTGCGGTTGACGATCGTCATCCGCCCGCCGCCGACGAGTTCCTTCACCTTCACGAGCGAGAAGTCCGGCTCGATGCCGGTGGTGTCGCAGTCCATCAGGAACGAGATCGTTCCCGTCGGGGCGAGCACGGTCGCCTGCGCGTTGCGATAGCCGTGGCGCTCGCCGGCATCGACCGCGTCCTCCCACGCATCGCGCGCAGCTGTCAACAGATCGTGATCGGGGCAGTGACGATCGGGGATCGCGTAAGCCGCGGCCATGTGCTTGCGCATCACGCGCAGATGCGGCTCGCGGTTTTCCGCGAAGCGCTCGTAAGGCCCGATCGCCGCCGCGATCTCGGCCGACGTACGGTACGCGCGCGCTGTCATCAGCGCGGTGATCGCCGCGCACAACGCCCGACCCTCGTCGGAGTCGTAGGGGAGGGCGTTGGCCATCAGCAGCGCACCAAGGTTGGCGTAGCCAAGACCGAGCTGGCGGAACGCGCGTGCGTTGCGCGCGATCTCGTCGGTCGGGTAGCTCGAAGGCGTGACGATGATCTCCTGCGCGAGGATCATCACCTCGACGACGTGGGCGAACGCATCGACGTCGAAAGAGCCGTCGGCGCGCCGGAACTTCAGCAAGTTGATCGAGGCGAGGTTGCACGCCGAGTCGTCGACGTGCATGTACTCGGAGCAGGGGTTGGAGGCGTTGATCCGACCTGAGTTAGGGCAGGTGTGCCAGTCGTTGATCGTGGTGTCGTACTGGATGCCCGGGTCGGCGCAGCGCCACGCCGCCTCCGCCATCTCGCGCAACAGCTCGCGAGCGTTGACGCGCTCGATCACCTCGCCGGTGGTGCGCGCCGTCAGCTCCCACTCTTCGCCCCGCTCGGCGCGGCGCATGAATTCGTCGCTTACGCGCACCGAGTTGTTCGCGTTCTGATACTGGATCGAGGCGAAGTCCTCGCCGTCGATCGACATGTCGAAGCCGGCGTCGCGCAAAACGCGCGCCTTCTCTTCCTCGCGCGCCTTGCACCAGATGAACTCGCGGATGTCGGGGTGGTCGACGTCGAGCACCACCATCTTGGCGGCGCGCCGCGTCTTGCCACCCGACTTGATCGTGCCCGCCCAGGCGTCGGCGCCGCGCATGAACGACACGGGACCACTGGCGTAGCCGCCCTTGGAGAGCTGCTCCTTGGAGCTGCGGATACGCGACAGGTTGATCCCCGAGCCGGAACCGCCGCGGAAGATCAAACCTTCCTTGGTGTTCCACTCGAGGATCGACTCCATCGTGTCCTCGACCGAGAGGATGAAGCAGGCCGAGCACTGCGGGTTCTCCTCGAAACCGACGTTGAACCACACCGGCGAGTTGAACGCCGCCATCTGGTGGAGGAGGATGTACGTCAGCTCGGCCTCGAAGGCGTCCGCATCCTCGTCGCTGGCGAAGTAGCCGAGCTCACGGCCCCAGCGTGTGATCGTCCCTGCGACCCGGCCGATCATCTGCTTTACCGAGTGCTCGCGCTCGGGCGAGTCGAGACGCCCGCGGAAGTACTTCTGAGCGACGATGTTCGTGGCGTTCTGCGACCAGAACTTCGGGAACTCGACACCTTCCTGACGGAACGCCGGGTTCTGCGGGTCGCCGATCACTGCATCGCGCAGCTCCCACTCGACCTCGTCGAACGGGTGAACGCCCGGCCGCGTGAAGCGCCGCTCGATCGCGAGGCCCTTGTCGGCGCAGCGGATCGACAGTTGGATGGCGCTCTTTGTGCGGGACATCTCGTTCACCCCTCCTGCCTGAAGCTAGCGTACGTTCCCATCGACCGTCCGGGGGCGTCGATCATGGCTCCCCCTCCGGACGGATTCGCAGTCTCAGTGGGCGACCCGCACAGCAGCGAGCGTTCGCGCCAGACCGTCGGCGAGCGTGGTCCTCGCTCGCCAGCCCAGTTCGCGCTCGGCGCGCGTCGAATCGAGCGCGATATGGCGCACTTCGCCGAGACGCTCGGGCTTGTGGTCGGGATCGAAGGGCGCGGTCGCGTGCGGGCGGAGCGCCTCGACGAGCTCGAGCACCGTCGTCTGCTTGCCAGTGCCGATGTTGAAGGCGCCGACGCACTCAGCGTCAGCGGCGCGCAGGTTGGCTTCGACGACGTCGGCGACATAGACGTAGTCGCGCGTCTGCAACCCGTCGCCGTAAACGGTCGGTCGTTCGCCGGCGACGAGGCGGCCGCAGAAGATCGCGATCACCCCGGCCTCTCCGAGCGGATCCTGGCGCGGGCCGTACACGTTGCCGTAGCGCAGCGAAACGGTCGAGATGCCGTAGAGGCGGCGAAAGAGCTCGCAATACCCCTCGGCTGCGAACTTCGACTGGCCGTAAGGCGCTTCGGGTGCGACCGGATGGTCCTCGGGCGCCGGCAGGATCTTTCCCTCGCCGTAGATGGCACCCCCCGTCGAGCTGTTGACGACGCGCCGCGCCCCTACCGCCCGTGCCGCTTCGAGCACGTTGATCGTGCCTTCGACGTTGACACGGGCGTCGAACGCGGGATCGGCGGTCGACTTGCGGACATCGATCTGCGCGGCCAGATGGAAGACCACTTCGGGGCGCGCTTCGGCGAAAGTCCGCGCGAGCGCCTGGCGGTCGCAAATGTCGACCTCGTAGAGGCGGGCGCCGGCCGCCAACGCCTGGTCCAGATTCGAGCGGCGACCGGTCGACAAGTTGTCGACCACCGCTACCTCGTCGCCGCGCGCAAGGAGCGCATCGACGAGGTTAGAGCCGATGAAGCCGGCGCCACCGGTAACGAGCACACGCATCGCGGGCGCCCATGCTATCCGCGTGCCATTTACCGCGCTGGTACGGTCAGCCGCGGTGGGCGGTCTCTTCGTCAGTTTCGAGGGCGTCGATCGCTCGGGCAAGACGACGCAGGCGCGTCTGCTCGCCCAGGCGCTCGGCGACCGCGCCGTACTCGTGCGCGAGCCCGGCGGTACCGCCCTTGGCGAACGGCTGCGGGCACTGCTCAAGGACGCGGCGGTGGCGCTCGACGCCCATGCCGAAGCGCTGCTCTTCGCAGCTGCGCGCGCCCAGCTCGCTGTCGAAGTGGTGCGTCCCGCGCTCGCTGCCGGCCGCGTGGTGGTGTGCGACCGCTTTATCGACTCCTCGCTCGCATACCAGGGTGCCGCACGCGGCCTCGGCATCGACCGCGTGCTCGCGATCAACGACTTCGCGCTCGAGGGTCTGCGACCCGACGTGACGTTCTTGCTTGCTGTCGATCCGAGCGCCGCGGCGGCACGCGCCGGCGAGAGCGATCGTTTCGAGAGCGAGGGGATGCGCTTGCAGCGCGCTGTGGCCGACGGCTACGAGGAGCTCGCCCGCCGCTTCCCCGAGCGGTTCGTGCGGGTAGCGGCCGACCGGCCGGTCACTGCCGTGCACGAGTTCGTGCTGCGAAAGGTGCAGGAGCTCCTCGCCGTGCGCGCGAGGGGATCGGCAGCGCGCGGTGCCACTCCTGCCGCCGGGGAGCGCGCAGCCGCTGCACCCGGCGACCACGCGCCGGCGCCACAGCGGGGGAGGGAGAGCTAGCGGTGGCGGCGCTCGCGTCGGCGCTCGCCCACCAGCCGCACGCCCGTGCAGTGCTGCTCCACGACCTCGCCCACGGACCGGTGCATGCCTACGTCTTCTACGGGCCGGGCGGCACGGGCAAGCGCGAGTGCGCGCGCCTTTTCGCCGCCGAGCTACTCGCGAGCGGGGCGAGAGATCCCGATGCGGCGCGGCGCCACGCGCTCGTCGGCTCTCACCCCGACCTCACCTGGGTCGTACCGACCGGCGCTCACGCGATGCGCGTCGAGGATGTCGCCGAGCCCGTCGTCGCCCAAGCTGGACAGACACCGCTACTCGGTGCCCACCGCGTCTTCGTGATCGAGCGCGCCGAGACGATGAGCGCCGACGTCGCCAATCGCCTGCTCAAGACGCTCGAGGAGCCGCCGCCCTACGCCTACTTCGTGCTAGTCACCGATTTCCTCGGTCGGCTGTTGCCGACGGTGGTGTCGCGCTGCCGCCAGGTGCGCTTCGAGCCTCTGCCCCGCCCTGTGATCGAGGAACGCCTGCGCGCCGACGGCGTCGCTGCGGAGAAGGCGCGCGAGTGCGCCCACCTCGCCTTCGGCAATCTCGAGCGGGCGCGCAGGCTGGCCAGCGGGGAGGGCGAGCAGGCGCTGCGTTTGGCGCAAGGGCTAGTGGCGGCGTGGCTGCGCGGCGACGTCGAGGACGCGCCGCTCCTCGATGTTCAGGAGCACGCCACACAGCGCGCCGAGCAGGCACGCTCCGAGGTGCTCGCCCGCTTCGAGGAGATCGCGGAGGGAAGCGGGCGAGCCAAGCGCGCGCTCGAACGTCAAGCAGCGGAGGTGGCGAGGCGCGAAGAGCGGCGCGCGCGCAGCGAAGCCCTTGGCTTTGTGCTGTTTCTGGCCGCCGCGTTGCTGCGCGACTTGGCGCTCGCGGCGGCCGGGTGCGGCGACGAGCTGCCGCTCTCGCAAGTGGCGCGCGAGGTCGCACAGCATACGGCGAGCGGCCCGCTCGCTTTCGCTCGGGCTGCCGAGCGCGTCGAGCGGACGCGCCTCGCCCTAGCGCTGAACCCGGCTGAGGACGTCGCGCTCGAAGCGCTCTCGCTTGAGTGCGCGCGCGATCTCGCGGCAGCCACCGCTCGCAACTAGGCGTCGCGCCTCGCCGGCGCGGCACTCGACGCAGAACGCCGCTCCCCGTGCGGCGCGCAGCCTTCGCGGCGGAACGTCCGCGTATATCTGCAGCACGGCTCCCGCTTGGTCTGCGAAGACGACATCGATCGCGCAGCGCAACGTCAACGTGTGGACGCTCGCGCACGGTGCGAGCACGAGCCCCCAACCGTCGGGCAGCAGCGCCACTCCCGTCAGTCCGAGAGCGCGCCGCAGTGGCGTCAGCGCGAGCGCCAGGGTGAAGCCCTCGACCTTCACCGTCGGTGCACCGCGCAGCCAGCAGGGCAGCTCGCTGGCGCCGCTCGGTCGCGCACTCGGGGGGCGCCCTTGCGCCGTGGGGAAGGCACGATCGCGCTCTGCCCCCGGTCGCTTTCGCTGGCTCTTGCTCGGTGTCTCCGCCATCGCACCCTCGAAAAGCCCGGCCGCCGCGCTCTTCGCCCCGGGGATCGGCGCGCAGGCGGGCTACACTCCGGCGCGGCGCCGCCGTAGCTCAGTGGCCAGAGCACGCGCCTCGTAAGCGCGGGGTCGTGGGTTCGAATCCCACCGGCGGCTTCGACGCGCACCGCTTTCGCACGGAGGCGCCCCTTTGTCCTACTTCCAGCGCGTTCGCATCTACTCGCTCGCCGAACTAGCGGTGTTCGCCGCCCTGCTCGTCGTCTGGCTCGGCTCGCTGTCGGAGCGTTGGGAGGCGATCCTCGGCTGGACGCACGGTCTCGGCTGGATCGGGCTCTGTATCGCGGTGGCCCGCGGCTGTGCACGCGGGCTTTTTCCCTGGTGGTTGCTCGGTGCCACCGTCTCGCCACTCGGTCCGATCGGAAGCACACTCGGTTTCGAGCTGATCGCTTGGCGCAACCGACGGACAGCGAGCCGCAGCGCCGCCGTCGACCTCTAGCGGACGCGGGCGGTGCCGCTCAACATCCCCAACGTCCTCACGCTGATCCGCATCTTGCTCGTGCCGGTGCTCGTCGTGGTGCTGGCGCTCGAGGCGCAAGGCGGATCGCTGATCGCAGCCGCCGTCTTCGCGCTCGCCGCGCTCACCGACGGGCTCGACGGGTGGATCGCGCGTTCCCGCCACGCGGTCACGACCTTCGGCAAGGTGATGGACCCGATCGCCGACAAGTTGCTGGTGGTAGCGGCGCTGCTCGCGCTCGTCGGTCGCGACCGGCTGGAGGCGTGGGTCGCGATGGTGGTGATCGCGCGCGAGTTCGCCGTCTCCGCGCTGCGCGTCGCAGCCGGCCAGCAGGGTGTCGTCATCCCCGCGAGCGTGCTCGGCAAGGCGAAAACGATCGTGCAGGTAGCCGCCGTCACCGCGCTGATCGCCGTGCACGACCCGCACGTTCTGCCTGTCCAAGTTCTGGTGTGGGCGATGGTCGCGACCACGGTCGTGTCGGGAGTCGACTACTTCGTCAACTTCCGTCGCCGTCTCGAGCTGCGCGCCGCCGACGATGCGCGGCGCCACTAGCGGCGCTGCGGTCAGGGTCGACAGCCTGCGCTCAGCCTCGGGCGACGAGCGGCCGCGCGAGGCGTCGCTCTACCTCCGCGACGGTCGCTCCGTGCGCGGCGAGCGCCTTCTCCATCTCTTCGCCGTAGGTCGAGAGCAGTGCGGCGAGCACGTCGCCGGTGTCGGCGCACGACGAACCGCGTGCGGCGGCGTGGGCGAGCGAGCGTTCGACGACGAGGTCGACGGCACGGGTGCCGAGGCCGGGGAGCGCCGTTACCGCTGCGTCCGCGCTCGCGCGCAGCCGCAGCTCGCCGACGCCGAGCCCCTGCAGCGCTCGGCCGGCGTGCCCGTTCAGCCGCAGCACGCGCAGCCAGCGATCGACCTCCTCGCGAGCGTTACGGGCGAACGGCAGCGCGGTAGCGACGAGCGCGATGCAAAGGGCAGCGTCGCGCGTCAGCGATCCCTTGCCGAGGTCGCGGGGAACGTGATCCCCCCTGGCACCGTCGAGTTGCACAGGGAATGGATCGACCGCCGGAGTGGCGATCTTGAGCGTGAGCGGCAGCTCGCCGTGGCCGCGGAAAGGGACGTGCAGTTAGGTCGTCGATGCCTCGCGACCCTCGAGCCACTCGCGCATCGTCACATGGTGTAGCACGTGCTGCTCGCCGGCGAGTTCGCTCGCAAGCTCGCCGAGCAGTCCCGAACGTTCGGCGACCACGTTGTGGCGGTGGATGGTCTCGAGGTTCTCTTGGCGCGCGTATACGAATGCCTCCGGACCGAGCGGCTCGTAGCGGGCGACCGCCTGGCGCACCATCTCGCGCACGCAATCTTCGACGAAGCGTGGGGTGCGATGGGCGCGCTCGACGACGAGCGCCTCGTCGCTGCGCTTCATGAGCTCGTAAATCTCGGCGCTCATCGAGCTTTCCACGATTTCGAGCAGGTCGGTCGCCTCGATTCCTTCGCGGCACGCCTCGACCGCTCCGATGTAGAGCGTGCCGATGCCACGCTGGTTGTGGGTCGCGACCGGTACCTCGCGCAACACCTCGTCTACGACCGCGGCGTCGACACCCGCTTCCCGCAGCCTTCTTTCCGCGCGATCGCGAACCAGCTCCTGAGCGCACGGACAGGCCGTCATCCCCTGTGCCTGGACGCCGACTAGGCGTCGCGTACCGCGCTCCGATGCGATCGCGACACCGAACATCGTGTAGATCTCTTGCGTCGGCACACCCGAAGCCGGCGCCGGTCGCGAGATCGGGTAGCGCGCGGCGATCCGAGCTTCGGCGCGCAAACCGCCCTGCCGTTCGCGCACGCGCTCGGCGATGTGCGCCGCGAGTGTCTCGGCGCGGAACGCTTCGCCCAGCACGACGGTGTCGATCGCTTCATTGACGACCTCCTCGAAGCGCGACATGTGCGCGCCCTTTTGGTCGGGCGGCAGATCGACGAAGCACTCGAGTTGCGCGTAGAAGAGCTGCTCGTCGCCGTTGCTGCGGATGCGCAGGACTTTCTCTACCCCGGTGACGCCGACGCGCGTCAGGCTCACCGTCGCCTGCGGGCGTCGCGCCTGGACGTCGGGCGCGTCGGTGGTCGGCAGCTGGGACATCTGTCCGCACGATACCGACAGCGTGCAGCCGCCAGTGCGGTTATATTCCCGGCCGGCCCGACGCCCGCCCCCGGTCGGGCGCGGCTCCTCGCGACTCGTGTCGCGGTGGCCTCGCCGTGCGGGGCCAGCACAGAGAGGGAGTACGTCGTAGAGAGTGAAGCGGTGACCCTCCGTGGAGGGAAAGCCGATGCGTGTCTCGAAGGAGCGAGGGTTGGAGGACACGAACGTCGCAGTCGCGTTGCTCGACGACCAAGATCAGGCTGTCGGTCGCAGCGAGGCGCTCGCGCGGCTGCTCGCCGAGGGCCGCGAGCGCGGGTACGTAACGGCCGACGAGATCGCGGCTTGTGTCGAGGAGCTGGAAGTCGACAGCGAGTCGCTACGCGATCTGGTGGCCCACTTGCAGGACGCTGGGATCGAGGTGCTGCCGAGCGAAGACGGCGGCGACGAGCGCCTCGGCGAGCCGCTGGCCCTCGGCACAGTGCACGAGGCGCTCGTCGCCGAGAGCGGGTCGCGCGCAGAGCCGGCCGCGCTCGCGCCGGCGAGCGACGAAGCGAGCCTCGACTCCCTGCGCCTCTACCTGCGCTCGATCGGGCGCGTCGACCTGCTAACCGCCGAGCAGGAGGTCGAGCTCGCCAAGCGCATCGAGCGTGGCGACATGGCGGCCAAGCAGCACATGATCGAGGCCAATCTGCGCCTGGTCGTGTCGATCGCCAAGGGCTACCTGGGCCGTGGCCTGTCGTTCCTCGACCTCATCCAGGAGGGTTCGCTGGGTCTGATCCGTGCCGTCGAAAAGTTCGACTGGCGCCGTGGCTACAAGTTCTCGACCTACGCCACGTGGTGGATCCGCCAGGCGGTGACGCGCGCGATCGCCGACAAAGCGCGGACGATCCGCATCCCCGTGCACATGGTCGAGAAGATGAACAAGGTCAGCCAGGTCGAGCGCCAGCTCGTGCAAGAGCACGGTCGCGAGCCCACGGCCGAGGAGATCGCGGCCGAGCTTGGTTGGAGCGTCGACGACGTGCGCGAGATCCTGCGCGTCGCCCAGGCACCGGTGTCGCTCGACAAGCCTGTCGGCGAGGAGGAGGACTCGCAGCTCGGCGATTTCGTCGAAGACGAGGAGGCGCAGACGCCGTTCGAGGAGGTGTCGCGCGCGATTCGTCGCGAGAGCGTGTGGCGGGCGCTGGCCGCGCTGCCGCCGCGCGAGCGCGAGGTGCTCGAGCTTCGCTACGGATTGCGTGGCCGCCGCTCCTTGACGCTCGAAGAGGTCGGTCGCGCCTTCGGCGTCACGCGCGAGCGCATCCGCCAGATCGAGAACAACACGCTTCGCAAGCTCCAGCAGCTGCCCGAGGCGCAGGCGCTGCGCGACGCGGTTTGACTCGCGATCCGGCGGGCGCGCCGCTCGCCACGCACGTCCCTACAATCCACGTCCGCGACCGCGGGGGGGTGCCCGAGCGGTCAAAGGGACCAGACTGTAAATCTGGCGGCGTATGCCTACGCAGGTTCGAATCCTGCCCCCCCCACTGCCCGCGCCCGAGGCGTAGCTAGCGATCACTGGCACCGAGAGGCCGGGCCAGTGCCGGCGCTGTCAGCGGGGTGCAGCGCTTGGCCGTCGCGGGAGCTGCATTTCTGGGCACGTGGGGCGGCCGTTGGCGCCGCGCGTCCTTCGCGGCACGTGCCGTCAAGCGAGAGCCGCCGCCCGGACTCGAACCGGGGACCCCTTCCTTACCATGGAAGTGCTCTACCTACTGAGCTACGGCGGCGGGTTCGCGCAAGATCCGCAACGCGCAGGCTACAGATGGTAGAGACCGCAGTCGGATGCTGCCCGCCGCTAGACTGCCGTACGCTGCCGGTACGGCTGCTCGCCGTCAAGTAACCGTCCTACCGTCGTTGGAGAGATGGCCCGCGGAGAGGTTCGCATAGCGGTCACGCTCGCTTGCCAAGAGTGCAAGCGGCGCAACTACCAGACCGAGAAGAACAAGCGCAACGATCCCGACCGGATCGAGCTGCGCAAGTACTGCCGTTGGTGCGGGCGCCACACCGTGCACAAGGAAACCCGGTGAGCGGCGCGCGTACGTTCCCGAGCTGCCGCTCTGTCGAGTCCGGCGCGGCCGCGCGCCCGGTCGCGCGCGCTTAAAGGCGACGGCAGGCGACGTGGCTGGCAAGCGCGAGCGAGCGCGGGAACGTCAGGCGCAGCGGCGCGCGCGCGAGCTGGGGCTGCGCACGCAGACCGGTGACGGCGAGCGTACGGCTGCGCTGGCACGGAACCGGCCGGCCGAGAGCGCCAGGGCGGCTCGCGAAACCGCGGCAGCTGGAGGCAGCGAGCACCAGGTGTCCGGCGCCGCCGCATCACGAGCGACCGGCGGCGTCGCGCGAGTCGTACAATTCCTGCGCGAGGTCCGGGCGGAGCTCGCGCGGGTCGAGTGGCCCAACCGGGAAGCGCTGGTCAGGCTCACCGGCGTGGTGATCGCGTTTGTGATCGTCGCCGGGGCGTACCTCGGTCTCCTCGATGCCGCCTTCTCCCGCCTCGTCCGTCTCATCCTCTAGTCCGTCCGCACGAGATCAATGTTCAAGTGGTACGCCGTCAACACCTATTCCGGGCACGAGAACAAGGTCAAGGAGAACCTTGAGCACCGCGTGCGCACGCTGCGCCAGGAAGGCAATGTGCGCCAGATCGTGATCCCGACCGAGCAGGTGCAGGAGCTCAAGGGCGGGCAGAAGATCCAGAAGGAACAGCGGACGATGCCGGGCTACCTGCTTATCAACATGAGGCTCACAGACGACACCTGGCGCCTCGTGCGGCAGACCCCCGGCGTGATGGGCTTCGTCGGTGAGGTCGGTGGGCCCGGCAGCAAGCCGGTGCCGCTCACCGAGCAGGAGGTCGACCGTATCCTCAAGCGCGAGGTCATCGAACGTCCGCGCCAGCGCGCCGAGTTCAAGGTCGGCGACCAAGTCAAGGTCGTCGCGGGCCCGCTATCGGACTTCTCCGGCGAGGTCGCCGAGATCAACCCGGACGCCGGCAAGCTCAAAGTGCTCGTCTCGATCTTCGGCCGCGAGACTCCGGCCGAGGTCGGGTTCGACCAGGTCAAGAAGATCAGCTGAGGCAGCTGACCTCCGCACGTGTCGACCGTTTAACGTTTCCGCGCCCGTGGCCAAGAAGGTCCTGACAACGATCAAGCTCCAAGTTCCCGCCGGCCAAGCGAACCCGGCGCCGCCTGTCGGCCCGGCGCTCGGTCAGCACGGCGTGAACATCATGGAGTTCTGCAAAGCGTTCAACGCCCAGACGCAGCAGCAGGCGGGGACGATCATCCCGGTCGAGATCACCGTCTACGAGGATCGCTCCTTCACCTTTATCACCAAGACGCCGCCCGCGGCTGTTTTGATCAAGCAGGCTGTGGGAATCGACAAGGGGTCGGGCGAACCGAACCGCAACAAGGTCGGTCGCATCACCCGCGAGCAGCTGCGCAAGATCGCCGAGCAGAAGCTTCCCGATTTGAACGCCAACGATCTCGATCAGGCCGAGAAGATCATCGCCGGCACGGCGCGGTCGATGGGAGTGGAGGTGGTCGACTAGCGATGCCCAAGCACGGCAAGCGCTACCGCCGCAATCTCGAACTGGTCGACCGCGAACGGCTCTACCAGCCGGCCGAAGCGGTGTCGTTGCTCAAGCGCTTCGAGCCGGCGCGTTTCGACGAAACCGTCGAGGTAGCTGTGCGCACCGGCCTCAACGTCCGTCATGCCGATCAGCAACTCCGCGGCACCGTCGCCTTGCCGCACGGGCTCGGTCGCGAGGTGTCGGTCGCAGTTTTCGCCAAAGGCGATGCCGCTAAGGAGGCCGAAGAGGCAGGCGCCGACATCGTCGGTGCCGAGGATCTCGTCGAGCGCGTGCAGGGCGGCTTCACCGACTTCGATGTGGCGATTGCCACGCCCGACATGATGCCTCTGGTGGGGCGGCTCGGTCGCATCCTCGGCCCGCAGGGCAAGATGCCCAACCCGCGCGTTGGAACGGTGACGACGGAGGTGGGCAAGGCGGTCGCCGACGCCAAGGCCGGCAAGATCGAGTACCGCACCGACCGCTCGGGGATCGTCCACGTGCCGATCGGCAAGCTCAGTTTCGACGAGCGCGCGCTGCTCGAGAACTACGCCGCGGTCATCGAGGAGATCGTCCGCGCCAAGCCGGCCGCCGCCAAGGGGCGCTATATCCGCTCGATCACGATCGCACCGACGATGGGTCCCGGTATCAAGGTCGACCCCGCGCGCACGCGCGACATCGTCGAGGAGGTGGCGCAAGCGGCGTAGCACTGTCGCCAGCGCAGGCCGCGATCTTGCGGCCGCTCGCCGAAGACCCCCGGCGTTTCGCGTGCAGCGAGAGGAAGTCCGGGGCAGGCGGGTCCGAGCGAAGCCGGGCGTGACGCTCCAGTGCGCCCCGATCCGCGACGGCCCGCCAGTGGCGGGCCGCGACGCTTCAACGGGGAGGTATCGAGATGGGGCTCACGCGAGAGGACAAGGAAAAGATCGTCGCCGAGGTAGCCGAGCAGCTGGCCGAAAGCCAGGCCGTGTTCGCCGTCGACTACCGCGGTATCACGGTCGCGCAGGCCCAGGAACTGCGCACCAAGCTCGCCGAGGCGGGTGCACGCTTCCGCGTGACCAAGAACACGCTCGCCCGCTTGGCGTCCGACCGTGCCGGGCGCGAGGAACTCAAGTCGGTTCTCGAAGGTCCGACGGCGCTGACGTTCGTCAGTCCCGACGGCGACCCGGTGCTCGCTGCCAAGGCGATCGCTGCGTTCCGCCGTGAGCACGAGCTGCTCGAGCCGAAGGGCGGGTTGCTCGGGGAGACCGCCGTCGATGCCGACGAGATCAAGCGGCTGGCGGCGCTACCCGCACGCGACCAGTTGATCGGACAGCTTGTCGGGCTTGTGGCGATGCCGCTGACGGGCGTGGCGCGCAGCCTCGGCCAGCTCGTCGGCGGGCTCGCCATCCAGCTCGAGCAGATCCGCGAGCGCGGCCTTGTCGGCGGCGAGGAGCAAAGCGGGTGAGCTGAGCGAGCGAAAGCTCGAGGGTTTCGAACTACCGCAGACAGGAGGACAGAGAGACGATGGCCAAAAAGCTGACTACCGAGGAGTGGATCGAGGAGCTCAAGAGCATTTCCGTTCTGGAGCTTGCCGAGCGGATCAAGGCGCTCGAGGAGGAGTTCGGCGTGTCGGCGACGGCGGTCGCAGCCGCGGCACCGGTGGCCGCGGCCGGTGCTGGCGGTGGCGACGGCGCTGCCGCAGAGGAGGAGCCGTCGACGGTCGACGTGATCCTGGCCAACGCCGGCGACAAGAAGATCCAGGTGATCAAGGTCGTGCGCGCGGCCACGGGGCTCGGACTGAAGGAGGCCAAGGCGCTGGTCGACGAGGCGCCGAAGCCGGTCAAAGAGGGCGTGGACCGCGAGGAGGCCGAGAAGCTCAAGAAGGAGCTCGAGGAGGCCGGCGCCACCGTCGAGCTCAAGTAAGCCGGCGCGCCTCGTCGGCGGTGTCTTCCGGCGTGCGGGCGTGATCGCGCCCGCACGCCCGTCGGCGCGCTACTCTTTGGCACGGCCTATAGCCGTAGCCGTTCCGACAAGGCGTGATCGACGTAACGCCGCGGACGGGGTCCGTGATGGCCACCGGGCTGATCGCCCGGTGCGGTTCCCCTTGCAGTCGGAGCCGCCAACGTGATAATCTCGCCGGTCGCGCTGTGCGCCCGCGCTTCTGTCGTCCGCAAGTCGCAGTCGGCCTCTAACAGACCTCGGAGGGATACGTCGCTTTGCCAGCCGCAAACGCCACTCGCGTACGTCGTAGCTTCTCCCGCCTCGACCACACCCTCGAGCCCCCGAACCTGATCGACATCCAGCGCCGCTCGTTCGAGTGGCTCGTCGATCCCGAGAACGGCGGTTTGCGCGAGGTGATCGACGAGATCTCGCCGATCGAGGACTACACGGGCAACCTCGCGATCGTCTTCGAAGAGTTCGAGTTCGGGCCGCCGAACGCCTCGATCGCCGAGTGTCGCGAGCGCGACCTCACCTATTCGCGTCCGCTCAACGTGCAGGTCGCCTTCCAGAATCGCGAGACCGGTGAGATCCGCCAGCAGTCGGTGTTCATGGGTGATTTCCCGTGGATGACCGACTGGGGCACCTTCATCATCAACGGCACCGAGCGTGTCATCGTCACGCAGCTCGTGCGCTCGCCGGGCGCCTACGTGATGGAGCCCAAGGACCGCGAGAAGCAGGTCTTCGTCGCGAACCTGATGCCGCAGCGCGGTTCCTGGCTCGAGGTCGAGATCGACAAGAAGGGCCGGGTCTACGCCCGTATCGACCGCAAACGCAAGCTTCCGATCACCGTCCTGCTGCGGGCGATGGGCCGCTACCTGCGCGAGGACTTCCCCGGCTGGACGGGCTCGGACGAAGACATCCTGCGCCTCTTCGACAACTCGCTCTACATCCGCCTCACGCTCGAGGCCGACACCGACGTGACGAAGACCGAGGACGGCGCCCTCATCGAGCTCTTCCGCAAGCAGCGGCCGGGCGAGCCGCCCTCGCTGGAAGCGGCACGCAACCTGCTTCACGGTCTGTTTTTCGACCCCAAGCGCTACGACCTGACGCGTGTCGGTCGTTACAAGTTGAACGCGCGTCTGCACCTCGACGAGCCGCTCGACACGCGCGTTCTTACGACGCGTGACATCGTCGCTCTCGTCAAAGAGCTCGTCAGCCTGCCGCGCGACCTCGGTATTCCCGAATCGGGCCTCGACGAGAACGGCGAGCCGATCAAGGACTTCGCGCTCGAGGCGCAGTCGCTGCCGCACGAACCGATCGCCGACCGACTCGACGAGTACGAGCACTTCGGCAACCGCCGCGTGCGCACCGTCGGTGAGCTCATCCAGGACGCCTTCCACACCGGTCTCTACCGGATGGAGCGCAACGTGCGCGAGCGGCTCTCGACCGAGGACGCCGACGCGATCACTCCCCAGTCGATCATCAACATCCGGCCGGTGGTCGGTGCGATCAAGGAGTTCTTCGGCTCGCACCAGCTGAGCCAGTTCATGGACCAGACGAACTCGCTCGCTGGGCTTACGCACCGCCGCCGCCTGTCGGCGCTCGGTTCCGGCGGCCTGACGCGCGAGCGGGCGCCGATCGAGGTTCGCGACGTGCACCCCACGCACTACGGTCGGATGTGCCCGATCGAGACCCCCGAGGGTCCCAACATCGGTCTCATCGGGTCGCTGTCGACCTACGCCCAGGTTTCCGAGTTCGGGTTCGTCACCACGCCCTACCGCGTCGTGCGCGACGGTGTGGTGACCGACGAGATCGTCCACCTCGACGCCACCCAGGAAGAGGACAAGGTCATCGCCCAGGCGAACGCGCCGATCGATCCCAAGACGCGCAAGCTCAAGGGGCCGTTCGTCGAGTGCCGCTCGCGCGACGGCGAGCTTGTCCTCGCCGAGCCGGGCGACGTTGACCTGATGGACGTCTCGCCCAACCAGATCTGGTCGGTGTCGACGTCGCTGATTCCCTTCCTCGAGCACGACGACGCCAACCGGGCGCTGATGGGCTCGAACATGCAGCGGCAGGCGGTACCGCTGCTGCGCACCGAGCCGCCGCTGATCGGCACCGGCATGGAGCGACGGGCGGCGATCGACTCGGGCGACGTGGTGCTCGCGCGCCGATCCGGAACTGTCACCTACGTCGATGCCGAGCGGATCGTGGTCGAGGCCGACGAGGGCGGCACCGACGAGTACTTGTTGCACAAGTTCATGCGTTCCAACCAGGGAACGCTGATTCACCAGAAGCCGATCGTCGAGACCGGCCAGAAGGTCGGCGAAGGCGATGTCCTCGCTGACGGGTCGTCGACGAGTCAGGGCGAGCTAGCGCTCGGCAAGAACGTCCTCGTCGCCTTCATGTCGTGGGAGGGCTACAACTTCGAGGACGCGATCATCATCTCCGAGCGCCTCGTCAAGGAGGACATCCTCACCTCGATTCACATCGAGGAGTACGAGGTCGAGGCGCGCAACACGAAGCTCGGCGACGAGGAGATCACGCGCGACATCCCCAACCGCTCCGAGGAGTCGCTGCGCAACCTCGACGAGCGCGGCATCGTCCGCATCGGTGCCGAGGTCGGGTCCGGTGATCTGCTGGTCGGCAAAGTGACGCCCAAGGGCGAGACCGAGCTGACCGCCGAAGAGAAGCTGATTCGCGCGATCTTCAAGGAAAAGGCGCGCGAGGTGCGCGACACGTCGCTGAAGGTGCCGCACGGCGAGGGCGGCGTCGTCATCGACGTCAAGGTGTTCTCGCGCGACAACAACGAGGAGCTGCCGCCCGGCGTCAACGAGCTCGTGCGCGTCTACGTCGCCAAGAAGCGCAAGATCGCCGAGGGCGACAAGCTCGCCGGACGCCACGGCAACAAGGGCGTGATCGCCAAGATCGTGCCCGAGGCAGACATGCCCTTCCTTGAGGACGGCACGCCGGTCGACATCATTCTCAACCCCCTGGGCGTGCCGAGCCGCATGAACCTCGGCCAGATCCTCGAGACCCACCTCGGCTGGGTTGCCGCAAACGGCTGGTACGACGACGGCTCCGAGGCTTACAAACACGCCCAGCAGAACGGCGGCCGCGTCTACGTCGCGACTCCTGTCTTCGACGGTGCCACCGTCGAAGACGTCGACGAGGCGCTCTGCCGCTGGGCGGAGGAGCACGGCGACAAGCGCGGCATCCACCTCGACGTCGACCCGAAGGCGCGGCCCGGCATGCGCTGCTCCGGCAAGGTGACCCTCTACAACGGCCGCACCGGCGAGCCGTTCGAAGAGAAGGTCACCGTCGGCTACATGTACATCCTCAAGCTGCTGCACCTCGTCGACGACAAGATCCACGCCCGCAGCACCGGGCCATATTCGCTCGTCACGCAGCAGCCGCTCGGCGGCAAGGCGCAGTTCGGCGGTCAGCGCTTCGGCGAGATGGAGGTGTGGGCTCTCGAGGCGTACGGCTCGGCCTACACGCTCCAAGAGATGCTCACGATCAAGTCCGACGACACGGTCGGGCGGGTCAAGGCGTACGAGGCGATAGTCAAGGGCGAAAACATCCCCGAGCCGTCGGTGCCGGAGTCGTTCCAAGTGCTTCTGCGCGAGATGAAGGCCCTGGCACTCGACGTCGAGCCGCTCAGCGAAGAGGGCGATGGCCTCGAAATGCAAGAGGAAGAAGACGACCTCTTGCGCGCGGCCGAAGAGCTCGGCATCGATCTGTCGGGTACGCGGGCGCGGGACGACGAGGCTGCCGACGAGGCCGAAGAGCAGATCGAGCTCGAGGGCGAGGGCGGCCAGACCGGCGACGAGGAGCCGATCGAGCAGGACGCCCAGTTCGTCGAGGGCGAGTCCTAGCGAGCGGCCGGCTAACGGCTGTGTCGCCTGCGGCAACAGGTGTCTAGCGCGAGCAGCGAGGAGCCCAGGAGCAAGTGATCGACATCAACAACTGCGACGCCATCAAGATCGGTCTCGCCTCTTCGAAGAAGATCCGCCAGTGGTCCTACGGCGAGGTCACCAAGCCCGAGACCATCAACTACCGCACGCTCAAGCCCGAGCGCGACGGGCTGTTCTGCGAGCGGATCTTCGGGCCCACCAAAGACTGGGAGTGCTCGTGCGGTAAGTACAAGCGCGTCCGCTACAAGGGAATCGAGTGCGAGCGCTGCGGGGTCGAGGTCACGCGCGCAAAGGTGAGGCGCGAGCGGATGGGCCACATCGAGCTCGCCGCGCCCGTCTCGCACATTTGGTTCTTCAAGGGCGTCCCGAGCCGCATCGGCTACCTCCTCGACATCGCGCCTAAGGAGCTCGAGAAGGTTCTCTACTTCGCCGCCTCGATCGTCACCTGGGTCGACGAGGAAGCGCGCCAGAAGGACCTGCCCAAGCTCGAGAAGGAGGTGCAGGCGCAGCTCGAGGCGTACGAGGCGGAGCTCGCCGAGCGCATCCAAGAGCTCGAGGAGTCGCTCGAGCGGCGCCTCGAGTACCTGCGCACCGGTTCGCAGGAAGGGTTCTCGGACGAGGACCTGCTCTGGCTCGACACGCTCGACGTCAAGGTCCAGAAACTCAGCGATGAAGAGCGCGCGAAGCTCGAGCGGGAAGTTCGCAAGCAGATCGAGACCGAGATCCAGGACACCAAGAACTACCTAGAGGACGCCGCCGAGCGGCTGCGGCAGGTCTGGGAGCTGTTCCAGGAGCTCGAGCCGAAGCAGATCATCCCCGACGAGACGATCTTCCGCGAGCTCAAGGAGCGCTTCGGATCGCCCTACGGCTGGGGCGAGTACTTCCGCGGCGGAATGGGCGCCGAGGCCGTGCGCGATCTGCTCCAGCAGGTCGATCTCGAGAAGCTGCGTGACGAGCTCGAGGAGGAGATCCGCACCTCCAAGGGCCAAAAGCAGAGCCGCGCGGTGAAGCGCCTGAAGGTCGTCTCGGCGTTCCTGAACTCGGACAACAAGCCCGAGTACATGATCCTCGAGGCGATTCCCGTGCTGCCTCCCGAGCTGCGGCCGATGGTGCAGCTCGACGGCGGTCGTTTCGCCACCTCCGACCTCAACGACCTCTACCGCCGCGTCATCAACCGCAACAACCGCCTCAAGCGGCTGCTCGACCTCGGCGCCCCCGAGATCATCGTCAACAACGAGAAGCGGATGCTGCAAGAGGCGGTCGACGCCCTGTTCGACAACGGTCGTCGCGGGCGTCCCGTCACCGGTCCTGGCAACCGGGCGCTCAAGTCCTTGAGCGACATGCTCAAGGGCAAGCAGGGACGCTTCCGCCAGAACCTACTCGGCAAGCGCGTCGATTACTCGGGGCGTTCGGTAATCGTCGCCGGCCCCGACCTCAAGATCTGGCAGTGCGGCCTCCCGAAGTTGATGGCGCTCGAGCTCTTCAAGCCGTTCGTGATGGCGCGGCTCGTCGAGCGTCGAGCGGTGCAGAACATCAAAGCCGCGAAGAAACTCGTCGACGCGATGGTTCCCGAGGTGTGGGACGTCCTCGAGGAGGTGATCCACCAGCACCCCGTCCTGCTCAACCGGGCGCCAACGCTCCACCGGCTCGGTGTGCAGGCGTTCGAGCCGGTGCTGGTCGAGGGCAAGGCGATCCAGGTCCACCCGCTCGTCTGCCAGGCCTTCAACGCCGACTTCGACGGCGACCAGATGGCCGTTCACGTGCCGCTGTCGGCGGAGGCGCAGGCCGAGGCGCGCATCCTCATGCTCTCGGCCAACAACATCCTCTCGCCCGCGCACGGTGCGCCGCTGGCGACGCCGACGCAGGACATGGTGCTCGGCAGCTACTACCTCACCTACGGGCCGACCGAGGACGAGCTGCGGGGGCTGGAAGAGGAGCTGTTCGCCGGCAAGTGGGACGAGAAGAAGCGCGGTCCGCGGCCGCACGTTTTCCGTTCCGCCCAGGAGGCTGAACTCGCTTACGAGGCCGGCGTGGTCACGCTTCACGACCTCGCCGAGTACCGGCAGCGCCACCGCGGCCACCACGTCCTCACGACCGTGGGGCGCATCATCTTCAACGAACGCATCGAGCGTGCGCTCGAGGAGACGCTCGAAGACGAGTTCGATCCCGACAGCTACGAGTTCGTCAACCGACCGCTGCGCAAGAAGGACCTCGCCGCGGTCGTCGAGCGGCTCGTCGACCAGCACGGTCCCTACGCGACGGCGCTGGTGCTCGACTCCTTCAAGGAGCTCGGGTTCCACTTCGCGACGCAGGCCGGCGTCACGATCTCGAAGAACGACTGCGACGTACCGCCGGAGAAGGGCGAGATCCTCGAGCGCTTCGAGCGCGAGGTGCAAGAGATCGAGAACCAGTACGAGCTCGGCCTGATCTCGCAGCAGGAGCGCCACGAGGCGGTGATCGAGAAGTGGACGCAGGCCACCGAGGAGGTCGGCCAGGCGATGGAGCGCCACCTCGACCCCCTCAACCCGATCTACATGATGGCCAACTCCGGTGCGCGTGGCTCGTTCAAGCAGATCCGCCAGCTCGCCGGCATGCGCGGCCTCATGGCCAATCCGAAGGGCGAGATCATCGAGCGGCCGATCAAGTCCAATTTCCTCGAGGGCCTCTCGGTGCTGGAGTACTTCATCTCCACGCACGGCGCTCGCAAGGGTCTCGCTGACACCGCGCTGCGCACCGCCGACTCCGGCTACCTCACGCGGCGCCTCGTGGACGTTGCGCAGGACGTGATCGTCCGCGAGGAGGACTGCGGCACCGACGAGTTCATCGAGGTGCCGTTGCGCGGCGAGGACGGCGAGCTCAACATCAGCCTGCCCGGCCGCTACGCCGCCAAGGACATCAAGCTCGGCAAGAAGGGCAGCGTGCTCGTGAAGGCCGGCGAGCTGATCACCAAGGCGCACGCACGCCAGCTCGCCGAGGCGTACGCCGACGAGAACCCGACCTTCCCGGTGCGGTCGGTACTCAAGTGCCGTACCCGCCAGGGTGTCTGCCAGCGCTGCTACGGCGTCGCCCCAGCGACCGGCAAGGTCGTGGCAGTCGGTGACGCGGTCGGCATCATCGCTGCCCAGTCGATCGGCGAGCCCGGTACGCAGCTGACGCTGCGGACTTTCCACACCGGTGGTGTCGCCGGTGCAGACATCACCCAGGGTCTGCCGCGCGTCGTCGAACTTTTCGAGGCGCGCAAGCCCAAGGGGATGGCCGAGGTCGCGAAGGTCGACGGCACGGTCGCGATCGAGGAGACCGAGCGCGGTCTGCGGCTGATCGTGACCGACGCCAAGGGCAACGAGCACGCGTACACGTTCCCGCAGCGCACACGCCTGCTGGTCGAGAACGGCCAGAAGGTGCGCCGCGGCCAGCCGCTTAACGAGGGTTCGATCAACCCCCACGACCTGCTCGAAACGCAGGGACGCACGGCGGCCGAGCTGTACCTCGTCGACGAGGTGCAAAAGGTCTACCGCTCGCAGGGCGTCGACATCAACGACAAGCACATCGAGATCATCATCCGCCAGATGATGAAGAAGGTCCGGATCGAGCAGAAGGGCGATTCGGACTACCTCCCCGGGCAGTTCGTCGACCGGCTCGAGGTGCTCGAGACGAACGAGCGACTGCGAGCGGAGGGCAAAGAGCCGGCCGAGTACGAGGAGGTCATCCTCGGCATCACCAAGGCGTCGCTCGCGACCGAGTCGTGGCTCTCGGCCGCGTCGTTCCAGGAGACGACGAAGGTCCTCACCGACGCTGCTCTTGAGGGCAAGGTCGACCGGCTGCAGGGGCTCAAGGAGAACGTCATCATCGGCAAGCTGATCCCCGCTGCCACCGGCTTGCGGCGCTACCGGCGAGTCGAGGTGGAGCCTGCCGAACCGGTGCGGCGCGCCGAGGACGAGCTCGGTGTGTTCGAAGACAGCGACCTCGCTGCCGAGCTCGGCCTGACCGACGGCGAGATCGAGGGTTTCGGTCTCGGCAACGGTAGTGACGCCGTGCCTTTCGGCGAGGAGATCGCCGATCTCGGCGGGCAGGGCGAGGACAGCGACTCGTAGGGGCGCCGGCGCGGCGCACAGCGGTAGCCCGCACTAGTTCGTGCACCGCGCGCCCGTGGCGGCGTGCGCTAGCGGACGAGCGTGCCTGCCCAAGCGAGCAGCTCGCGAGTGTGGTCGGGCGTGAGCCCGATCGCGGGCTCGGTCGCGACGAGCAGCGTCGGTGCCGGGCGTTCGCGCGCCCAGGTCCAGCAGGTGCGGTCGAGGTTGTCGTCGATCCACGCGAGCGGGCGGCCGCCGGCGAACCGTTCGATCGCGTTCAGCTTCCAGTGCGCCCCTCCGGGTCGCGGCGCGCCGTCGAACCGCACCACGGGCAGTTCGCGCCACGGCAGCTCGAGGAGACGGGGCAGATACTCGTTGGCCTTCTCTTCCCAACCGGTCGCCCACACAAGGTCGAAAGCCTCGGACAGGCGCACGAGCTCGCGTCCGGCGCGGCGGGAGAGAACGTGGAGGACCCCGTCGACCCATGCCGGCACCCCCGGAAGCGCGCCGTTCGCTTCGAAACCGAACAGGCTGATGACGCCGTCCACGTCGACAAACAACAGCGGTCGGCGGCGTTCGCTCACGGCTGCAGAGGGTTTGCGCGAGTCGGCGGATTTACGACCGCTGCCCGGTCGTGTTCAGCGTGCAGGCTCGCGCGCCGATAGCTCGAAAGGCCAGGGAGCGCCTGGGCGCCAGCGAAGCGACTCAAGGACGGGACGTAACTAGGCATGGAGCTAGAGATCGGAATTTTGCTCGCACTCGCCTGTGCGGTGGTCACGAACGTCGCCTTCTTGCTCAAGCACCGTGGCGCCGTCGCGGCACCGCCGGTCGCCTTCCGCCACCCCTTGCGCAGCGCTATCGGTCTCTTCCGCTCGCGCTGGTTCACGATCGGCATGCTCGTCGCTGCGAGCGCCTGGGTCCTGCACGTCGCGGCGCTCGCGCTCGCCCCGCTCTCGGTGGTGCAGGCGGTCCTGGCGGGGGGCATCGCCCTCATCGCCGTGCTAGCCGAGCGCTGGTTCGGTCACGAGGTGGGGCGCCGCCAGTGGCTCGGGGTCGGTCTCACGGCGATCGGGCTGGTCCTGCTGGCGGTGACAGCGCCGGCCGCCCAAACATCGGGACACCGCTACTCGGCTCTGGCCATGGCGGTTTTCGAAGGCTCGCTGCTCGCCGCCGGTCTCGCACTCGCGCTCGCTCCGGGGGTCCGTCAGCATCGTCACGCCGGGAGCGCGCTGGGCGTTTCGGCAGGGGTTCTGTTCGGAGTCTCCGACGTTGCTCTCAAGGCTCTCGCCACAAGCTTCGCCGTCGCCGGTCCGGCCGGCCTCGTCTCGCCGTGGCTCGCGAGCGCCGCCCTCGCTTCCGTTGCGGGCTTCTACGCATCCGCTCGCGGTTTGCAGACCGGCGACGCGGTCGGCGTGATCACCCTCACCAGCGCCGGCGCCAACGTTAGTGCCATCGCCGGTGGCCTGATCGTCTTCGGCGAGCCTCTTCCAACGGATCCGGCCGCGCTCGCCGCACAGATCTTCGCCTTCGTCGCTTTGGTAGTGGCGGCGGTGCTGCTGCCGGCACCTCTGCGCGCCGCACGTCCGGCCGCGTAGCGCGCCGAGAGCGCCCCACGCCCCTTGCTGCGCAGGTTCCTCGGCGCCTTTCACGCGATGGAGATCGCCGCGGGCAAGCCGCTGCTACCATCACGCGCCGCATGCCGACGATCAACCAGCTAGTGCGCAAAGGGCGCGAACGCAAGCGCGAGAAGGTTTCGACCCCGGGCCTCAAGGCGGGTAGCGGCACGCGCAACCGTGTCGCTTCGCCGCAGCGGCGTGGTGTGTGCACGCGTGTGTACACCGTCACGCCGAAGAAGCCGAACTCGGCGCTGCGCAAGGTAGCCCGCGTGCGGTTGACGAACGGCATGGAAGTGACCGCCTACATCCCCGGAGAGGGGCACAACCTCCAGGAGCACTCGGTCGTGCTCGTTCGTGGTGGTCGTGTCAAGGACCTTCCGGGTGTGCGCTACAAGATCATCCGCGGCACGCTCGACGCTGCGGGCGTTTCCGATCGCAAGAAGGCGCGCTCCCGCTACGGGGCTAAGGCCAAGTAATGCCACGCCGCGCTTCGCCCCCGCCGCGCCCGATCGAGCCCGACCCTGTTTACGGGTCGCGGCTTGTGCAGCAGCTCATCAACAAGGTGATGCGCGACGGCAAGAAGTCGCTCGCCGAGCGCATCGTCTACCGCGCGCTCGAGCTCGCAGCTGAGCGCTCCGGCCAAGAGCCGGTCGAGGCGCTCGAGCGGGCGATAAAAGAGCTGACACCTGTGCTCGAGGTGCGCTCGCGCCGTGTCGGCGGGGCCACTTATCAGGTGCCGGTCGAGGTTCCGCCGCGGCGTGCGCGCACGCTCGCTGTGCGTTGGCTCGTCCAGTTCGCGCGCCAACGGCGCGAGAAGTCGATGATCGAGCGTCTCGCCAACGAGATCCTCGACGCCCAGCAGCAGCAGGGCGGCGCCTACAAGCGCAAGGACGACATCTTCCGCATGGCGCAGGCCAACAAGGCCTTCGCCCACTACCGCTGGTAGTTCGCACTAGCCGTTGCTGCCCTCGCCTTCCGGCGCGGCGCTTTCCCCTTGCGCGGAAGGTCGGGCCGGTCGGTCTTGGCGTGCGGTGGGCGCGAGTCGACCGCGCTCTCCCGTCCAGCGCAGGGCCAACACGCCGCACGTAGCGAGGCTCACAGCCGCCACGAGCTCCACCCAGAAGCCCACCGCCGCGCGGCCCTCGGCACTCTCGTAGTTGGCGCCGATCGCGCCGCTCGAGCGTGCCTCGGGTAAGTCGATCGCGAGAACTACAACAAGGGCCGCTAACCCCAGCACCACAAGTGCTGCCCCCGCCGGCCGGCTGCGGCCGACCAACGCACCGAAACCCATCGCCGCGGCTGCCGCTGCCAAGAGCAGGAAAGCGCCGCCGTGCTGCTCGAAGCCGCTCACCACACAGCGATCGGCAAGGGCCGGATCGGCGTCGTTGATCACCTCGCAGCTGCCGCCAGCGAGCACCACCTTCGCTACCGGCAGAACCTCGACGAGCGCGAGCGCAAGCGCGGCCAGCAGCGTCGCGACGAGCAGCGCTGCGGCTATCGGGTCCTGGCGCGCAAGCGCGCGTGCACGGGCGGGGAGAGCCACCGTTCCTTTGCTACCATCCCCCGCCGTCGTGGCGGACAGTGACGTGTCTTCCGCGCGGTCCGCCAACGCGCCTACCGGGTTCCAGGTCGCCGCAATGGAGTCGCCAGCGAGATAGTCATCGTCCGGGCGATCGCGCCTTGCAGGACCGGGCCCGGATCGCCGGGCCTTTTTTCTGCCCCGCTATCGCAGATCGAGTAACGAACCATGGCACGCAAAGTACCGCTCGAGAGGACGCGCAACATCGGCATCATGGCGCACATCGATGCCGGTAAGACGACGACGACCGAGCGCATCCTGTTCTACACCGGTCGCACCCACAAGTTGGGCGAGGTGCACGAAGGCGCGGCGACCATGGACTGGATGGAGCAGGAGCAGGAGCGCGGCATCACCATCACGTCGGCCGCGACGACAGCCTTCTGGAAGGACCATCGCATCAACATCATCGACACGCCCGGCCACGTCGACTTCACCGTCGAGGTCGAGCGCTCGCTGCGCGTGCTCGACGGGGCGATCGCCGTCTTCGACGCGGTAGCCGGTGTGGAGCCACAGTCCGAGACGGTCTGGCGCCAGGCTGACAGGTACCGCGTTCCGCGGATCGCGTTCATCAACAAGATGGACCGCGTCGGCGCCAACTTCGACGCCTCGGTGCAGTCGATGGTCGATCGCCTCGGTGCGCGCCCCGTGCCGGTGCAGCTGCCGCTCGGCGCCGAGGCTGACTTCCAGGGCGTGATCGATCTGATCACGATGCGCGCGATCGTCTGGCGCGACGAGCTCGGCCGCGAATGGGGCGAAGAAGACATCCCTGCCGAATACCTCGAGCGCGCGCAGGAGGCCCGCACGCAGCTCATCGAAGCCGTCGCCGAGTACGACGACGAGCTGATGGAGGACTACCTCGAGGAGCGCCCGATCGAGCCCGAGCGTCTCAAGGCCGACCTGCGCAAGGCGACGCTCGATTTCCACGGCGGCGAGCGCCCGCCGCTCACCCCGGTGCTCTGCGGCGCGGCCTTCAAGAACAAGGGCATTCAGCCGCTGCTCGATGCCGTCATCGACTACCTGCCGAGTCCGCTCGACATCCCGCCGGTCAGCGGCGTCGTGCCGGGTTCGGCCGGAGACGACGGCGAGGAGCGCGTCGAAGAGCGCGCAGCCAGCGACGACGCGCCCTTCGCGGCGCTCGCCTTCAAGGTGATGTCCGACCCCTTCGTCGGCAAGCTCACCTACTTCCGCGTCTACTCGGGAACTCTGCAGGCGGGATCCAAGGTCTTGAACGCGACCACCGGTCGCACCGAGCGGATCGGTCGGCTGTTGATGATGCACGCCAACCACCGCGAGGAACAGGACGAGGTCTACGCCGGGGACATCGCTGCTGCAGTCGGTCTCAAGCAGACCTCCACCGGCGACACCTTGTGCGACCCGCAGCACCCGATCGTGCTCGAGACGATGCAGTTCCCCGAGCCGGTCGTGCACCTCTCGATCGAGCCGAAGACCAAGGCCGATCAAGAGAAGCTGTCGGTCGGTCTGTCGCGCTTGGCCGAGGAAGATCCGACTTTCCGGGTCCGTACCGACGAGGAGACCGGGCAGACGGTGATCTCCGGCATGGGCGAGCTGCACCTGGAGGTGATCGTCGATCGCCTGCGCCGCGAGTTCAACGTCGACGCCAACGTCGGGCGCCCGCAGGTCGCCTACCGCGAGACGATCAAGGGCTCGGCCAACCGCGTCGAGGGCAAGTTCATCCGCCAGACCGGCGGTGCCGGTCAGTACGGCGTCGTCTACATCGACATCGAGCCGGCGCCGGGCGAAGGTTTCGACTTCGTCAACGAAGTGAAAGGCGGGGCCGTGCCCTCCGAGTTCATACCCGCTGTCGAGCAGGGGATCGAGGAGGCGATGGCGTCCGGTGTGCTGGCCGGCTATCCCGTCCAGGACGTGCGCGTGCGGCTCGTCGACGGCAAGTCGCACGAGGTCGACTCGAGCGAAATGGCGTTCAAGATCGCTGGCTCGCTCGCCTTCAAGGACGCCGCGAAGCGCGCCAACCCCGTGCTCCTCGAGCCGATCATGTCGGTCGAAGTCGTCACCCCGCAAGAGTTCGTCGGCGACGTCATCGGCGACCTATCGCGACGGCGCGGCCGGGTCGAATCGCAGGAGCAGCGTGGTAACGCGATCGCCGTGCGAGCCAGCGTACCGCTGGCCGAGATGTTCGGTTACGCCACCGATCTGCGGTCGATGACGCAGGGCCGTGCGAACTACACGATGCAGTTCAGCCGCTACGAGGAGGTCCCGCCGCAAATCGCCCGCGAGATCATCGAGAGTCGGTCGGGCGAGCCGGTAGGAGCAGCCGGGTAACGGGTATGTTTCACGCGCTGGCCGAGCGTCGCCCTGAAAGTGCTTAAACGAGAGCTTCGAGAAAGGAGTTAACGGGAGTGGCAAAGGAGAAGTTCGAGCGCACTAAGCCGCACGTAAACGTCGGCACCATCGGTCACATCGACCACGGCAAGACCACCCTTACCGCTGCGATCACCAAGGTGCTCGCCGAGACGGTGGGTGGCGAAGCCAAGTCGTTCGAGGAGATCGACAACGCTCCGGAGGAGCGCGAGCGCGGCATCACGATTGCCACCTCGCACGTCGAGTACCAGACCGAGAAGCGGCACTACGCGCACGTCGACTGCCCGGGCCACGCCGACTACATCAAGAACATGATCACTGGTGCTGCCCAGATGGACGGCGCCATCCTCGTCGTCTCGGCCGCCGACGGGCCGATGCCGCAGACTCGCGAACACGTCCTCCTCGCGCGCCAGGTGAACGTTCCTTACATCGTCGTCTTCCTCAACAAGGTCGACATGGTCGACGACGAGGAGTTGCTCGAGCTCGTCGAGATGGAGGTGCGCGAGCTGCTCTCCGAGTACGAGTACCCCGGCGACGAGGTGCCGGTGATCCGCGGCTCGGCGCTCAAGGCCCTCGAGGGTGACGAGCAGTACAAGAAGAGCATCCTCGAGCTCGCCGAGGCGCTCGACAACTACATCCCCGAGCCCGAGCGGCCGCTCGACAAGCCGTTCCTCATGCCGATCGAGGACGTCTTCACGATCACCGGCCGCGGCACGGTCGTCACCGGCCGCATCGAGCAGGGGATCATCAAGACCGGCGACGAGGTCGAGATCGTCGGCATCCGTCCGACCCAGAAGACCGTCGTCACCGGTGTCGAAATGTTCCGCAAGATCCTCGACGAGGGACGTGCCGGCGACAACGTCGGCTGTCTGTTGCGCGGCATCGAGCGCGACGCCGTCGAGCGCGGCCAGGTGCTGGCAGCGCCCGGCTCGATCACGCCCCACACCAAGTTCAAGGCGCAGGTGTACGCGCTCAAGAAGGAGGAAGGCGGTCGCCACACGCCGTTCTTCAACGGCTACCGGCCGCAGTTCTACTTCCGCACGACCGACGTCACCGGCGTCTGCCAACTGCCCGAGGGCACCGAGATGGTGATGCCGGGCGACAACGTCGAGCTGACGGTCGAGCTGATCCAGCCGATCGCGATGGACGAGGGTCTGCGCTTCGCGATCCGCGAAGGTGGCCGCACCGTCGGGTCGGGGGTGGTGACCCAGATCATCGAGTAGCCGAAAGCGTTCCAACTGCGCTCGGGGGCGGGCATGTGCCCGCCCCCGAGCGCGTAGGGAACCGGACCTCGGAAAGCAATGGCAGCCGCTACCCAAAACAAGATCCGCATCCGCCTCAAGGCGTACGACCACGCAGCGATCGAAAGCGCGGCGCGCGAGATCGTCGAGACGGCCGTGCGCACCGGCGCGCGTGTGTCCGGTCCGGTGCCGTTGCCGACCGAGCGCAACGTCTACTGCGTGATCCGCGGCCCCTTCAAAGACAAGGACTCGCGCGAACACTTCGAGATCCGCACGCACAAGCGTCTGATCGACATCCACCAGCCCACACCGAAGACGGTCGACTCGCTGCAGCGCCTCGACCACCTTCCCGCCGGTGTCGACATCCAGATCCAGCTCGTGTGAGACGGCGATGAACGGGCTACTCGGTCGGAAACTCGGGATGACCCAGCTCTTCGACGACGACGGTCGCGTCGAGCCCGTAACGGTGCTCGAGGTTGGCCCGTGCTGGGTCACGGCATTGCGCCGGTCCGATCGCGACGGCTACGAGGCCGTTCAGCTCGGTTACGACCCGGTGCGCGAGAAGGTTCTCAACAAGCCGCGGCTCGGTCACCTGCGCAAGGCGGGAGTTCCGCCACTGCGGCTTCTGCGCGAGTTTCGCTGTCCTGTCGAGGGCCTCGAGGTGGGGGCAGAGGTTCGCGTCGAACAGGTCTTCGAGCCCGGTCAGGTCGTCAAGGTGTCGGGCACCTCGATCGGTAAGGGCTTCCAGGGAACGATCAAGCGCCACGGCTTCCAGCGCGGCCCGGAGACGCACGGCTCGCGCAACATCCGCAAGCCGGGATCGATCGGTGCCGCCGCCGACCCGTCGCGTGTGTTCAAGGGGCTGCGCATGGCTGGACGCACCGGCGGTCGCCGTGTCACGCAGCGCGGACTGCGTGTCGTGAACGTGATCCCTGAGGACAACCTCTTGCTCGTGCGCGGGTCGGTTCCCGGTCCGCGAGGAAGCTACGTCGAGGTGCGGAGGGAGCGATGAGCGCCAATCTCACCGCTGCCTTCCTCAACAGCGACAAGCCCGCGGTCGAGCTCGACCCGGCCGTTTTCGACTGCGACTTCAACGAACCGGTCGTCCACGAGACCGTCGTCGCCGAGCTCGCGGCCCGTCGTCGCGGCACCCACTCCACCAAGACGCGTGGCGAAGTCGCAATGACCGGCGCCAAGGCTTGGCGGCAGAAAGGAACGGGGCGGGCGCGCGTCGGTCCGCTCTCGACGCCCCACCGGCGCGGCGGCGGCGTCGCCTTCGGACCGAAGCCGCGCTCGTACGTGAAGAAGGTCAACCGCAAGGTGCGCCGCGCCGCGTTGCGCAGCGTCCTGTCGCTGCACGCGCGCCGCGGCTCGCTGCGGCTCGTCGATCCCGATGCATTCAGCCAGCCGCGGACGCGCGACGGCGTCGACGCGCTCTCCCATTTCCCAGGGGAAGGGCGTGTGCTCGTCGTCGCCGAGGCCGAGGCTGCGGCGTGCACGAAGTCGTTCCGCAACATCGCCGAGTGCGATACCGCCGAGCCCGGACGGGTTGGCGTTTACGACCTTCTGCGCAGCGCCCGCCTCGTGCTCACACCCGTTGCTCTCGACTATCTCACGCGCATCGCGCGACCGCCGCAGCAACGCACGCGCATCGGTGCTAGCGAGGAGGAGCGTTCGTGACCGATCCACGAACGATCATCATCGAGCCCGTCCTGAGCGAGAAGACCTACGCGCTGCTCGCGGCAAACAAGTACACGTTCCGCGTTCACGAGCAGGCCACGAAGGTCCAGATCCGCCAGGCGATCGAGCAGCAGTTCGGTGTGCGCGTACGCGACGTCAGAACTGCTTGGGTGAAGCCCAAGCCGAAGCGCCGGGGCCTTTACGCCGGCCACCGGCGACGGTGGAAGAAAGCGATCGTGACGCTGCACCCGGAAGACTCAATCGAACTCTTCGAAGGCCAGGCCAGCGACTGAGATGGCGATCAAAAAGCACAAACCGGTAACCCCGAGCCGTCGCTTCGCGACCTACTCGACCCACGACGAGGTCACACGCGATCGGCCCGAAAAGTCGCTCACCCGTGGCCACAAAAAGACCGGCGGTCGCAACGCTTACGGTCGGGTCACCTCGCGCCACCGCGGCGGGGGTGCGAAACGCAAGTACCGCTTGATCGACTTCAAGCGCCGCAAGGACGGCGTGCCGGCGCGCGTAGCTGCGATCGAGTACGACCCGAACCGCAGCGCCCATATCGCCTTGCTGCACTATGCCGACGGCGAGAAGCGCTACATCCTCGCGCCCGAGGGGCTGTCGGTAGGCGACACGGTGATGTCCGGCGAGGACGCCGAGATTCGCGTCGGCAACGCGCTGCCGCTGCGGGCTATCCCGACCGGCACCACCGTCCACAACGTCGAACTGACGCCTGGCCGTGGCGGCCAACTGGGCCGCGCCGCTGGCGCCGCCGTGCAGCTGGTGGCGAAGGAAGGCCGCTATGCAACGCTGCGCTTGCCGTCGGGCGAGATGCGCATGGTGCTCGCCGAATGCCGTGCCACCGTCGGCCAGATCGGTCACGCCGAGCACGCCAACATCACGCTCGGCAAGGCGGGCCGCTCGCGCCACCTAGGTCGTCGACCCCAGACGCGTGGTGTCGCCATGAACCCGGTCGACCACCCGCACGGTGGCGGCGAGGCTCATCACACGCCGGGCGGGCACCCGGTGACACCGTGGGGCGTTCCGACGCTTGGTTACCGCACGCGCAAGAAGCGCAAGGCGTCCGACCGCCTGATCGTTCGTGGTCGTCGTCGCGGGCGCAAGAAGGGAGGTAACCGCTGATGGGTCGCTCGACGAAAAAGGGACCCTACGTCGACGAGCGCCTGATGCGGCGGATCGAAGAGCTCAACGAGCGCGGCGAGAAGCAGATCATCAAGACCTGGTCGCGCGACTCGACGATCTTTCCCGAGATGGTTGGGCACACCATCGCGGTCCACGATGGTCGCAAACACGTGCCGGTCTTCATCACCGAAGCGATGGTGGGGCACAAGCTCGGCGAGTTCGCGCCCACGCGCACGTATCGCGGCCACGCAGGTAGCGAGAAGGTGAAGGGTCGATGAGCGAAGAACGCGAAAAGCGCGAGCGCGAGCCGAGCGCCGAGGCTGCCGAAACCGCAGCCGGAGACGACAAGACCTCGGCTGCCGATGCGGACGCGCCCAAGGGCGCGGTAGGCGCCGAGGCTGCCAGCGAGGCCACCGAGGGAGCGGCAAGCAGCAGTCCCGCCGATTCCGAAGGTGAACGGTCAAGCACAGTGGGCGCGACCGGAGCCACGGAGCGACCGGGCAAGCGCGCCGTGCGCGAAGGCGTCGTGGTCCGGGCCCGGGCGCGCTATGTGCGTCGCACCCCACGCAAGGTTCGGCTTGTGATCGACCACGTGCGCGGTAAGCCGGTCGAGGAGGCGCGCGCGCTGCTGCGCAACACCACGCGCGCCGCGGCCCGCGACGTTCTCAAACTGATCGACTCGGCGGTGGCCAACGCCGAGAACCAGCACGAGCTCACGCCACAGGAGCTGCGCGTCGCTCGCATCTGGGCTGACGAAGGGCCGACTATCAAGCGCTGGCGTCCGCGCGCTTTCGGTCGCGCCACGCGCATCGACAAGCGCACAAGCCACATCACTGTTGAGCTCGAGCCGATCGTGGGCGGGAGGTAAAGCGTGGGGCAGAAAGTTCATCCCGAGGCACTTCGGGTCGGCTACATCCACGATTGGAAGTCGACCTGGTTTAGCGAGCGCGACTTCGCCGACTACCTGCTGGAGGACGTCCGTATCCGTCAGCACATCGTCGGCAAACTCGCGCACGCTGGTCTTAGCGACATCATCATCAAGAAGAACAAGAACGAGGTCGAGGTCAACATCCACACCGCGCGTCCGGGGATCGTCATCGGCAAGTCCGGAAGCGAAGTCGAGGCGTTGCGCAAAGAGCTTCACGACCTCACCAAGAAGGCCGTCAAGGTCAACATTCTCGAGATCAAGCGCCCCGAGCTCGACGCCAAGCTAGTCGCCCAATCGATCGCAGAACAGCTCGAGAACCGTGTCGCCTTCCGGCGTGCTATGAAGCGTGCGCTCACCTCGGCGATGCGCTCGGGTGCGAAGGGGGTGCGGATCCAGGTGTCTGGCCGCCTCGGCGGTGCCGAGATGGCGCGAACCGAGTGGTACTCCGACGGCCGCGTGCCGCTGCACACCCTGCGGGCTGACATCGATTACGGCTTCCACGAGGCGCACACCACCTTCGGCCGCATCGGCGTGAAGGTGTGGATCAACAAGGGCGAGATCATGCCCCAAGGTTTCGCACAGGACCTCACGGAAGTGGAGGCGCCGCGTGCCGTCGGCCCGGGGCGTGGCCGCAACGGTGGGCGTCGCAGCGACGAACGCCGCCCAGTCGGGCAGGAGGCTTGAACGATGCTCCAGCCACGCAAGGTCAAACACCGTAAACATCACCGCGGCCGCATGCGCGGCGTGTCGAAGGGCGGAACGCGCGTCCAATTCGGCGAGTACGGCTTGAAGGCGCTCGAACCGGCGTGGATCACGAACCGTCAGATCGAGGCCGCGCGCGTTGCGATCACCCGCAAGATCAAGCGCGGTGGAAAGGTCTGGATCAACATCTTCCCCGACAAGCCATACACGAAGAAGCCCGCTGAGACGCGGATGGGTTCGGGCAAGGGATCGCCCGAAGGTTGGGTCGCCGTCGTCAAGCCTGGGCGTGTGATGTTCGAGCTCGCCGGTGTGCCCGAGCCGTTGGCGCGCGAAGCGATGCGCCTCGCCGGACACAAGCTCCCGATCAAAACGAAGTTCGTCGTGCGGGAGGGGGCGGAGCATTGAAACCTGCCGAGGTCAGGCAGCTCGACGATCGGGCGCTCGTCGAATTCATCGATTCGGCGCGTCAGGAGCTGTTCAACCTGCGTTTCCAGCACGCGGTCGGTCAGCTCGAGAACACCGCGCGGATCAAGCAGGTCAAGAAGGACATCGCGCGTGGACTGACGGTGGCACGCGAGCGCGGTATCGACGTCGAGCGCGAGCTCGCAGCGCTGCGCCGTGAACGCGCGCAAAGGAACTAGTCGGAGGTTGTTGTGAGCGCAGGCGACGACGCCACGATTTCGAAGCGCGAGCGCGCCGCCCAACGAGCGGCCGCGAAGGCCGAGGCGCGGCGACGCAAGAAGGCTGCCAGGCGGCGCTGGCGGCTCCGCGAGCGCGCGCGGCGCAAGCAGGCCGCGACTGGCGCGGGAGCTGCGCCCGCCAGCGCGGGCCCCCAAGCACGCCCGCGTGGCAGACGCAAGGTACGCGAGGGGGTGGTAACCTCGGCCCGCGCCGACAAGACGATCGTCGTTCGGGTCGAAAGGCAGCAGCCCCACCCGGTCTACGGCAAGATCGTCCGCACTTCGAAGAAGTTCCATGCGCACGACGAGCGCAACGAGGCGCGGGAAGGCGACGTCGTGCGAATCGTTGAATCGAGGCCGCTCAGCCGCCTCAAGCGCTGGCGACTCGTCGAGATCCTCGAGCGAGCAAGATGATCCAGCAGGAGTCCAGACTCAAGGTCGCCGATAACACGGGAGCACGCGAGATCCTCTGCATCCGCGTTCTTGGCGGAAGCCATCGGCGCTACGCGCGCGTCGGCGACGTGATCGTGGCGACGGTCAAGCAGGCCACGCCGCACGGCTCGGTCAAGAAGGGCGACGTTGTCAAGGCGGTAGTCGTCCGCACTCGCAAGGAGTACGGCCGCGAGGACGGCACCTACATTGCCTTCGACGAGAACGCTGCCGTTCTCATCGACAACCAGAACAACCCGCGAGGCACGCGCATTTTCGGTCCGGTAGCCCGCGAGCTGCGCGATCGCAACTTTATGAAGATCATCTCGCTCGCTCCGGAGGTGCTCTGAGGAGATGGCTCGCCTGCGCATCCGCAAAGACGACATGGTGCGCGTCATCTCCGGCCGCGATCGCGGCAAGACGGGGCGTGTTGTGCGCGTCGACCCGAAAACGCAGCGGGTCTGGGTGGAGGGCGTGAACATCCAGAAGAAGCACCTCAAGCCGCGCACGCTGCGCGACGTCCAGCGCCAGCAGCAGGTGGGCGGGGTGCTCGAACGCGAGGGGCCCGTCCACATCTCGAACGTGATGCTCATCGATCCCAAAAGCGGCCAGCCGACACGGGTCGGCGTCGTGCGGCGCGACGGACGCCGTGTACGTATCGCCAAGCGCAGCGGAGCTGAGATCGACTGATGGAAGCCAGCGTCGCTGTCAAGCCCCGACTGCGCGAGCGCTACGAGCGCGAGGTGCGACCGCGTCTGCAGGAGCGCTTCGGCTACCGCAACCCAATGCAGGTGCCGAAGCTCGAGAAGATCGTCCTCAACATGGGTGTGGGCGAAGCCAAGCAGGACGCCAACGTTCTCGAGTCGGCGATCGCCCAACTTGCGCAAATCGCCGGCCAGCGCCCAGCGGTGAGGCGTGCGAAGCGCTCCATCGCCGGGTTCAAGCTGCGCGCGGGGATGCCTGTGGGCGTCACGGTCACGCTCCGGCGAGCCCGGATGTGGGAGTTCTTCGACCGGTTGACCACGATCGCGATTCCCCGTATCCGCGACTTCCGTGGTCTCGATCCGCGCTCGTTCGACGGTCGCGGCAACTACTCGTTCGGGATCCGCGAGCAGATCATCTTCCCCGAGGTCGATTACGACTCGATCGACCAGGTTCGCGGTCTCGACGTAACGATCGTCACCACCGCGGCGACCGACGAGGAAGCGTACGCCCTGCTCGCCGAGCTCGGCATGCCGTTCCGGCAAACTGCTGCTCCCGCCGCTGAGAACCAGAACCAGTCTTCCTGACGTAACGAGGTGCACTAGCGATGCCCAAGAAATCCCAGTGGGTCAAGCAGCAACGTCCCCAGAAATACTCGACGCGCCACTACCACCGCTGCCGGCGGTGTGGTAGGCCGCGGGCATACCTGCGCAAGTTCGGCCTTTGCCGGATCTGCCTGCGGCAACTGGCGCACCAAGGCATGATCCCGGGTCTCACGAAGGCGAGCTGGTAACACCACGATGACGCTCACCGACCCCGTCGCCGACTTCCTCACGAGGATTCGGAACGCGATCAACGCCGGTCACGGCGAGGTCGCCATGCCTTCGTCGAAGTTCAAGGCGGAGCTCGCGCGGATCCTCAAAGAGCAGGGCTACATCGACGACTATGCCGTCGAACCGGCGCGGGTCGGGCAGACGCTGCGCATCAAGCTCCGCTGGACAGCCGACCGCCGCTCGGCCATCAGCGGTCTCGAGCGCGTCTCGAAACCCGGCCGCCGCCAGTACGTTCCGGTCGACCGCATCCCCAAAGTGCAAGGTGGCACCGGCATCGCAATCGTCTCGACGTCGCGCGGCTTGTTGTCGGATCACGACGCGCGCCGCCTGCGCGTCGGAGGCGAGCTGGTCGCCAAGGTTTGGTGAGGAGCGACAGGTGAGCCGCATCGGAAAACAGCCCATACCCCTGCCCGACGGCGTCGAGGTGCAGATCGAGGCCGAACTAGTCCGCGTCAAGGGGCCGAAGGGCGAGCTCAGCGAGCGGGTCGCCCGCGACATCGAGGTGGTCGAAGAGAACGGTTCGCTGGTCGTGCGACGCCCCACCGACCGGCGCGAGCACAAGGCTTTGCACGGCCTCACCCGGACCCTCGTCGCGAACATGGTCGAGGGCGTCACCAAAGGCTTCGAAAAGCGGCTCGAGATCCAGGGCGTCGGGTATCGCGCCCAGCTGCAGGGCCGCAAGCTGGTGCTCCAGGTGGGCTACTCGCACCCGGTAGAGATCGAACCGCCCGAAGGGATCGAGTTCGAGGTACCGCAACCGACCCAGATCGTCGTCAAGGGGATCTCCAAGCAGCTCGTTGGCGAGATCGCGGCGCGGATTCGTAAGGTCCGACCGCCCGAGCCGTACAAGGGCAAGGGCATCCGCTACCAGGGCGAGTACGTCGCGAGGAAGGTAGGCAAGCGGACGTGATCGAGTCCAAGGAAAGGCGGATGAAGCGCATCCGGCGGGCGCGTCGCCGGCGCCGTGTGCGCGCACGGATCCATGGCACCGCGGAGCGGCCTCGGCTGTCGGTATTTCGGTCGAACCGTGGTATCCAGGCGCAGCTGATTGACGACGACGCCGGCCACACGCTTGCTCACGTCGTCTGGACCGAGCCCGAGCTGCGCGACCTCCCGCGCATGGAACAGGCGCGAACCGCCGGGCGCTTGCTGGCGGAACGCGCCCGCGCCAAGGGGATCGAGGCGTGCGTCTTCGACCGCAACGGCTACCGCTATCACGGGCGCGTGCGCGCTCTCGCTGAGGGTGCGCGTGAGGGCGGGCTGCGCTTCTAGCGACGAGCAGGCGAGCGCGAAGGCAAGCGAGAGGTAAGCGACCGAAACCATCGACTAGGGTCAGGACGCGATGGCAACCAGGGACAGGACGCGCACGGCGAGCGCGACGGAGCTGCAGGAGCGCGTCGTCGAAATCAACCGCGTGGCGAAGGTCGTCAAGGGCGGCCGCCGCTTCTCCTTCACCGCGCTCGTGGTGGTCGGTGACGAGGCGGGCCACGTAGGGGTCGGCTACGGCAAGGCGAAAGAGGTGCCGCTGGCGATCCAGAAGGCTGTCGAGAAGGCGCGCCGAGCGATGTTCCGTGTGCCGATGCACGGCAGCACGATCACGCACGACGTCATCGGCGAGCACGGCGCTTCGCGCGTGCTGCTCAAACCCGCCGCGCCCGGTACCGGCGTTATCGCCGGCGGCGGGGTGCGGGCGGTGCTCGAACTTGCCGGCGTGCACGACGTGCTCTCCAAGTCGTTCGGCAGCCAGAACCCGATCAACGTCGTCAAAGCGACTGTCGACGCGCTGCGCAAGCTACGTGATCCCGCGGAGGTTGCGCAGCTGCGCGGTCTCACCGTGCGCCAGGTTCTCGGTCTCGAGCCGGTCGGCCAAGCCGCTGGCTCGGAGGTGGAGTCGTGAGCGCTGCGAAGCTCGTCATCCGCCAGGTTCGGTCCGCGAACGGCGCCGACCGTCGTCAGCTCGCTACGCTGCGAGCGCTGGGCCTTGGGCGTATCGGTCGTACGGCCGAACGGCCTGACACCGCCACCGTTCGCGGTCAGCTGCGGACAGTGCGTCATCTGGTCGAGATCGAGGAGGTGGCAGCGGCGCGGTGAGCGAACCTGGGCTTCACAACCTCACTCCCGCCCCCGGATCTCGACGCGCACGCAAGCGCGTCGGGCGCGGCGAGGGATCGGGAACCGGCAAGACCGCCGGGCGTGGCACGAAGGGCGCTGGCGCCCGCTCGGGCAACAAGCGGCGCGCCTGGTACGAGGGTGGCCAGAACCCCTTGCACATGCGTCTGCGCAAGCTGCGCGGCCCGCACATGAAGAAGTCGATGCCCTTCGAAGCGTTCGGTCGCACCGTCACCCAGGCCGTCAACGTCCGTGACCTCGAGCAGCGCTTCGAAGCGGGCGAGGAGGTGACGCCGTCGACGCTCCGCGCTCGTGGGCTCGCCAAGCGCAAGGGTGTGCCCGTCAAGGTGCTGGGGGTAGGCGAGCTCTCCAAGCCGCTCACGGTTCGCGTCCACGCCGTGTCGGCTTCGGCGCGTAAGAAGATCGAGGCCGCCCAGGGCACTGTCGAGCTGATCGAACGCTGACGCCAATGCTCGGGATGGTGTCAGCAGCGCTGCGGGTCCCCGAGATCCGCAAAAAGCTGCTCTTCACCGCGGCGATGCTGGCCCTCTACCGGCTCGGCTCGCAGATCCCAACGCCCGGCATCAACACCGACGTACTCGAGCAGATCCAAGGGCGCTTCCAAGCTGCTGGCGCGCTCGGGCTCGCGAACCTCTTGACCGGCGGCGGGCTGTCGCGCTTCTCGATCTTCGCGCTCGGCATCATGCCCTACATCACCGCCTCGATCGTGCTTCAGCTTCTGACTGTGGTCGTGCCTTCGCTCGAGAAGTTGCGCAAGGAGGGCGAGGTCGGCCAGGAGCGGATCACCCAGTACACGCGCTATCTCACCGTCGGGCTCGCTTTCCTACAGTCGATCGGGTTCATCTTCATCTACCGCACGCAGAGCGCCGACATCATCGAGGGGTTCACGCTCGGTCGCGTGATCGTGATCGTCGCGACGCTGACATGCGGCTGCGTGCTCGTCATGTGGCTGGGCGAGCTGATCACGCAGCGTGGGATCGGCAACGGCATTTCGCTGATGATCTTCGCCAGCATCATCGCCGGCCTGCCCCAGGGTGTGCAGTCGTGGTGGACGAGTCCCGACCGTGTCTTCCAAGTGATCGCACCGTTCCTGGTGCTTGCCGTGACCGCAGCCGTCGTGTTCGTCCAGGAGGGGCAGCGGCGCATACCCGTTCAGTACGCCCGGCGCACGCTCGGCGAGCGCATGCAGTCCGGCGGATCCACCTACCTGCCGCTGCGGGTCAACATGGCGGGCGTGATCCCGGTCATCTTCGCCGCTTCGGTGATGGCGTTTCCGCCGACGATCGGGCAGATCTCGAACGCGGCGTGGGCGCGCGACCTCTCCGCCTTCTTCGACTATCGCGGAGCTCCCTACCTGATCGGGGAGTCGCTCCTCATCATCCTCTTCACCTACTTCTACACCGCAGTCACCTTCAATCCGGTCGAACAGGCCGACAACCTCAAGAAGTACGGCGGCTTCATCCCCGGTGTTCGTCCCGGCCGGCCCACGGCCGAGTACCTCGATCGCATCCTCGCGCGGCTCACCCTGCCCGGCGCGATCTATCTCGCCGCGATCGCGGCGATGCCGACCGTCCTCGCGAACCAGACAGCGACAAACTTCGCGTTCGGTGGCACGTCGCTTCTGATCGTCGTCGGTGTCGCTCTCGACACGATGAAGCAACTCGAGGCACAGCTGATGATGCGCAACTACGAACGGTTCCTGAAATGAAGCCACTCAATCTCGTCCTACTGGGGCCTCCCGGCGCTGGCAAGGGCACACAAGCTGAACGGCTGCGCGAGGACTTCGAGATCCCTTACTTCGCCACCGGCGACATCCTGCGGGCCGCTGTGCGCGACGCCACCGATCTCGGTCGCAAAGCGCAGGCCTACATGGATCGCGGTGAGCTCGTGCCCGACGAGCTCGTTTGCGACCTGATCATGGAGCGGCTCGACGACCCCGACGCCCGCGACGGTTTCCTGCTCGACGGCTTTCCACGCACGGTTCGCCAGGCCGAGGTGCTGGACGACGCGCTGGCTGCTCGAGACCGCGAGCTGACGGCTGTGCTTGTGATCGATGTTCCCGACGACGAGGTGGTTCGGCGCCTGTCGGGGCGCCGCATCTGCGTAAAGAACCAGCACGTCTACCACGTCGAGTTCGACCCGCCGAAAAACCCCGACGTGTGTGACCAGGACGGTTCCCGCCTGATTCAACGCGACGACGACAAGCCCGAGACGATCCGACGCCGCCTCGAGGTCTACCACCGCGAGACCGAGCCGCTCGTCGCCTGGTACGAGCAGCGCGGTTTGCTACGCCGCTTCGACGGCACCAGGTCGCCTGACGAGGTCCACCGCCACATCCGCGCCACGCTCGCCACCCTGCGGCTCGAGGCCGAGCTTTAACCTCAGGCGCGTGATCGTACGCAAGACCCCGGCCGAGGTCGCCAAGATCGCCGCCGCCGGCGAGATCGTCGCCGAGTGTCTGCGCGAGCTTCGGCGCCACGCTCGGGCCGGTGTGCGCACGCGCGATCTCGACGCCATCGCCGAACGCTTGATCCGTGCGCGCGGCGGCAGGCCTGCGTTCAAGGGTTACCACGGCTATCCCGCCTCGATCTGCGCGTCGCCGAACTCGCTCGTCGTACACGGGATCCCCGACGACTACGAGCTCGCCTATGGCGACGTGCTCTCGATCGACGTCGGTGTCGAGCTCGACGGCTGGATAGCGGACGCCGCGCTGACCGTCGTGGTCGGCCAAGCGAGCCCGCTGGCACGGCGCCTGATCGACGCCACACGCGCGGCGCTCTACGACGGCATCGCTCAAGCGCGACCAGGTAACCGCCTCGGAGACATCTCTCATGCCGTGCAGCGACGCGTCGAAGAAGCCGGTTTTTCGGTCATTCGTTCGCTCGTCGGGCACGGTGTCGGCCGCGCCATGCACGAAGATCCCCAGATCCCCAACTTCGGGTCGCCTGGGGCCGGCCCGCGGCTCGAGGAAGGGATGGTGCTCGCGATCGAGCCGATGGTCAATGCCGGCGGGCACGAGGTCGAGCTGGGCGCGGACAACTGGGCGGTCTACTCGCGCGACGGTTCGCTCGCAGCCCACTTCGAACACACGGTTGCCGTCACCCGGGAAGGACCCCTCGTTCTCACCCCCTGGGATGACCAGGCACCGCAATGGCTGGCCGTCACCGGGAGGGATGCAGAAGCCATCCATCCAGCCAGGGTCTCGGCGCAAGCTCAGCGCGAATGATGCTAGGCTTGCCCGCTGGCGCGAGGCCGTCTCCTGGGCTTCGCGCGGTTCCTCTCGAGTAGGCGACAGATCACGGAGCGATGAAGGTCCGACCCTCGGTCAAGCCGATGTGCGAAAAGTGCAAGGTCATCAAGCGCCGCGGCGCGGTGCTCGTGATCTGTCAAAACCCGCGCCATAAGCAGCGGCAAGGGTAGGCCGCACCGTGGCGCGCATCGCAGGCATCAACATCCCCCTCAACAAGAGGGTCGAGATCGGACTCACGTACATCTACGGGATCGGTCGTTCGACGGCTCGCCGCGTGCTTGCGCAGGCAGGTGTCGACCCCGACACGTACGTGAAAGATCTCACCGACGACGAAGTGCGTCGGTTGCGCGAGATCATCGATAGCGAGCTCGTCGTCGAGGGTGACCTAAGGCGCGAGCGCGCTCAAAACATCAAGCGGCTCATGGAGATCGGCTGCTACCGGGGGCTGCGTCACCGGCGTGGCCTGCCGGTTCGCGGTCAGCGCACCAAGACCAACGCACGGACGCGCAAAGGTCCTCGTAAGGGCAGCGCGGCAGGCGCGGGCAAGAAAAAGGTGCGAAAGCACTGAGGGCAACGGATTCTGGATCGAATCTGACGTATGGCAGCGAAGTCGACGAAGCAGCGCGGTCGCCGCAAGGCACGCAAGAACGTGCCGGTCGGCCAGGCCCACATCAAGACCAGCTTCAACAACACGATCGTCTCGATCACCGATCGCGACGGCAACGTGATCGCCTGGGAGTCCGCGGGGTCGGCCGGCTTTCGCGGCTCGCGCAAGTCGACGCCGTTCGCCGCACAGGTGACCGCTGACGGCGCCGCGAAAAAGGCGATGGAGCACGGCGTGCAGAAGGTCGAGGTGTTCGTCAAGGGCCCCGGATCGGGGCGCGAAACAGCGATCCGCTCGTTGCAGGCGGCGGGGCTCGAGATCATCTCCGTACGCGACGTCACGCCCCATCCGCACAACGGTTGTCGACCGAAGAAGCGGCGGAGGGTCTGAGCCTTGGCGCGCTACACCGGTCCCGTCTGCAAGCTCTGCCGCCGCGAGGGCGAGAAGCTGTTCCTCAAGGGGGAGCGTTGCCTCACCGACAAGTGCGCGATCGAGCGCCGCAACTATCCGCCGGGGCAGCACGGTCGCACACGAGTGCGGCAGTCCGAGTACCGCCTCCAGCTGCGGGAAAAGCAGAAGGCTCGCCGCTACTACGGCGTGCTCGAGCGCCAGTTCCGCAACTACTACGAGAAGGCCAGCCGCCTACCGGGCGCGACCGGCGAGAACCTGTTGCGGCTCCTCGAGACGCGTCTCGACAGCGTGCTGGTGCGACTCGGTTTCGCAGCATCGCGACGCCAGGCGCGCCAGCTTGTGCGGCATGGTCACTGGCTGGTCAACGGCCGTCGCGTAGACATTCCGTCCTACCAGGTGCGTCCCGACGACGTCATCACTCTCAAGCCGGGCTCTCCCGCTGAGCCTGTTGTGCGCGAGGCCACGGAACTGACCTCGGCCGTTCCCGCCTGGCTGCAGGCCGATCACGACGGCCTCACGGCCAAGGTGCTGCGCTGGCCCGAGCGGGACGAAATCCCCGCTCCGGTTCAGGAGCAGCTGATCGTCGAGCTCTACTCGAAGTAAGCACTCGCTCCGCGTGCCGGCGCTTGCGATGCCGGCGCCCGGACCGACCCGACAAGGAAGCCCGCCATGAACGAGTTCCAAACACCGCAGATCTCAGTCGAGAAAGCCGACGATCGACGCGGCCGGTTCGTCATCGAGCCGCTCGACAAGGGCTTCGGCTACACGTTCGGTAACTCGCTGCGGCGTGTTCTGCTCACCTCTCTCGGTGGTGCCGCGGTTACGAGCGTGCGCATCGAGGGCGTGGCGCACGAGTTCTCGACCATTCCCGGCGTGAAGGAGGACGTCACCGACATCGTCCTCAACCTCAAAGAGATCGTCTGCCGGATGCACACCGACGCCGACGAGATCGAGGCGCCGTTGGTCGCGACCGGTCCGGGCGAGGTGCGCGCCGGCGACATCGACCTGCCTGCCGGTGTCGAGGTGCTGAACCCCGACCTGCACATCGCGACGCTCGAGAAGAAGACCAACCTCGAGATGTACCTCACGATCGGGCGTGGTCGCGGATACGCGCCCGCGGAGGAGAACAAGCAGCCCGACCAACCGATCGGCGTGATCCCGATCGATTCGATCTTCTCGCCTGTCAAGCGCGTCAGCTACCGGGTCGAGGCTGCCCGCGTCGGCCAGCGCACCGACTACGACAAGCTGATCCTCGACATCGAAACCGACGGTTCGCTCGACCCCGAATCGGCGCTGCGCGAAGCGGCCGAGATCCTCATCCGCTACCTGGCGATCTTCACCGACGCCACCCGCGTCGAGGAGCTGCGCCGCGAGGGCTCGGCGCTCGCGGCCGAGTCCGGCAACGGTTCGGGGGCGGCGGGCACCGGTAGCGCGATGGACGACATCCTGATCGAGGAACTCGAGCTCGGTGTGCGCTCGTACAACTGCCTCAAGCGTGCTGGTATCCAGACGATCGGCGAGCTGATCTCGAAGACCGAGGCCGAACTCGCCGCCATCCCCAACTTCGGTCGCAAGTCGATCGAGGAGGTCAAGGAGACGCTCGCCGCCCGCGGTTTGTCGCTGCGCGACGGCTAGCGGTCGGCGAAGGCGTACCCTCTCGGGCACCGTCATGAGACACCGCAAACAGCGAGGCAAGCTCAGCCGCGACTCCGCCCACCGGCGGGCGTTGATAATGAACCTTTGCCGCGAGGTGATCGAGCACGGACGCATCCGCACGACCGAAGCCAAGGCCAAGGCGGCGCGCCCCGAGCTCGAGCGGCTGATAACGCTCGCCAAGCGCGGCGATATGCACGCTCGCCGACAGGCGATGGCGCGCCTAGGCCAGGACAAGTTCCTCGTCTACCGGCTGTTCGAGGAAGTGGCGCCGCGCTACCGCGAGCGCTCGGGCGGATATACGCGCATTCTCAAGCTCGGCCCGCGGCGCTCCGACGCCACCGAGCTCGTTCTTCTCGAACTCGTCTAGCGCCGCTACGGGCGGCCACCTTCACGGGCAGCGGTGACCGCTCGCCTGACGCTCGAGTACGACGGCTCGCGCTTCCACGGCTGGGCGCGCCAACCGGCTCTGCGCACCGTGCAGGGAGTGCTGGAGGACGCGCTCGCCGACCTTGCCGGCGAGCCGGTGCCGACAGTCTGTGCCGGCCGTACCGACGCCGGTGTGCACGCGCTGGGACAGGTCGCAAGCCACCCCGGGCATCCCTTGCCAGCGGCAGCGATCAACGCTCGCCTGCCGGAGGACGTTCGCGTGATCGCCTCCGATCCCGCGCCGGAGGGTTTCGACGCCCGGCGCGATGCCCGTGCCCGACGCTACCGCTACCGCCTCTTCACGCGCAGCTGTCGCAGCCCGTTCGAGAACGGCCGCGCCTGGCAGCTCGGCTTCGCCCCCAACGAGGAACTGCTCGCGGCCTACGCCGAAACTCTGGTCGGGCGGCACGACTTCACCGCCTTCACACCCACCGCCAGCGACCACGTTTTCTTCACGCGTACTGTCTTCGCGGCCGAGTGGCGGCGCGAGAGCGAGTGGGTGTTGACCTTCTCGATCGAGGCCGACGCCTTCCTGCGCCACATGGTGCGCACGCTCGTCGGCACGATGGTCGAGTGGGCGCGCCGCGGCGAAGGTCCCGAACGGATCGCTCGCCTGCTCACCGGCCGTCCGCGCAGCGAGGCGGGGCCGACCGCTCCCGCGGAGGGACTCTACCTGGAAGCGGTTCGCTACTAGTCGCATGTCACCCCGAGCGGCGGCCGGTGGCGCGTATCCTCGGGGCGGTGCGCGTACTGCTCACTAACGACGACGGGATCCAGGCCACCGGGCTGCACGCGATGCGCCGGGCGCTGCTCGAGCGGGTTCCGGGCATCGAGCTCGCGGTGATCGCACCTGACTCCAACCGCAGCGCCAGCGCTCGCAGCATCACCACCCGCCAGCCGCTCGCCGTCGACGAGGTGCGTTTCGCCGACGGCGAGCGTGGTTTCGCCACCGACGGCACCCCCGTCGACTGTGTGCGCTTCGCTGTGCTCGGTCTCGTCGGTGAACCGCCCGAGCTGATCGTCTCGGGCATCAACCACGGCTCGAACCTGGGCGACGACGTCACCTACTCGGGGACGGTCGCGGCAGCCTTCGAGGGGGCGCTCCTCGGGATACCGGCCATCGCCGTCTCCCAACAGGCCGAGCACGGTCGCACCGACTTTCGGCCGCGCGGGCGCGGTTGGGCTTACGAGGACTTCGCGGCAGGGGCACGCTTCGTCGCCGAGCTGGTGGCCGCAATCGACGGTCTGCCGCTCGGCGAGCGCACCGTGCTGAACGTGAACGTGCCCGCCGGCGAGGTTCGCGGCGTGCGCGTCTGTCGGCTCGGCCGTCGCATCTACCGTGACGAACTGAAGCTCGAGAGCGTTGCCCCCAACGGTCGCAAGCACTACCGAATCTACGGAGCGGAGCCTGGCTACCACGAGGAGCCGGGAACCGACTTCGAAGCTGTCGCCGACAGCATGATCGCGGTGACACCGCTCGGGTTCGATCTCAACCACGAGCGTGCTCTGGCCGAGCTCGGGCGCGTCGATCTGCAAGCCGCGTTTGCACGCAGCATCGAACGACAGGAGCTCGCTCACGAGGGGTGATGGGCGCCGCAGCGACAAGTGACGGGCGACAGGAAGCGGGAAGCGACCCTGAGACGCGAGCACAACGCCCGCATGGCGAGAGCGCAGCGGTTGCTGGCGTGCCCGCCGAGGTTGCGCGGCGCGCCGAAGAGCTGCGCGAGCAGATCGGCTATCACGATTGGCGCTACTACGTTCTCGACGATCCCGAGATTTCGGACGACGAGTACGACCGTCTGCTCGACGAGCTGCGCGCGCTCGAACGCGAGTACCCGCAGCTCGTAACGCCGGACTCCCCAACACAACGCGTCGGAGGGAAGCCGGCACCGCAGTTTCGGCAGGTGCGCCACCTGCAACCGATGCTGTCGCTCGCGAACGCCCGCAACGAGGGCGAGCTGCGCGCCTGGCTCGAGCGCAACCTGCGGATTCTGCGGCGCGAGGGTGTCGAGGTCGAACAGCTGCGGTTCGTAACCGAGCCGAAGATCGACGGGCTCGCGATCTCGCTCGTCTACGAGAACGGTGTGCTGGTACGCGGCGCTACCCGCGGAGACGGCGAGATCGGTGAGGACGTGACCTCCAACCTCAAGACGATCGCTGCGATCCCGCTGCGCATACCCGATGCGCCGCCGCTGATCGAGGTGCGCGGCGAGGCCTACATGCCCCGGCACGAGTTCGTGCGCGTCAATGAGGAGCGGATCGCTCGCGGCGAGCCGCCGTTCGCGAACCCCCGCAACGCCGCCGCCGGCTCGATCCGCCAGCTCGATCCCAACATCACCGCGTCGCGTCCGCTGTCCATCTGGTGCTACGGCGTGGGCGCGACAGAGGGGATCGACTTCGAGTCGCACTACGCCTCGCTCGAGTGGTTGCGCGAGCACCGCTTCCGGGTGAACCCCGACGTTGAGCTGCACGCGGATGTCGAGGAGGTCGTCGCCGCGTGTCGCCGCTGGGAGGAGCGGCGCGACTCCCTCGAGTACGAGATCGACGGTGTCGTCGTGAAGATCGACGATCTCAGGCTGTGGCGTGTGCTCGGGGTTGCCGGGCGCGAACCGCGCGCGGCGATCGCCTGGAAGTTCCCGCCGATGACGGCCACCACGGTGCTCAAGCGAATTGGCTGGAACGTGGGCCGCACAGGACACCTGGTGCCGTTCGCCGAGCTCGAACCCGTGCAGGTCTCGGGCGTCGTGGTCAAGACGGCGACGCTCCACAACGAGGAGGACTTGCGGCGCAAGGACGTGCGCGAGGGCGACGAGGTGATCGTGATGCGTGCCGGCGACGTGATCCCGCAGGTCGTCTCGCCGACCTCACGCGCGGTGCGGCGCCCCGACCGCCCGCCGCCGCCCGCCCCGCCAAAGCGCTGCCCCTCCTGCGGGACGCCCACGGTCAAGCCGCCGGGAAGCGTGTGGACCGTGTGCCCGAACCGCTGGGCATGCCCGGGCCAACTTTTTCAGGCGATCAAACACTTCGTCTCGAAAGGGGCGATGGACATCGAGGGTCTCGGCGAGGAGAACGTCCGCCGTTTCCTCGCCGAGGGGCTGATCGGTCACGTCGCCGACATCTATGAGCTCGACGTTGAGCGTGTAGCCGCCTTGCACGGCTTCGGTCGCAAGTCGGCGGAGAAGCTCGTGGCAGCGATCGAGCGCTCGCGCGAGCGGCCGTTCGAGCGTGTTCTGTATGCGCTCGGTATCCCCGGTGTCGGAGCGGTCAACGCGCGCAACCTCGCGCGCCACTTCGGATCGATCGATCGACTGATGGAGGCGTCGGTCGACGAGATCGAACAGGTCGAGGGGATCGGCCCGATCCTCGCACGGCAGATCCGCGAGACGCTCGACGAGCCGTACATCCGCGACCTGGTGGCGCGCTTGCGGCGTGCCGGCTTGCGGTTCGCTAGCGAGAGCGGCGAGGCGCGTCGCGACGGGCGGCTGGCGGGCAAGACGTTCGTGCTGACCGGGACGCTCCCTCACCTGACCCGTGAGCAAGCGACCGAGCTGATCGAACGTGCGGGCGGGCGCGTCACAAGCTCGGTGTCGCGCCGCACCGACTTCGTGGTCGTCGGCGACAACCCGGGCTCCAAGCTAGAGCGTGCGCGCGAGCTCGGTGTGCGGACGATCGACGAAGCGCAGCTCCTCGAGCTAGCTGGCGAGGACGGGCGTCGCTGACGCCTCGCGCGCCGCTAGCTGCCAGCGATCGCCTGGACGATCGCGTCCTGCAGCGCTCGCGCGCGCGGCACCGCTACACCGTTGGCGAGCAGCGAGAACCAGTAGCGGGCGCCGCTACGGGCACGACAGTAGCCGCTCAGCGCTGCGACGCCGCTGAGCGTTCCCGTTTTGGCTCGGCAGCGACCCCGCGCTGGCCCCGAGCGCAAGCGCCACGCGAGTGTTCCCTCGCGGCCGGCAAGTGGAAGTGAACGCAGCCAGGCGGCGCCCCACCTCCGCGCGCCAGCCGTCCGCAACAGGCGCACGATCATGGCTGCGTCGGCCCGGTTGGCACGCGAGAGACCTGACCCGTCGACGATGCGGGGGCGGACGCCGAGCGACCGCAGCAGGGCGCGGACTGTCGCGACACCGGTCGCTGTCGTTCCCGGTCGCCGCACCGAGGTGGCCAGGCGCTTGAGCAGGACTTCGGCGAAGAGGTTGTCGGAGTCGCGGTTGACGATGCGCACGAGCTCGGCGATGGTCATCGACGAGATCGAAGCGATCTCGCCCGCTGTGCGCGGCGCGCGACCGGAAGTAGAGCGGCCTATGACGCGCACGCCTGCCCGGCGGAGCGCGGCCCGCAGGGCCGCTGCTGCGGCACGCGCGGGCGAGACGACGTACGAGCGCCCGTCGCCGGCGAGACCGCGGTCGACGATCAGCGCCGAGATCGGTCCCACCCAGGGACTCGTGCGCCAGCGCGAGCCGGGGCCGCCGCGCCGGCTGTCGAACAGGGTCTCGTCGCCGACGATGTCGCCCTCGATGCGTCGCACTCCCGCCGCGCGCACCGCCGCCGCCAACGCCTCGACCGTCGCCGCTCGTGGGTACCACAGGCGGGCACGGCGCTGTGTCGACAGCGACGGGTCGCCGTCGCCCACCAGGTAAAGGTCGCCTGCGACCACCCCCTGATCGTCCGGTGCTGTCGCCGTCAGCGCGCGCGTGCGCAACCGAAAATCCGCCCCGTAGCGTTCGAGCAGGGCGGCGGTGGTGAAGAGTTTGACGTTCGAGGCGGGGACCAGCGCCAGGCGCGGTCGCAGGGTGGCAATGGTGTCGCCGGCGTCGTCGACCACGAGCACGCCAGCCGTGCGACCGAGGTTGCGGGCGACCTCGAGGATCCTGCGGCGCAGCCGGGATCTCGCGGGCGCCTTGGGAGCTTCGCTTGTCGCTACTGGCCCGGTGCCAGCGCCGCGCGTGCCGTTGCTCGGTGTGTCTGGCGCGCCACCTGCGCTTGCCTGCGGCGCGGTGGCGCCACCACCCGCGAGCGCCGGCACCGCGGTCGCGGAGGCGCAGATCACGATCAGGCCCACGAGCCGCGCAACACGCGCCGCGGCCGTCAACCCCTGTAGTCGCAGGCTTTCCACGACCTAGAGCTTCCCGCACTAGTCGGTGCCGTCGGCGAAGCGACTGGCGGTGCAGCCATGTCCATCGCCTCCAGATTCACGAACAGCTTCCTCCGCCCGAGGTTGCGGCTCGGCGACAGCGGCTGCTCGCGAGGGTTCCACTCGCTTGGCCGCTCGCTTGCGCTGCTCGTCCGCCGATCGCGTCTAGGCGCACGCGGTCAGTTGACGCTCTGGCCCGCTGGCTCGCCGAACGGCTGGCTGGCTGGCTGGCCAAGTAAGCTCCTGATTGACAGATGGGCAAAGTGATCGCGGTGGCAGGAGGCCACGCCTCGGGCAGGGCGCGCCCGAGAGCGCGTGCGGGGGAACAGCGTCGGGGACGTGGAGAGTCAGCCGCACGGACAGCCAAGCGAGCGTCGGCCGGTACGAGCGGCCGGGCACGGCGCACGCGCACCGCGCTGGTTCTCGGCGGCGGCGGGTTCACCGGTGGTGCGTTCGAGATCGGTGCCCTGCAGGCGCTCGACCTGCTGCTCGGGCCCGGCAGCGCAAACCGTTTCGACGTCTACGTGGGGACGAGCGCCGGAGCGTTCCTGGCGGCGCTCGTCGCCAACGGCATCTCGGCCGACGATCTTCGCGACGCCCTCGAAGGACGGCCGACCGCGATCACCGTTGACCGTCCCGCCCACGACACCCTGCTGCGGCTCAACTTCGGCGGGCTTCTGATTTCTGCGTACAAGGTTCCGTTGGCGGTCGCCGGCACCGCTCTGCGCTTCGCGCGCCATCCCCGCGCGACATCTCTCGTTGACGCGATATTCGGTGTCGCCGAGGCACTGCCGAGCGGTGTTTACGACGGTTCCGGGATTGAAGCCTACGTGCGGCGCGTACTCACCCGCGAGCGCCAGCGTACGAACGATTTCCGTGAGCTTGGGACGGAGCTGTACCTGCCAGCGACCGACATCGACACCTGCGAACGCATCGTCTTCGGCGAGCCTGAGTTCGACGACGTTCCGATCTCGGAAGCCGTAGCCGCCTCGGCTGCGCTACCGATGGTTTACGTGCCCCGACGCATCAAGGGGCGCACGCTCGTCGACGGCGGCATCGTCTCGACGACCAACATCGACGTCGCTGTCGAGCACGGCGCCGACCTCGTCGTCGTTATCAACCCGCTCGTTCCGTTCCGGCGCCCCGACGCAGAGACCGGGCGCTCGCTCGGCCAGCGTGGCTTTCTGCCGATCGGCTACCAGGCGTTTCGCATGCTCGCCTACGAACGACTGCACCGTGCGGTACACAGCTGGCAGGAGCGGTTCCCGGGCGTCGACATCGTGCTCGTCGAACCGGCGCCCGACGACCGACTGCTGTTCGAAACCCACATCCTCGACTTCGCCCGAGCCCGCGCGGTCGCGCGCCGTGCGCTGCTCACGGTGGGAGAGCAACTGCTCGCCGCCCACCGCGAGCTCGCTCCGCTGTGGCAGCGGCACGGGTTGGAGCCGGAGCCGACACGCTTGCGCGAGGCGCTCGACCTGAGCGCCTCGCGTGACCGCCGCTCGGCGCTCGGGCGCATCGCCGCGATCCCGGCGCGAGCTGGGCGCGCCCTCGCCGGCCGCGGTCACTAGTCGATCCGATCGAGAGCCTGCAGCAGGCGCTCGCTTGTGGCGCGGTCGCGTACCGCTATCCGCACCCTGCGACCATCGCCGAGGGCGACACCCGGGGTGACACGGATGCCGAGCCGGTCGAGTCGCCTGGCGAACGAGGTGCCGTCGCCGTCGGGCGGCGCCACCCAGAGGAAGTTCGTTTCGCTCGGCGCGACCTCGAACCGGCGTCGCCGCAGCTCGGCGCTGAGGCGCTCGCGCTCGCGCCGCACTTGCTCGACGTACGCCTCAACGAGCACGCGGCGGGCGAGCGCGTGCCGCGCCGCCGCTACCGCGGCGACGGACACACCGAGCAGGGGCGCGAGCGCAGACGCTCGATCGGCATAGGTGGGCGGAAGCACGGCGTAGCCGACGCGCATGCCGGCAAGACCGAACGCCTTCGAGAAGCTCCGCAGGCACACGACGGGACGGGTGTCGGTGAGACGCAGGACCGCGTCGCGCGGCTCGGCGCTCTGAAAGTCGACAAGCGCCTCGTCGATGACGAGCAGGCGCTCGGGCGCGAGACTTTCGCTGATTGCACGTAGCTCGTCGGCGGAGAAGTAGTGTCCGGTAGGGTCGTCGGGGTTGCAGATGAGGAGATCGTGCCCCGCCTTCGCGGCCGCCACGATCTCCTCGCGCTCGCGCTTGATCGGCAGCGGTTTCTTGCCCGCGCGCTCGACCGCCACTGGCAGCAGCGGATGCGAAGGCCAGGGGATCGCGACGGTCGCAGAGCGTGCCAGAGCCGCGACGGTTCGCTCGACGAGCTCGCTCACGCCGGCGCCGACGACGATCCGCGACGCGTCGACGCGCAGGTCCTCGGCAAGAGCGGAACGCAGATCGCTGGCGTGGCGGTCGGGCACAAGGTTGATCGGGCCGCGCAGCGCCGCGATCGCGGCGTTCACGACCTCGGAATCCGGAAGGTCGACACGCTCGGTGCGCGCCAGATCGAGGACGTCGACACGAGCAAGGTCACGTCGCCGACGCTCGCGGTCGCGCTCCGCCTGGGCGACGAGCTCCTCGAGCGGGACGTCGTCGTACTGGTGGTATCGACGCAGGAAACTCACTGCTGCGGCGCGAGCTGCGGCCCCGGGCCTTGGATGATCAAAAACCAGATGCAGAAGACGATCGCGGCGGCCACCACCGACAGCGCGAACACCGCCTCGAGGACGCCGCGATCCTGGCGGTAGCCGGCGGCACGTCGAACGAGCTTCCAGGCGTGATCGACGCGCCGCGCGACAGCGAGCGTGACGAGCAGCGACAGCAGCGTGCCGACGACCGCGAGCACGATGCCGGCCAGGGCGCTACCGCTCAGGTATTCGAACTGCGATCCCAACCACAGCCAAGCGAGCGGCTGCGGTCCTAGCACGCTCAAGCAAAGCGCCACTTCGAGCACTAGCAAGAGGGCTGCTAGGAGCGAGTCGAGCAGGCGCCCACCGCGCGACCGTTCCGCGCCGGCAACCCGGTAGCGGCCGGTACCGCCGACACCGGGGCGTCGCCCAATGAACAGGCCACCGGTTTCGGTCGGGTCGGTCTTCGGCATCGACGGTCGCGAGGACGAGACTGCCTACAAGGCTAAAGCCGCGAGCGACCGGCGCCGCTCGTGATCGGCAGCTTCGCCTGCTACCGGCGACGATAGGCGGCACCTACCCGCCGCTGGTGCCGACCTACCACCACCGACAGCCGTCAGCTGTCGCCGTACAGCCCATCGATCACGTGCGCGTACTTCTCCTGAACGACGTTGCGCTTGACCTTGAGCGTCGGTGTGAGCTCGCCGGTCGGCTGCGAGAAATCGTGGGGCAGGATCGCGAACTTCTTGACCTGCTCCACACGCCCGAAGTGCGAGTTGACCTCGTCGACGACCTTCTGGATCTCATCGCGCACACGCGGGTCGGCCGCGAGCTTAGCCGGGTCGGTCTCGTCGATCCCGAGCTTGGCCGCCAGCTGCGGCGCACTCTCGGGGTCGAGCGTGATCAACGCCACCAGGTAAGGCCGCCGGTCTCCGATCAGCACCGCTTGCGAGATCCACGGGCTCTGCTTGAGACGGTTCTCGATGTTCGCCGGGGTAATGTTCTTGCCGCCAGCGGTGATGATGATGTCCTTCTTGCGACCGGTGATGTAGAGGAACCCGTCCTCGTCGATGTGGCCCAGGTCGCCCGTGTGCAGCCAGCCGTCGCTGTCGATCGCGCGGCGCGTGGCCTCATCGTCCTTGTAGTAGCCCTGGAAGATGTTCGGGCCGCGGACGAGGATCTCGCCGTCCTCGGCGATCTTTACCTCGACGCCCGGCAGCGGCTTGCCCACCGATCCGAAGCGGAAGTCGTCGGGCTCGTTGACCGTGGCCACCGTAGCCGTCTCGGTCATGCCGTAGCCCTCCATTACCGGCACGCCGCAGGCGTAGAAGAACTCGAGGATCTCCTTGGCGATCGGTGCCGCGCCGGTCACCGCCTGGCGCAGGCGACCGCCGAACAGGCCGCGCACCTTGCTGTAGAGCTCCTCTTCGGCGCGGGCGAAAGCCTGCTCGAGCTCCGGCGGCACCGGCTCGCCGCGTTGCTGGGCGAGGCGCACCTTCACGCCTAGCTCGGTGGCTTGCCTGAGCTTCGCCGGGTCCTGGACGATCGCCGAGGCGAGCGCGTAGATCTTCTCGAAGATGCGCGGCACCGAGGGCAGGTAGGTGGGCCGCACCTCTTGGAGATCTTGGAGGATCTTCTGGGGGTCGCGCGACCAGTAGGCGAGCGTCACGCCGAGATCGATCGACGCGAACTGGATGAGGATCGCGAAGGCGTGCGCCAGCGGCAGGAAGAGATAGGCGACGTCGTCGCGCTCGAGGACCGCCTGGCTGATGATCGCGTCAGTGATGTCGCGGTAATTGCCGTGCGACAGCAGGCAGCCCTTGGGCGGGCCCGTGGTGCCCGAGGTGTAGATGTAGAGACAGATGTCGTCGCGCGTGACCGCGCGGTAGCGGCGCTCGTACGCGCTCGGCTCGGTTGCGCGGCCACGCTCGAGCAGCTGGTCGAGCGTGAGGAAGTCGTCACCCTCGGCACCCGAGGGGTCGAACAGGATGACGTGCTCGAGCTTGGGCAGGCGCTCGCGCACGGCGCGGATCTTCTCGAGCTGTTCGGCGTCCTCGGCGAAAACGGCGCGCGAGTCGGAGTGAGCGAGCACGTACTCGCACTCCTCGGCCGAGTTCGTCTGGTAGATCGTGACGAAGGTCGCCCCGGCGCCAGAAATGCCGAAACAGGCGTAGGTCCACTCGGGCCGCGTGTGCGAGAGGATCGCGACCTTGTCGCCCGGTTCTATGCCCAGCGAGATCAGACCGAGCGCGACCTCGCGCACGCGCTCACCGAGTTCCCGGTAGCTGACGTCCTGCCAAGAATCGCCGCTCTTGAAGCGTTGCGCGGTCTTGTCGCCGTAGCGTTCGGCAGCGAGCGGTACGAGATCGGCGATCGTGCGCGACCCGGTGCCGAGCTTGGTCTCCGCGCTGCGAGCCTCCATCGGATCCTCCTCCTTGCACTACCGCTGCGAGTCGCCTCGACAGCGGCTTGATCCACCCCTTGCGCGGATTGTATGGAGTGCGAACGAGCTGGGGCGCAGTCACCTCCGGCTCTGCGCGCTCGGGACCCGCAGCGCGCCCGCACGAACAGCCGGCGCGCCTTGCGTTGTCGCTAGGGCGCCGCTTCGACCTACACCTTCACAGGAGCGCCCATGCGCTCTGGCGCCACACGACGCTGTTCGTCACGGAGCGATTCGATGAACAACTGCTTGTCGATCCTGCCGTGGAGGATCGGCACCCCAAGCTGCATGCACTTGCGGATCACCTCCCGGCGGTGCATCCCGGTTTCACGACCGAGCTCGGTGGGCGTCAAGTGCGTCGCCATCTAGCCGCTCCTCCTCCGGATTGTGTGAAACAGCTGTCACAACCAAAGTACCCTCAGCCGGGGACGTTGCAAACGTCATATGGCGAGGCGGCTGCCCGCGACATCCGCGCCGTGGCCGGAGATCCAACATCGGTGCCGGTCGTAGCCGCTCAGGCTCCCGGGGGCAGGGTGGGATGGAGAAGCTAGATGGGGTTGGGAAAGTCGATGAACGTGTGCTCGACCCCGAACCGCTCGGCTACCAACTCGCCGAGGCGGCGGACGCCGAACTTTTCGGTCGCATAGTGGCCGGCAGCGAAGAAGTGAACGCCGAGCTCGCGCGCGTCCGCGAAGGCCGCCTCGCGTGGCTCCCCCGTCACGAGCGCGTCGAGCTTCCGTGCCTTGGTTTCGCCGAGCGCGTCGGCGCCCGCCCCGCTCACGATCCCCACTCGTCGCACCTCGGGCGGGCCGAAGGGCAAGTGCAGCGGGTCGCGGCCCGTAGCTCGCCGGACGCGCTCGGCGAGCTCGCTTGGCGCGAGCGCGCGCTCGACGGTGGCGACGACGCCGATCTCGTGGCCGCGCACGTCGGCGAAACGACCCTCGACGGCGAGGCCGAGAGCTCGCGCCAGCAGGGCGTTGTTGCCGACCTCGGGATGGGCGTCGAGGGGCAGGTGGTAGGCAGCGAGAGCTACGTCCGCGCACAACAGCAGCCGCAAGCGCTCGCGCGCGGGTCCGACGATCGGCTGCGGCTGCGAACCCCAGACAAGTCCGTGGTGGGCGACGATCAAGCTGGCGCCGATCGCGATCGCCTGCTCGATCGTTCCCGCGTGCGCCGACACACAAGTCGCCACGCGCTCGACGGTGCGTCCGGGGCTCGCTGCGACCTGGAGCCCGTTCGGACACCAGTCGGCGAACGACCGCGAATCGAGAAGGTCGTCGAGGAAGTCGACGATCTCTTCGACGGTGGGCATATGCCGGCGACGTTAGCTGGCGGCGCGTTCCGGCGCGTCCGCCGCGTGGCCGCGATCGCGGGCGGACGCGCTGGCGAAATCGCCTAGCAGCCTGTAGCATGGCTTCGACCCCACGGGCAGAGGGAGCTGAAGGGAAGGTCGAGTTGCGCCGCGTGCGGCGGGGGCAGGGATGAGCGTCGCGACGGCAAGAACCGAAAATGCGCGCTGCGTGAGCACGCCGTCGCCGTGGGCCGGCGGTCGGGAGGAGGCGCACCTCGTTGCGCGTGTACGCGCCGGCGATGATCGTGCATTCGAGGAGCTCTACCGCCGCTATGCGCCGCAGATCCTCGGTTTTCTGCGCCGACTCACGGGCGACGAGGCCCGCGCCGAGGATCTCTTGCAAGAGACTTTCATCTCGGCCTTGCGCCGGATCCGGGCCAGCGACCAGGAGCTGGCGCTCAAGTCGTGGTTGTTCGAGATCGCTCGTAACGCCGCGATCGACGCTTGGCGGCGCGCCAACCGCGCTGGCGAGGTGCCGCTAGAGCGTCTTAGCGAAAGCGAACGCGAGCCGGCCGGCGAACCGGAGGCGGCTGTGGTCGCCCGGCAACGGCTCGAGCTGTTGCGGGGGGCGTTCGACGAGCTACCCGACCAACAGGCACGAGCGCTGGTGCTGCGCGAGCTCGAAGGCTGCAGCTACGAGGAGATCGCCGAACGCCTGGCGCTGTCGCGCTCGGCAGTCGAGAGCACGATCTTCCGCGCGCGCCGGCGCCTCGAACGCGAGTACGAGCGTCTCGCCGACGGCACGCGCTGCAGGACCACGCGCGAGGCGGTACTGCGCGTGGCGGCGGGGCGTCCCCGGCGCAGCGACGAGCAGCTGCTCGCCCGCCACTGTCGGCGCTGTGCCACGTGCCGACGCTATGCGCGGGCCCAGGGTGTCGAGCCGCTGCGCACGCTTCGCGACCGCATCGCCGCTGCGCTGTCGCCGATCCCGCTCGCGATCGAGCGGCTGCTCGGCCGGCTAGCGGGCGGGGGTGTGCCGGCCCTTCCGGACTTTCCGGCGCTGGGCGCGAAGAGCGTTGCGGCGGCAGCAGCCGCGCTCGCTGCGCTCGGGTCGGCGGTGAGTTTCGACGGCGATCGGGCTCCCATAGCTAGCGGCCCGGCCGTCGTCGCACCGGCTGCGAGCGGCGGCGCCGAGCGCTCTGCGGAGAGCGGCGGCCGGGGTGCCGTCAGCGGCGCCGCGCGGCGCTCGCGTGACGACGCGACGAGGATGGAGCGCGACCGTGGCGACGAGCGCCGCGCTGGCCGGGGCGACGACCGGGCGGCACGCTCCGAACGCCTGCGCCAGAGCGGCGCCGCGAGCGGCGCAGCCGACCGCCCGGCACCGTGGCCCGGCGCTACTCAGCGGCGCAGAGGCGGACCGGTAAGCGTCGAGTTGCCGGCCACCCGGGGCGTCACCGAAACCACGCGCGGCACGGTCGGCGGCACGCTCGGCGGGGTCGTCGGCGGCGCCGGCGGCACGGTCGGCGGCACCGTCTCGCAAACGGGCGAGACGCTCGGCGGCGTGACAGGTTCGGTCGGCGGTGCGCTCGGCGGAACCGTGCGCGGTGTCGGTGGCGTTCTCGGCGATGCCACCGGTAACGAGCGCCTCGGCGAAGGCGTCGGCCGGTTGGGGGACGTCGTCGAGGGTGTCGTGCAGGGTGTCGGCGGTGCGGTTGGGAGCGTGACCGGCGGCCTCGGCGGTGCGGTCGAGGGTGCGAGCGGAGCGGTCGGCGGGCTGCTCGGCGGCTCGCGCTGACCGCTAGCGACGGTCCCGTCGGCGATCCGCTCCCGCCTTACGCTACGAACCCGCGCTCGCCAGCAGCGGGTCGGCAACGGGCACACGCGTTGTGCGCCCGCATCCGCAGCTCTGCCCACATCCGCTGGCGCTCTCGAACGTACCGGCGATGTAAGGTCGCAGAACGATGGTCCGGAGAAGCCGAGCCGATCGCCGCGACGAGGGCGCTTCCCGTGGTGGGGGGCTCGCTAGCGCGTCGGAACACGTCGCCGCCCAGCCCAGCGCAGGTGACGAGCAGTTCCTCCGATCGCTGATGGAGACGAGCCTTTACTCGATCGGCGCCTACTTCTCGGACCGCCATCCCGAGCTTGTCGACGAGGTGATCGCCGAGAGCGACGAGATCGAGCGGGTGGGTTTAAGCGAGTACGCGCGCCGCGAGGGGCTGCCCGTCGAACAGTGTTTCGAAACGCTGCTCACCGGGCTTGCGCTGCGCTACTACAACGCGGTGGCAGGGTGAACGAGATCGACGATTGGATCGACAGCGCAGGTAGTGGGGGGCGAGCGGGTGGTGGTGGCCGCGCGGTAGGCTTTCTCCGACGGGCTGTGGCGCAGCCTGGTAGCGCGCTCCGTTCGGGTCGGAGAGGTCGCCGGTTCAAATCCGGCCAGCCCGATCGCCGTTCCGCGGCGGTGCCGGTGCTCGCGCTCGCCGCGCTGCTAGTCGTCGCGGGGATCCCCTGGTCGGCGTGTGCTTCGGCTCCGAAACCCGGCGGGCCGGCAGTCATCGCCGCCCAAACGTTGCGTCTGGTGGCGGTCGGGCGGTTCGCCGCGCCGACCTACGTCACCGCTCCGCCAGGAGACTACGCGCGCGTGTTCGTCACCGAGCGCGCCGGCACCGTGCGGATCGTCAAGCGCGGGCGCAAGCTCCCGCGCGCGTTCCTCGACATCCGCAACCGCGTCTCGACCGAGGGCGAGGGCGGGCTCCTCTCGCTCGCCTTCGCCCCCGACTACCGCCGCTCGCGGCGCTTCTACGTCTACTACACGGATCGTCGCGGCTACATCACGATCGACCAGTTCCAGAGCGATCCCCGCGACCCCGACCGGGCGCTTGCAGGCTCGCGCCGCCCGGTGATCGTCCAGCCGCACTTTCGTGCCAACCACAAGGGTGGGCAGATCCTGTTCGGCCCCGACGGTTACTTGTGGACTGCGTTCGGCGACGGCGGCGGTGGCGGCGACCCCGACGACAACGCCCAGAACCTCGGCACGCTCCTCGGCAAGTTGCTGCGCATAAAGCCGCGGTCACAGGGCGGGTACACGGTGCCGCGCAGCAACCCGTTCGTGGGCCGCACGGGTCGCGACGAGATCTATGCCTACGGATTGCGCAACCCGTACCGCTTCTCGTTCGACCGTTTGCGCGGTCACTTGCTGATCCCGGACGTCGGACAGGACGCTGCCGAGGAGCTGAACATCCTGCGCTCGCCCGGGGGCCGGCGTCCGCCGCGCGGCGGCGTCAACTTCGGTTGGCCGGTCTTCGAGGGGTTGTTGCGCTACCGCACGAAAGAGAGCTTGCGCGGTCCCGGCCGCTACGTCCGACCGGTAGTGCAAGAGCTCCACTCGCGGCTGCCGGTGTGCTCGATAATCGGCGGGTACGTGATTCGTGATCCTGCCCTCGGGCGCTTCCGGGGTCGCTACGTCTACGGCGATCTGTGCGACTCGCGAATCCGGCTCGCCGCGCTTCCCCGCGGACGCCGGCCGAGCGTGCGCTACACGGGTCTGCGGGTGCCGAGCCTCGTCTCGTTCGGCGAGGACGCGCGCGGTCGAATCTATGTCGTCTCGCTCGAAGGCGGCGTGTGGCGGCTCGCGGCTGGTCGCTAGCGGAGTGACCTGCGCCAGAGCGAGCGGGCTGCGCGAGAGCAGGCGATCTCCACCGGTGTGCGCAGACAAGCCGGCGGCTCGGGTGAGAGCCGCTCGCCGGTTGTGCCGACGGGATCGCTAGGGAGCGAGGAGATGGCGGGCCATCGAGCGCAGGCGCTCGTCGGCCTCGTCGGGCCAGCGATCGGGGTCGGGATCCCACCAGGCGAAGGCGTCGTGCTCCTCGTCGGGCACCGGTTCGGCGTCGCTGGCGACGGTTGCGCTGCCCACGATCATCGCCATGCCACCGGGCAGGTCGAGGAGCGCGCGCACACGCAGCTCGATCGGCTCGAGCCGCCACTCCTCTGCGAGCTCGCGTGCGAGCGTGTGGGCCGGGTTCTCGCCGACCTCGACAGCGCCGCCGGCACCGAGCGCCCAGCGGCCCGCCCACGTCGCCAACCAGCTCGCGCGCCGACCGGCCAGCCAGCGACCGTCCTCGCTTCGCACCACGCACAAGGCGGTCAGTGAGCGGCAGCGATCGCCGTCGACGAGCCGCAGCGACCAGCGCGCCGGCTGCAGCTCGAGCTCGAGACGCTCCGGCGTCGCGCGGAAGCGCGCGAGACGCGCCGCCAGTCCGTCGTGGGTGGGCGAGCCGCGCGCAGCGAGCTCAGCAATAGCGCGATCGGCTGCGTGCTCGAGCTCGGGGGGAGGTGCGAAGGGCTCGTCGATCCAGCTCGCGCCCACCGCTGCTGGCAGCCAGCTGCCGTGCGCGAGCAGGACAGGTCCTTGCGGTTGTTCGCTCAGGCGAGGTTCACCCACACCGTCTTCGTCTCGAGATAGGCGTCGAGGCCTTCGCGCCCATGCTCCCGCCCGATCCCGGAAGCTTTGATGCCACCGAACGGTGCCGACGGGTCGCTCGGCCCCCAGATGTTGACGTACACGTCGCCCGCCTCGAGCAGGGCAGCCATGCGGTGCGCACTCGCCACGTCGCGCGTCCACACCCCGGCGGCGAGACCGTACTCCGTCGCGTTGGCGCGCCGCGCCACCTCCTCGAGATCCTCGTACGGCAGCGCGACCAGCACCGGGCCGAAGATCTCCTCGCGCGCGATCGTGATGTCGTCGCGCGTGCTGACGAACAGTGTCGGGTTGACGTAGTAGCCGCCCTCCACTGGTTTCTCCCCGTCGCCTCCCGCGACGAGCTCGGCACCTTCGGCGAGGCCGCGTTCGATGTAGCCGCGCACGCGCTGCTCTTGCTCGCGCGAGACGAGCGGACCGATCTGCGTTTGCGGGTCGAGGCCCGGCCCGACCTTGGCGGCCCGTGCCTGCTCGGCAAGGCGCGAGACGACATCGTCGAAGTGCTGTTTGGGCACGAACAGGCGCGAACCGGCCGTGCACACCTGACCGGTGTTGTAGTAGATCGCTTGAAACGAGCCCTTGACCGCGCGGTCGAGGTCGGCGTCGGGCAGGATCACGTTTGGGGATTTGCCGCCGAGCTCGAGCGTCACGCGCTTTAGATCGCGTCCCGCCTTGGCGCCGATCTCGCGGCCGACGGCAGTCGATCCGGTGAAGGCGATCTTGGCGACGAGCGGATGCTCGACGAGCGCCGCGCCGGTCTCGCCCGGTCCGGTGACGACGTTGACGACACCGGCGGGGACACCCGCCTCGAGACAGAGCTCACCGAGCCGCAGGGCCGACAGCGGCGTTTGCTCGGCCGGCTTGAGCACGACCGTGCAGCCTGCCGCCAGCGCCGGGGCGATCTTCCACGCCGCCATCAACAGGGGGAAGTTCCAGGGAATTATCTGGGCGCAAACACCGACCGGCTCGCGACGCGTGTAGACGTGCATGTTGGGGATCGAGACCGGCAGCGTCGCCCCCTCGATCTTCGTCGGCCAGCCTGCGAAGTAGCGGAAGTGCTGGGCGGCGAGGCGTACGTCGACGCGGCGGGCGAGCGTCACCGGCTTGCCGCAGTCGAGGGCTTCTAGCTCGGCGAGCTCGTCGCCGTGCTCGTCGATCAGTTCGGCGACACGGGCGAGGATTCGCTCGCGCTGTGCCGGCGGCAGGCCGTGCCAGCGCTTCTCCTCGAAGGCGCGGCGGGCGGCGCGAACGGCGCGGTCGACGTCCTCGCGACCCGCGAAGGCGACCTGCGCGATCGTTTCGCCGGTCGAGGGGTCGGGGTTATCGAAGCGGCGACCGTCGACGGGTTCGACCCACTCGCCGTCGATCAACAGCTGTTTCGGCGCAGCGAGGAAGCGGCGGACTCCCTCGGAAAGCTCGTAAGCCGGTGCTTGCGTCGACATGCGGAAGCCTCCCTCACGGTTTGAGAACGACCTTGAGCGCCTCGCGCCGATCGTAGATCGCGTAGCCCTCGGGCGCTTCGTTCAGCGACAGGTGGTGCGTTACGAGCGGGCGCGGGTCGAGACGGCCGCTCTCGAGTAGGGCGATGACCCGGTCGAGATGTCCGACCACGTTGGCGAAGCCGGTGCGCAGCGACAGTGCCTTGATCCACACAAGCCCCATGTGCACCTGTACCCGCTCGGCGTAGACGCCTATGCCTGATACGCGCCCCGCCTTGCGTGCGAGCCGGATCGCGAGATCGAGAGCGTCGGGATGACCGACCGCCTCGACCACGACGTCAGCGCCACGCCCGCCGGTGGCGGCGCGCACCGGTTCGCGCGGATCCTCTTTCTCGAGATCGATCGCGCGGGCGCCGAAGCGCTCGGCGAGCGCCAGGCGCTCGGGCACGCGATCTACAGCGAAAACATGCGCAGCACCGCACACCTTGGCTGCCTGCACAGCGCACAGGCCGACCGGACCGAGACCGATCACGCACACCGTTTCGCCCGGTACGAGGTTCGCGTCGACGATCGCGTGGTAGCCGGTGCCCATCACGTCGCCAGCGAACAGCGCGACCTCGTCGGGCATCCCCGCGGGAACGCGGCGGAGGGTGAGGTTGGCGTGGGGAACGAGCACCAGCTCGGCCTGGGCACCTTGCAGGTCGCCGAGCGTCTTGCCGTGCCCGAAGACGCGGCCGTGGTCGCACTTGTGGTAGTCGCCGTGACGGCAGAAGAAGCAGCGCCCGCACGCCGTGCAGAAACAACCGAGCACACGATCGCCGACCGCGACCTCGCTAACCGCCGAGCCGGCCTCGACGACGGTGCCGACGAACTCGTGACCGAGCGTGAAACCGCGCTCCATCTTCACGCGGCCGTGGTAGATGTGGAGATCCGAGCCGCAGATGCCGCTCGTCTCGACGCGGACGATCGCCTCCTCGGGGGAGGTCAAGCGCGGTTCCGGCCGCTCCTCGACACGCACCTCCCCTGGTGCCTGAAAAGTGACTGCGCGCACGGGCGCTGAACCTACCGCAACGCCGCGGCGAGGGTGTGGCGGCCGACCTGTCTCCGTTCACCAATCGCCTGAGCGCGACGGGTCACACCAGCGGAGTGCCAGCGGCACGGGCGGCCGCGATAGTTGCGCGGAGTGTGCGTAGCGCCGTGTGGCGCGGTTTCCAACCGAGCAGTTTCTGGGCGCGCTCCGTCCGCATCAGTACAGGGCGGCGCAACGCGTGAACCCAGGCAAGCTCGGCGGGGGCTCCGGGGAGGCGGCGCAAGGCCTCGCCGCCCGCGATCAGCGCCGCGCGAGGCACCGGAATGGCGTGCCAACCAAGCTCGTGGGCGAGCCTTGTGATCGTGAGCGTGCCCGGTGCAGCAAGGTTGTACGGGCCCGGCTCGCCATGTCCGAACACTGCCGCGACGAAGGCTTGAGCGACGTCGTCTTCGTGGACGAGCTGGAAGGGAACCCCGGGATCGGGCAGCACTGGTCGCAGCAGCGGGGCGGAGCGCGCGAGACGCACGAGCGGCCCCGGTAGCGAGCGCGCTGCGCGAACGTAGGGCAGCTCCTCGATCAACGTTCGCGCTCTTGGCCCGGCGATGATGCAGGGACGCAGGACCCACGCCTGGGTGCGCGCGCCGGCGGTTTCAAGCAGGGCGTTGAGCGCGCGTTCGACCGCGGCCTTTTGCGCGGAATAGGGATGCTCGGGGGAGCCGAGCGCCGGCTGCTTTTCGTCGATCCGAGCTGGCAGTTCAGGGCGGAAGCCGTAGGCGGCGACACTGGATGCGTAAACGATCCGGCGCACGCCCGCTTCGATCGCCTCCTCGAAGACCGTGCGCGACCCACCGACGTTGATCTCCCAGGTTGCGTCGGATGCGGACAGAACAGCGAATGCCAGGTGCACGACGACGTCGGCGCCACGGACGAGTTCGCGTACCGCGTCGCGGTCGGCGACGTCGCCCTGCAAGTACTCGAAGCGCTGCCAACCCGCGCTCTTGGGATCGAAGGGGCGGCGGGCCATTCCGACGACCCGGGCGATCCGCCGGCTGCGCAGAAGCGCCGGTACGAGCGCGCGGCCAAGGTCGCCGGTTGGGCCGGTTACGGCGACCGCTAGCTGGGCGTTTTGTGGACGGCGCTTGACGGTGTCGGTTGCCATGGCTGCGTTGGCCGGCGTTGGCGCTAAGTCGGACCGCTAGCGTGCGGTGAGGTGTCGCACGAGTGCGTCGCTGTTCGCGCTCGTGACGCTTGCTGACGAGCAGAGGGGGCGTCTGCTCGACCGGCAGCGTAGCGCGCTGCGAGCGTGTGTGCCCTCCGGCGTCGGCTAATAGCCCGGTTCGCCGGGAAGCACGACACGCGGCCCCTCAGTGTCGATGATCACGCGCGGCTCCACCGGTTCGACGCGCGCCGAGCGCGCGTAGGACATCAGCGCATCGGTCGAGTCGAACTGCGCCAACAGCTCGAGGTGTTTGACGGTCGGAAACACGAGCTCGAGCTTGCCTGCGCGCCACTCGGCGAGTGCGGCGGGAGGCGTGATCCAGCGCACGGCTACGCACTCTTCGCCGTCGGGGCAGGGGCGACAGCCCGGCGGTGCAGGGGTGACGAAAAAGTGCGTGTCGAAACGCACCTTGACTTCGCGGGGTGTCACCCAGCGCGAGAACTCGGCGAGCTCGGCCCCCTCGCCTAGTTCGATACCCGCTTCTTCGCGCAGCTCGCGGATCGCGGTGCGGGCAGGGGTTTCGCCGCGATCGACGGCCCCGCCGGGGAACACCCAAACGCCACCCATGAAGCGCTGGTCGGGATGGCGGCGGACGAGCAAAACCTCGACCCCGTCGGCGGCGTCTCGTGCCACTACGACTGTCGCAGCCGGCCGCGGCTTAGCGACAGGTGCATCGCCGCGCAACTCCTCCCCCGGTGGCGGCCTGTCCAACCGCACGTTACGAGAGTACCGCGTTCGTCACTTTTCCCTGTATTTCCCTGTACTCTCCCCGAGCCGTGGGAGACGCCGACACGAAAACGCTGCAAAAGTGGATCTGCACCTCGTGCGGGTACATCTACGACCCAGCCGAGGGTGATCCGGACGGGGGTATTCCACCGGGAACGCCGTTCGAGGAGATTCCCGACGACTGGTTCTGTCCGGTCTGCGGGGCGCGCAAGCGCGACTTCGAGCCGCTCGAAGAGTAAGCGCCAGAAGTCGGCGCCTTTCGCGCAAGGGCTCCGCGCGGGTGGGCGTCAGGATTTTTCGGGCAGCGGCAGGTCGCGCGTCGCGGCGGCGATCGCCTCGGCGGTGATGGTCACCAACCGATCGAGGTCGTCCGCGCTGATCGCGAGCGGAGGCATCAACACCACGACGTTTCCGAGTGGTCGGATCACGGCGCCGCGTGTGCGGGCCTCGAGCGTTACGCGGTGTCCGGCGACGAGGGCGGGGTCGTAGTCGAGCAGTTCGATTCCGACCATGAATCCGCGCTGGCGGATCTCGCGCACGGTTGCGAGTGGCGCGACGCGTTCGGCTAGCCAGCGCTCGAGCAGAGCGATCTTCGGCTGCAGGCGCTCGAGAGTGCGCTCTTGCTCGAACGTCTCGAGGGTCGCGAGAGCGGCAGCGCAAGCGAGCGGGTTTCCAGTGTAAGTGTGACCGTGAAAGAAGGTTCGGTTCGTCTCGGGCGCCCCGAGAAATGCCTCGTAGATCTCCTCGCTCGCGAGTGTGGCGGCGAGCGGCAGGTAGCCGCCGGTTATGCCCTTGGCGAGACAGAGCAGGTCGGGCTCGACGTTCTCGTGTTCACACGCGAACATGCGGCCGGTCCGCCCGAACCCGGTGGCGACTTCGTCACAGATCAAGAGCGTGCCGTAGTGATCGCAGAGCTCGCGCACGCGAGCCAGATACCCCGGCGGTTGCATCAGCATGCCCGCAGCACCTTGCACGAGCGGTTCGACGATTACCGCTGCGACCTCGCCGCGATGGGCAGCGAGAAGACGTTCCATGTCGTCGGCGTTGCCGGGCTCCGCACGCAGAGCGTCGAAAAGCAGCGGGCGGTAGATCGAGTGGAAGAGGTCGATCCCGCCGACCGAGACGGACCCGAGCGTGTCGCCGTGATACGCCTCGCGGAGCGCTAGGAAGCGCGTTTTGCGGCGATGCTCGCCGCCCTTTTGCTGCCAGTACTGGAAGGCAATCTTGAGCGCGATCTCGCAAGCTGTGGCGCCGTTGTCGGAGTAGAAGACGCGCGTAAGGCGCGCCGGGGTGATCTCCACAAGCCGCCGAGCGAGTTCGATCGCCGGGGGATGGGTTAGCCCGAGCATCGTCGAGTGTGCGACCCGCTCGAGCTGGGCTCGGATCGCGGCATCGATCGCGGGATGGCGGTGGCCGTGGACGTTGCACCAAAGCGACGAGACGCCGTCGATGTAGCGGTTCCCGCGCGCGTCGATCAGGTCGGTGCCCTCGGCGCGCTCGATGATCAGCGGCTCTTCGCGCTCCCAGATCGAGTGCTGGGTGAAGGGATGCCAGATGTAGCGGTGGTCGTCGGCGGCGAGTCGGGCGTAACGGGCTTCGAGATCGACGGCCGGCGCGGCATCTTCGCCTGGGGTTGCGCTCCCGGTCACGGCCGGGAAGCTACCGGCTCCATCGCTCTGCAGATCATCCGGCCGCGGCTAGCAGCCGAGCGAGTTCTTCGCCCGCAACCTTCACGCCGGATCCCCAGGGCGATGTGTCGGCGACCCGCGCCTGGAACGCGCGCTCGCCAACCAGCCGGGCTTCCAGATAGAGGGGCTTCTCGGGTGTGATCAGCACCGCTTGCAGGGAGGCGCGGAAGGAGCGACAGCCGGCGTCGGCGAGACCGAGCCGTGTCGCTAGGCAGTCGGCTGCGACATCGGCTTGCTGGCAGGCGAGGCCACCGTGTTTGACTGGGAACGGTGTGGCGTCGCCGACGCAGAAGCAGTGCCCCTCGGTGTCGACGATCCGACAGCTCGAGTCGACTGGTATCCAGCCGCCCTCGACGCTCGGCAGGCCAGGCAGAGCGGGCCCGACGAGCCGGGGGAGGGCAACGACGCGATCGAACCGAAACTCTGTGCCGTCGGCGGTGCGCACCAGGCCGCCGGGCCCAACGGTCGGCACGGTGGCGGTGTGCAATTCGACCCGGTACCGCGCGGCGAGCTCGGCGACGCGCGTGCTAGCCGGTTCACCGAAGATCTCGAGCGGCCGCCGCTCCGGGGTGAAGAGGTGGATCGAACACGACCGCGGCGCGGCCTCGCGAGCACGACCGGCGAGCAACAACGCAATCTCGTAGGCGGGCAGCGGCCAAATCGGCCCTTCTGGCAACAAAACGGCGACGCGGCGGCAGTAGCCACCCTCGAGGTCCTGCACGACGCCCCGCAGGCTGCGGTCGGCGTGGAGTGGGTCGAGCGTCGTGGCGTGCGGCCAGGCGGGCGATGCGTGTGCGCCGACAGCGACGATCAGACCGTCCCATGCGATCGACTCGTCCCCGGTCGTGTGCACGACGCGCTGCTCGCAGTCGACCCGGGTGGCGCCACCACCGACGATGCGTGCCCCGGTGCGTTCACCGATCTCCTGCCAAGGGATGCGTCGGGCGGCCGGCAGCGCGAACGGCTCGCGCACCGTCTCAGCGAGCACGAGGAGTTCCGCGCGCGGCGTGAGGACGACCGTCTCCAACCTGTTTCGACCGACGAGGCGTGCGAGGCGCAGCGCCGCCTCGGCGGCAGCGATCCCGCCGCCGAGTATCAGGCAGCGGGGAGAGCGTGCCGTCAGCGCTTGCACGCGCACCAGGCTAACGCGTCACGGATCTGATATGAAAAACCTCACAACTCGGTGGCCGGCAGTTCGTTGGCGGCGGCCGCCGTAGCTCTCCGGCATCTCGCTTCCTGGTCCCACCCCCACAGCATGAGTGCTGAAGTCCAACGCCGTCGGCGCGCACGAGCCGTGTTTGTGCTCCACGCTCTCACCGTGTGGATGTTCGCTGTGGCTCAGCCGCTCTATCAAGTTTTTGCCGATGCTCCGGACTTCTTCGTAGCCCGCCGTAACACACGCCTCGACATTCTGCTGTTGGTGATACTTATCACGTTCGCGATACCTACCGTCTTGGCGCTGCTCGTCGACCGCGTCGGCAAGCACTTTCCTCGTGCCAGGGAACTGTTCTTGGGGTCAATTGTTGCTCTGATAGTCGTTCAGCTTCTACGGTCCTTGCCGCTTGTACCGCTCCTGGCGGTCGCGGCCATGGTTGCTACCGCCTTCGCACGCCTCTACCGTCGCCGCGCTCCGGTGCGGGCCATGCTGAGCGTCCTGAGTGCCGGTTTGGTGGTGCTTCCGCTGTGGTTCGTGTTCGTTTCGCCGGTGTCCGACTTGATCGTGCGATCGTCGGAGGCGCGGGCAAACTCACGTGTAACCGTTAGCTCGCCGGCAGCCTTGCGCCCGATCGTGTGGATCACCTTCGACGAGTTGGACCTGAATCTCTTGCTTGATTCTGCTGGGCGGATAGATGCTGCTCGCTTTCCCAACTTCGCCCGTCTCGCGCGCGCTTCGCGGTGGTTTCCGAACGCATCGACGGTCAACGAATGGACCACACAAGCTGTCCCGGCGATGCTCGACGGGAAGATTCCGCGCAGGCAGCTGCTACCGCATTCGGGTGATCACCCAAACAATCTGTTCACCCTTTTGTCTTCTCTGTATGACGTCCATGCGTTCGAGGCGGTGACTCAACTGTGCCCGGTCAGGTTGTGCAAAACCCGCACAGTGTCTGCGCCCCATCGGATGTGGGATCTCGTGTCGGATTCGGCGATCATCGCCGGTCACACACTCCTACCGAACGATCTTGCGCGACGTCTACCGGCTGTTGACCAAGGGTTCAGTGACTTCGGAGCACGACGAAGAGTCACGGCCCGTGTTGACCTCGACAAGCTGGAGGAAGGTAGCGATCCGCTCGTGGTGTTCGGACGCCTGATGCGGACGATCGAGCGTGCTTCGCCGCGAAAGAACGCGATCTACTTCGCACACTTGTTGCTGCCGCACGCGCCGTGGCAGTTTCTCCCTGACGGGCGCACCTATCCGGGCGCGGCGATCGGGATACCGGGTTTAAACCAAGAACAGTGGAGTCGCGACCCAGGGGCGGTGCTGTCTGGCATGCAGCGCCACCTGTGGCAGACCGCATATGCCGACCGCCTGATAGGGAAGCTGATCGACGGTCTGCGGAAGTCAGGACTGTGGGAGCGGGCGGTTTTGGTGGTAACCGCCGACCACGGTGTCAGCTTCACGCCCGGAGTGTCACGCCGTGTACCGCAGCGCGAAAACTGGGCGCGGATCGCATCCGTGCCATTGTTCGTCCGCATTCCGACCGATCGAGCGGGCACTGTCGATCGCGGTTTCGCGCGAACGGTGGACATTTTGCCGACGGTGCTGGAAGCGATCGGGGTGAGAAGCGCCTTGCGAATCGACGGCCGTTCGCTGCTCAACGGTGCGCCCAAAGATGGTGTGATCAAGATGCCATACGTGTCACCGTACAGTCGGTATCAACGTATCGTAACGGCTGTACCGTTTCGGGAATTTGTTGCCGCACGCAGGCGAGAGTTGGTACAGCTCGCGCGGATCACCGCCCCGGGGCGCTATGACAGCCTCTACGCGATCGGTGGGGAGGGCGAGGCTCTCCTCGGGGCGCCGGTGGGAACCGGCATCGGCCGTCCCCTGCCGGCAGTGGTCGACTACGGTGGTGAGCTCCGCCCGGTTGGGGCTGGCCGCGTGAAGCTACACGGTCCTGTCGTCAGTGGGCAACTGCCTGGAGAGCAAGCCGTTCGGGTAGGAGGAGTAGCGCTTGTCGCTGATGGGCGCGTGGTGGCCACTGCTCCGGTCGCTCGTGACCAAGGCGCTGGCCGTTTCGTGCTCCCTGTGCCGCGATCCATAGAGACCGGTGCTTTTGACACCGTCGAGGTACGCGCGATCGAACGGCGGACAGGCCGTCTCCTGGACGAGCAAATTCCGTTGCACCGCCGGGTGGAAGCGCGGATGGTGGGGGGCCAGGGTCGGAAGTGGGTGAGGGGTCCTGGCTTCCAGGTTCCGATCTTGCCTGCGGGAAGCACTCGAGGCGTCGAGGGGTTCGTCGATGGAATTCAAGACCGCAACGGCGCCGGCGTTTTGCTTTTCGGTTGGGCGGTGGAGACGGATTCGGGGCGTCCCGTCCAGGCGATCTACGTATTCGACGGAACGCGTGCTGTTGCGACGGGAAAACCAATCCTGCGCCGGCCCGACATCGCCAAGTACAAGCGCACGCGAGTCGCGCTAGGGAGCGGCTGGAGCCTGCTGTTGCCAACGCGTTACTCACCTCGTGACCTGACCAGATTGCGAGTGGTCGCAGTCGGGCGCCTTGCGGCCGCTGTTCTTCCGCTGTATCCGCCAGTCAGGGAACGCGCGCGCCGCGAGAGCGTGCAGCGCTGAACCCTGTCTTCGGCTCCGGGTGATGACGCGACGGCAAAGCTCTGGCTACGCCCGGAGCGTGACGCCCTCGCCCTCCACCGGCCACCCGGCCTCCCGCCACGTTGCGACGCCGCCGTCGGCGACGTGCAGCACGCGGCTCGCCCCGAGGCGGGCGAGGAGGCTCGCAGCCGTGCCGGCTCGAGACCCCGTGCCGCAGACGGTCGCGATGGGGCGCGCGAGGTCGATTCCTGGCGGCACGCTCGTGAGCTCGTGGTACGGAACGTTGATCGAACCGGGTATCCGGCAGCGGCGCCACTCCGAGCGTTCGCGGACGTCCAACACTTGAAGAGCGTCCCGGGTGGCGAGACGCTCGCGCAGTTCGGACGCCGACATGCGCTCGATACGGCGAACCGGTCGTCGTTCCTCGCGCCAACTCGTCATGCCCCCGGCGAGAAAGCCCGCGATGCGGCGCAATCCGACCGCCTCGGCGAGCGCCACGGCGCGACGACCGTCAGCATCGTCGCGCCCCACGAACACGATCTCCTGATCGCGGTCGGCGATCCAAGCGAGCTTGGTGCCGAACCCTGCTCCCGTGGCCGGTATCGAGACGGCGCCGGGCACGTGCGCCTCGTCGAACTGCAGCGCTGTGCGTACGTCGACCACGAGCGCGCCCGTGTGTTGCTTGAGCAGCACCTGGCGTGGAGTCAGTGGGCGCGGCTCGACACCCTCGATCAGCAGGGGCCCGCGGTTGAGCGCCACGATCGCCTGGAAGTTAGGTGGCTGTGGCGGCAGATCGCGCGTCGCGCGGTCGACGAACTCGTCCTCGTCGGTCACGGCCAGCATCTCGTTGTGCAGTCGCTCGTAGCCGAGCGTCGACACCGGTTTGCGGTCGACTGTGTCGCCGCCGCACAGCGACCCGCCGATGTGGCCCGGCCAGATCTCGACGTGCTCGGGAAGCTCGAGCATCCGCCACAGCGAACGGAAGATGCCGCGTGCGCCCTCGTGCTTCTCGATTGCGAGATCGGGACGGGCGATGTCGCCAACGAACAGCGAGTCGCCCGTGAGTAGCGCCCAAGGCTGCTGCGATCGGCGCACGTCGTAGAGGAGAAAAGCGGTGTGCTCGGGACGGTGCCCGGGCGTGTGCAGGGCTCGAATGCGCACATCGCCGAGCGAGAGTTCGAAACCATCGTCGAACGGTTCGTGCTCGTAATCGGGCGATGCCAGCCGGTGAATGTGAATCGTGGCACCGGTGGCGGCGGCCAGACGTCCGTGCCCTGAAACGTGGTCAGCGTGATTGTGCGTTTCGAGGATGTGCTCGATCGAGAGCCCGTGGTAGCGAGCGAGTTGCAGGTATTCGTCGATCTCGAATTTCGGATCGACAACCGCGGCCCTGCCGGTGCGCTCGTCGCCGACGAGGTACGAGGCGCAACCGAGGTCGTCGTGCATCACTTGACGAAAAATCACCGCCGACCACCTCCCGCTGGGGGTTGTTCGCCGTTTGCGCGTGGCGCCGGGCGGCCCGCCAGCCGCCTACTGCTAGCCGTGCTGCTGCCTGCAACGTCCCGACTTTCGCCCGCGACCAAGCGCACCAGGGCGTCGATCTCGCGCTGCAAGCTGCCGCAGACGAGTTCGCACATCTCGAGCACGTACGGGTCGGCGATGCGGTACAGGGCGCGCGTTCCCTGCTTGCGCCGCGACACCACGCCCCGTTGCAAAAGCACGCTCAAGTGTTTCGAGACGTTTTGTTGCGTAGCAGCGAGCCGCTCCACCAACTCGCCGACCGACAGTTCCCCTTCGCGGCGGAGCTCGTCGAGGATCTGGAGCCGCAGCGGGTCGGCGAAGGCAGCGAAGCGCGCGGCGATCAGCTCGGCGACGTGTCTGGGCAGCGGGCTCGGGAGGGACCACGTCACCGTGTCGCGAGCGGCCGGGGCACCTCGGCTCTGACGGACGTCGCCGCCGCTACGGATGCCGCGACCACCCGGCCGGTGGTCGGTCAGCTCCCCGCCCTCGCCGCTGTTGCGGTTGCGCGAAGCGAGAGGGCTTCCTGGCGTTGGTCGCGAGGGCGAACTCACGACAAGGACTATAGCTCGATCGCCATACATCAGTACAGTTGTGCTTGTGGTCGCGGGCACAATCACTGCGAAGATCGGTGCCGGGGGGTGGTTGCATAGATGCCTCGTGCAGTGAGCGGGCACTCACGGGCAAGGCTCTCGGCCCACGAGGGGCGACCAGACGCCGGCAGGTGCGCGAGAGCTGGAAGCGACCGCTCGGACGCGACGTCTGGGCGTCGCGAGATCCCACCGACACTGCCGCTTGCGGTGGCGGGCGCCCTCGGCGCGGTGGTCGTGGGAGTGCCCGCGGTGACCCTGGTCATTGGCCTTACGACCGGCCTTGTGGTGGGAGCGACCGGTGCGGGCGGTTCCGTGCTTGCCCTGCCGCTCCTTGTTCATGTGGCAGGCCAGGATCCGCACACCGCTGCGGTCACCGCCCTCGGTCTGGTGGCTGCAGCAGCGGCGGTCGCGCTGCCAGCACATCTGCGCGCGCACCGCGTTTGCCCGCGACACGGGGTCGCCTTGGGCGTGCCGGTTGTAGCGGCTGCGGTGGGCGGAGCGCTTGTCGGCCGTGCACTCCCGCCACGGGTCGTCGCGCTTGGCATCGCCGGGGCGCTCGTCGTCGGCGCCGTGATCGTGTGGCGCGGCGTTGGCGGCAGCGGGCTTGGGAAGGCCCTGCCGAGCGAGGTCTGTCCACCCGTGCGCCCGCTTGCCGCGCTCGTCTCCGCAGCCATCGTGGGCGCGCTTGCGGGCGCCTTCGGTGTCGGCGGCGGCTTCATCGCTCTGCCGCTACTCGTCGCCTTGCATCGCCTGCCCGAGCACGCCGCTGCGGGGACCGCAGCGCTCGTCGTCGGCCTGGGCGCCGGGGCGGCGCTCTGCACCCACCTCGTTGCGGGCGAGCCGGCGCCGCTCAAGGCTTGGGCGGGTCTGATGCCCGGCGTTCTCCTCGGAGTTCTGATGGGCGCGCGGGTTTGCGGCGCGCTCTCGCAGGTCGCGCTGCGCCGAGGTACGGCTCTGCTACTTGCCGCGGTGGCGGTGCCGATGGCCCTCGCAGGCTGAGACGGCTGCGCGCGTGCCGTGGGGCGCGCTAGCGCGGTGTGAGCCAGGCGTCGAGGGGAAGGTCGGCGGCGCTCGCAGCGAGCTCGGCGCGCGTCGTGCGCGGCAGCGTGTAGGTGGCGACGCGACCGAGCTGCTCGACCGTGTCACGGTTGGAGTGGTGGATCGGCTCGGGATCGTTCGGCCACGGCGTGAACACCACCGCCGCCACCGTAAGCCCGGCCGCGCGCGCCGCTTCGAGTGTCAGCAGCGTGTGGTTGATCGTGCCGAGCCCCGGACGCGCTGCCACCACCAGCGGCAGAGCGAGGTCGCGCGCTAGGTCGCGTACCAGATAGTTGGCTGTGAGCGGCACCAACAGGCCGCCCACGCCCTCGCACACGATGACGTCGGCTCGCGCCGCCTGCGAGCGGGCGTGCTCGACGAGACGGGTCGGGTCGATCTCGACACCCGCAAGTTCGGCAGCGAGGTGCGGCGAAAGCGGCGGGTCGAAACGGTACGGGGCCACATCGTCGGGCGTCTGGCCGGCGTTGGCCACGCTCGCCAAGAGCTCGTGATCGCGCCCGAACGGACCCGGCTCGTCGGCCACGCCGGTTACCGCTGGTTTGAAAGCTGCCACCCGCTTACCGCGTGCCACGAGCCCGGCGACGATGGCAGCGGCGGTAACGCTCTTTCCGACTTCGGTGTCGGTGGCTGTAACGAAGAGCCCGCGCACGGCCGCCGCTCACGCTACGGCCAAAGCCGAGCTCGTGCGCTCGCGCATCTCCTGGCGAGCTGTTCGCAGCGCCTGGGCGAGCGTCCGTCCCGCGTGCCGGAGCTCCGCCTCGGTGTGCGACGCCATCACCGTAAGCCTCAGTCGCGACGTGCCCTCGGGCACCGTCGGCGGACGGATCGCCTGCGCGAACACCCCCCGCTCGAGCGCGAGCTCGCACGCTCGCGTCGCTGCTGCGGCGGGTCCGACCACCGCCGGGAGAATCTGGGTCTGCGAGGGCACCTCGACGCCGTGGTCGGCGAGCGTCGAGCGCAGGATGCGAGCGTTACGCCGCAGACGCTCGACCCGCTCGGGGCGCTCCTCGAGGATCTCGAGCGCGGCCAGCGCGGCGGCCACGACCGGCGGCGGCAGAGCGGTCGAGAAGATCAGCGTGCGTGCGGTGTTGACGAGGTACTTCGCCATCGTCCGCGAGCAGCAGACGTAGGCGCCGTAGGAGCCGAGCGCCTTGCCGAGCGTGCCGACCAGCACGTCGACTTCGCCCTCGAGCCCCGCGGCGGCAACGGCGCCGCGCCCGCCGGGGCCGAGAGCGCCAGTGGCGTGCGCCTCGTCGACCATCACGCGACAGTCGTAACGCTCGGCGAGCTCGACGATTTCGGCGAGCGGTGCCACGTCACCGTCCATCGAGAAAACCGAGTCGGTGACGATCAAGCTCGCTCGTCCCTCTGCCTTGCGCAGACCCCACTCGAGATGCTCGAGATCGCAGTGGCGATAGACGAACCGCTCGGCTTTGGCGAGGCGACAGCCATCGATGATGCTGGCGTGGTTGAGCTCGTCCGAGAGCACCACCTCGCCGGCGCGGGCTAAGGCCTGGATCACGCCGGTGTTGGCGAGGTAGCCCGAGCCGAACAGGACACACGCCTCGTAGCCCTTGAACTCGGCCAGGCGCTCCTCGAGGCGCCGGTGAACGGTCATGTTCCCGCTCACCAGGCGAGAGGCGCCAGCGCCGGCGCCGTAGCGCATCGCTGCCTCGGCGGCCGCGCCGCGCACGCGCGGATCGTCGGCAAGCCCTAGATAGTTATTCGAGCAGAGCAACAGGACGGGCTTGCCGTCGAGCAGCACGCGCGGCCCCTGCGGGCCAGAGATCACTCGCAACCGGCGATAGAGACCTTTGTCGCGAAGCTCGGCGAGGCGCTGCTCGAGCTCGCTCTGCATCGCCTCAGGCGGTCGCCGCCCGCTCGCGCTCGGGCTCGACCTGGACGACCCGCAGGCCGCGGTTCGGCGCCCCGTCGGGACGCGGCGGCACGTAGCGCTTCTTGCGCCGGCGCAGCTGTCGCGCTGGGTTCCACAGCGGCGCTTCGGACTGGCTGTCGATGAGGTCGTCGATCGGCGTGCGCGGCGTCTCGCCCTCGAGCCATCCCGAGCGGTTGTCGGGCCGCGGGTTGGACCCGTTGTCGGGCTGGCGCCACACGTTGAGGCCGAGGTCGGTGAAGAGCTTGCGATCCCAGGCCGGATCCGATCCGAGGGTGGTGAGGAAATTGCCCATCATCACCCCGTTCAGCCCCGCCTTCACCGCCAGCTTCTGGAATTCGCCGAGGCCGAGGTTTTCGTTGCGCCCGCCGCACAGACGGAAGAGGGCGTCGGGGAGGATCAAGCGGAAAATCGCGATCCACTTGACAGCCTCCCAGGGATCCATCAGCGGGCGATCGCCGAACTTCGTCCCCGGGCGCGGGTTGAGGAGGTTGATGGGAACGCTCGTCGGGTTTAGCTCGGCGAGTTCGAACGCCATCTCGACGCGTTGTTCGGGCGACTCGCCGAGGTTCAGGATCCCGCCGACACAGGTCTCGAGGCCCGCTTCCTTGACGGCCTGGATGGTGCGCAAGCGCCCCTCGTAGCGGACGGTGGTCGAGACCTCGGGGTAGTAGGAGCGCGCGGTCTCGACGTTGTGGTGGACGCGCTGTACCCCCGCTTCCTTGAGCTTGCGCGCCCGCTCGGGAGAGATGTGGCCGATCGACACGCAACGCTTGAGGTTGGTGTGTTCGGCGACCAAGCGCGCGCCCTCGAGAATCTTCTCGAAGTCGCGCTTCGACAAGCCTTGGCCCTGCGTGACCATGCAGAAACGGTGTGCGCCGGCAGCCTCGGCGGCCTTCGCGTGCTCGAGGATCTGCTCGGGCTCCATCATCGGGTGCATCGGCGTGTCGGCCGACGCGTAGCGCGACTGGGCGCAGAAGCCACAGTCCTCGGCACAGCCGCCGGACTTGGCGTTGACGAGCGAGCAGAGATCGGTGGAGTCGCCGAACCGTTCGAGGCGAACGCGCCAGGCGCGTTCGACGAGCTTCTCGATCTCGGCGTGGTCCTCGATCTTCCCGAGCTCGAGGGCCTCCTCCCGCGTGATCAACGGCGGCACTGCCTGTGCACCTCCTGCGCGACCGCTCCCCTTAGAAGTGACCGTACGTCGCGCGCCGGACGGACGGCGCGCCCGCGCACTATAAGGCGCCGGCTGCGATTGTGTCGCCTAGTGGCCGCTCCACTGGGGCGCGCGCTTCTCCGCGAACGCACGAATGCCCTCGCGGAAGTCTTCGGAGCGGAAGCACGACTCGCGCAGCGCGACGAGCTCCTGCTCGACGTCTGCTGGGAGCCGCCAGCGCTCGGCCCGCAAGGTACGGATGATGCGCTTGTTGCCGCGCAGAGAGAGCGGTGAACAGGAGGCGATGTCGCGGGCGAGCGTTCGCGTGAACTCTTCGAGTTCCTGCGCGGCGACCACGTGGTTGATCAGCCCAAGCTCGCGGCCGCGTTCAGCGCTGATGTTGCGGGCGGTGAAAAACAGTTCGGCGGTGGCTGCTGGGCCGCAGGCGTCGAGGAACTTGCGCAGGCCGGTGTGCGAGTAGATCAATCCCAAGCGTCCCGGTGGCATCGCCAGCTTGATACCGCTCGCCGCTACGCGCACGTCGCAGGTGACCGCGAGCTCGAGCCCGCCGCCGATGGCGTGGCCGTTGAGCTGCGCCACGACCGGGTAGGGGTAGTTCTCGAGCGCCTCCATCGCCGCGTGGAAGGGGTGGGCGACGAGGCGCTCGGCAGCTGCCGCGAGATCGGAGCCGTCGAGATCGCCGATGTCGTAGCCGGCCGAGAAAACGTCGCCACTGCCGCGGACCACCAGGCAACGAGCGTCGAGCTCGGCGAGCACGGTCGCGAGCGCGTCGAGCATCTCTTGGTCGAGCGCCCCGCGCCGGCGCTCGTTACGGATGGTGATGCGCGCGACCCCCTTGTCGGGATGGTCGAGGACGAGTTTTCCGCCAGCTAGCTGGTCGCCCAGTGTCGGTCCCATTGAGCCTGTCAGCGAATCGCGCGCGTTAGCGAAAACCCGCGTCCGCGGGTGGCGCCCGATCATAAAACCGCTCCCGACCGAGCGGTCACCAGCCCGGCCGGGAGCGGTCCCTTCAGGCCACGTACGTCGTGCCGGTACGAACGTCGCGGCGCTCGTTTGAGCGCTCGTTTGTTCCGAGATCGAGTAGAGGTAGCTGCGCAGCCCTAGACCAACTGCGGCACCCCGAGGCCGATCACCTTAAGCCGTCGCGACAGTGCTTGGAAGGCGAATCCGTGGACGTCGCTGCGGGTGAAGCCAAAGAGTTCCCACTCCTCGTCGAGCGAGTGCCCTGGCGGCACCAGCACCTCGGCTGCCACCGGGAGTAGCTCGGCCAACTTCGCCTGGATGCGCTCGGCAGCCGAGCGGTCGCGCCTGACCGCCTGTTGCAAATACCAGGTGCCGTAGGCGACGTGACGGTGCTCGTCGGTGGCGATGTGCCGGAACCCTTCGACGAACCCGGGCATGATGCCGCGCTCTTCGAGCGAGCGCGTGATCGTGTGCTGGCCGGTGAGAGCCAGGGTTCCCTCGATCACCATCATGTAGGTGGTGACGAAATCGATCTTCGCGTCGCGGTCGCTGGGATCGGCGATCAACCGCTTGTTGGCGTCCACGAGCGCTTCGTCGAACAGCTTCACGAACGCATCGTTGACGTGCTCGCGCACGCGCTCGAGCTGAGCGTCGATACCGCCGCCGATCTTGAAGACGGTGTCGTAGTAGCGGGCGAAGAACTGCGTGTGGCGAGCCTCGTCGACCTGTTGGGTCGTGAGGTAGGCCTCTTCCGATTGGTCTTCATAGGCCATGACCAGACCGGAAAACTGAGTGGTGACCCGCTCTTCACCGATGAAGAACGACGACAAGCTCCAGAGCATGTACTCGCGTTCGTCGTCAGGTACCGCTAGCCAGTCGTCGACGTCGCGGGAGAGATCGATCGCGTGCGCTGACCAGTGCTGGCGCTCCCACAGCTCGTAGAGCTGCTGGGGGTTTTGCAGTTGGATCTTGTCGAGCTGCGACTCGTCGACGATCGTTCCCGGGTCGCCCTGGCGCGTGAGCTCGAGCAGGTTTGCCACTTCGACGCCTCCTTTGTCGTCCGCGAAGCCTCGCGCGAGCGTCGTTCCGATGCTCGCGGGCGCCGGAACGGCTCCGACTGCAGCGGCGCCGTCGCCGCCCGGCGACAAAGGTAGGCGGTTCTTGACACATTGTCAAGCGAGATGTCAAGAGATGCCTCGGCGAAGTGTCAAGAGATGCCTCAAGCTGCGCTCCGCACCCTGGCGTAGACTCGCTGGTACGAGTGTCTGACGAGGGATCAGCGGTCGGAGCGCGGCGCGGGCTCACCCAGCGCCATAGCGGCGCGCTGTCGCGGCGAGGAGGCGACGATGCCGGTCCCCGAGAGGGCGAGGCGAAGCTGCTGCAAGCCGCCGAAGCGCTATTGCGCGAGGGGACTTCGCTCGCCGAGCTGAGCGTCGCCCGAATCACCGAGCGCGCCGGTCTCACGCGCACCGCCTTCTACTTCTACTTCCGCGACAAGCGCGAGCTTCTGGAACGGCTCACCGAGCAGGTCGCGGCGGCCCTCTACGAGCAAGCCGAGCAGTGGTGGAGCGGAGAGGGCACGCGCGAGGAGCTGGCCGAGGCACTCGACGCGATTTTGCGCCTGCACCGCGAGCACGCCGCACTGCTGCGCGCCGTGGTCGAGGCGTCGACCTACGACGAGCCGACGGCACGCTTCTGGCGCGGTCTCGTCGAGCGCTTCGTCGCCGGCACCGAGCGCCGGCTGGTGGCCGACGGCGTCGACCCGGTCCAGGCGCGCGCCTTGTCGGTCGCGCTCGTGTGGGGTGTCGAGCGCGCCTGCTACCAGCAGATCGTCGGCTCGACGGGCGTCAGCGACGCCGACCTCGTCGCCGCTCTGGTCGAAATCTGGGACGGCGTGATGGCGCCGCGCCGCCGACAGCGAGCCGGCGACGGGGCCACCGTCACTCGATGATCACCAGCGGGTCGCCCTCGGAGACGGCCTGGCCCTCTTCGCAGAGAATCTCCTTGACCGTCCCGGCCTCTTCGGCTTCGACGGGCATCTCCATCTTCATCGACTCGAGCACGACGAGGGTGTCGCCTTCCTCGACCTGTTGGCCCACCTCGCACTCGATCTTCCAGACCGTGCCGGTGATGTGAGCAGGAACCTCGGGCATCGACTCGTCCTCCTCCTCTCCTTGGATCCCCTGCGGCGCGGCAAGATACCGCCCGCACCCGCAGCTCCGCCAGCCATCGGACAGAAAGCATGATTCTCGCGATCGATCAGGGAACGACTGGGTCGACGGCGATCGTCTTCGATGACGAGGCGCGCCCGCGCGGCCGCGGCTACCGCGAGATCCGCCAGCACTATCCGCGGCCGGGCTGGGTGGAACACGACCCCGAGGAGCTTTTGGCGAGCGCGCTCGCCGCTGCGCGCGACGCCTTGCGCGAAGCCGGTATAGAAGGCGCGCAGCTGCGCGCGATCGGCATCACCAACCAGCGCGAAACGGTCGTCGCGTGGGACGCGCGCAGCGGGCGCCCGCTAGCGCGCGCAATCGTCTGGCAGGACCGGCGCACCGCCGCTCGCTGTGAGGAGCTGCGCAGCGAGGGGCACGAGCCGCTCGTGCGCGAGCGCACCGGGCTGTTGCTCGATCCCTACTTCTCGGCGACGAAGATCGAGTGGCTTTTGCGTAACGCCGAGGCGGTGCGGGCGGCCGGGCGTGCCGCCCGCTTCGGCACCGTCGACGCCTGGTTGTGC